>NZ_JBCJKS010000013.1:0-79583 GCF_039822565.1 Corynebacterium sp. SA-MJD20WY100 | reverse complement strand
AGCCAAGGACCCCAATATCTTGTGCCACGCCCGAACCCCCGGCGAACTAATCAATGCACTCTAAAACCGGAAGAGCCAAGTAAGGTTATGTACATTCGTCGGATTATCAGTAGTGTAGCGGCGGCCGTTCTCACACTGGCAGGAGGTTCACTAGCCACTGCACAGGAGGCGACACCGCAGAGCAGTTTTCCCAATGACTTGAGCTCGCAGGCTCTGGGTTCTGTGATTGGTGAGCTGCCGGAAGTAGAGGGCGGTGTCGATCTGGAGTCTTTTGTGGGAACGTGGCACCAGGTGGCTGCCACGCCGCAGCCCTTCCAGGCGCAGTGCGTGCGTAATGCCAAGGCGGAGTACGCGCTCATCAACTCAAAGACTATCGGCGTGACGAATTCTTGCGATACTCCGTGGGGACAGCCTTCCGTAGTGAAAGGCTCTGCCACGGTGAAGAGCCCCGCCAGTCTCCGTGTTGCTTTCGATAACGTGCCGTTCCAGGACAAAAATGGCGCCCCCAACTACCGTGTGACCTGGTTTAACGCGGATAAGACGGTGGCACTCGTCGGCTCGCCCGGTAAAACGGCCGGTTTCGTGCTTTCGCGCACGCCGCAGCTTTCTTCGGCTGCATGGGACGAGGTTTCTGGGGTTATTGCCGCCCGCGGGTGGAGCCCCTGCCTGTTCTTCCAGACGGGTGGCCCCTCCCTGTGTCTGCGCTAGAGGCCCTGCGTTAGAGGCCCTGCGCTAGAGGCCCAAGAATTTCTCCACGACGCGTTGGTAGGCCTTGACCGTAAGCTCGAGGTCTTCCAAGTGCAGGCACTCGTCGTGGCTATGGAGCTCCGCGTTGGCGGTCGCAAGGTCGCGTTCTGGCGCGTGGAGCGCAAAACCGTAGCCCACGCCGCCCAGGCGGCGTGCGACGCGGAGATCGGAACCGCCGGTCGCGAGCGTGGGGACGACGTCCTTGCCGGGGAAGAACTCACCGACGGTCTCGACGAGGGTGTCCCACAGCGGGCCCGTGGTCGGGGAGACCGTGGCGTCCTCGTTGATGAGGTGCTCGATTTCGACGTCGATATCGCCGATGGCCGCGCGGAGCATCTCGTCGACCTCGTTCTGAGTTTGTCCCGGTAGCGGCCGGATATCCATTTCCAGGTACGCATGCGAGGGCAGCACATTGATGGCGCCACCAGCGCGCAGCACCGTCTGAGAGATGGTCGTGTGCGAAAACGCATGCGCGAACGCGGAGAGGTTACCGAAGGGGGAGAAGTCGCCGGAATTGATGAGCTGCTCGTCCTCGTCGCTGAAGTTAAATGAGTCCCGGAAACCTTGCCAAATGTCGTCGTTCGCGATCGGGAGATCCGCCTCCGCGATGCGACGGGCGACCTCGCCAATCTTTACGATTGCGAAGTCCTTGTTGTAGGGGGTTGAGCCGTGTCCCGCGTCGCCGTGGACGTGGATACGACGCTGGGCGGCGCCCTTTTCGCCGACGATGACGGCGACGCCGCCGGGCAGGTGGCTGCCGCCGGTCTCCGACAGGCAATTCTTCCAGTTGATGGCACCCGGATTCTCGCGCTCGAACCAGCGCGCGCCCAGGCCGCCGCGGGCTTCTTCATCCGCGAGGGCGGCGAAGGTGAGGGTGCCGCCCGGGTTGCCGCGGCGGGCGACCTCGCGGGTGACAGCGGCCATCGTTGCCGTAATGAAGAGCATGTCTACGGAACCGCGGCCGTAGAGCTTGCCGTCCTCGATGATGGCCGCGAACGGATCCTTCGTCCACTTCTCGGCGTCCACCGGCACGACGTCCGTGTGGCCGAGGAGGGTGAGCGGTTCCTTGTCCGGATCGCCCGGCACGGTGAATATAATGCTCGTGCGGTTGGGGTGCGGCTCGAAGCGTTGCACCTCGACACCGGAGCCGACGAAGAACCTCTCCAGTGAGTCCGCATTGCGGACCTCGAAGCCAGAATCCACGGTCAGGTCGTTGACGCAGGCGTTGCGGATGAGTTCTTGGAGAAGTTCCAGGGTGTCGTCGTAGAGAGTCATGGCTCAATTGTAGGTTTGTGCCCTTATCGGGGGAATTTTGCGGAAAACGACCAGAAAATTGAACACTGTTCAGGAAAATTGTTTAGGGTATCCGCATGACCATTCTTGATACCGCGCGCGCCAAGGCCCTCGAGCAGGGCATCGGCCTTAATGAAGAAGAACTCCTCGAGGTTCTCCAAGTTCCGGACGAGCAGCTCGAGGAGCTCGCCGATATCGCCCACCAGACCCGCCTGAAGTGGTGCGGTCCCGACGTCTCTGTCGAGGGCATCATCTCCATCAAGACCGGCGGCTGCCCCGAGGACTGCCACTTCTGCTCGCAGTCGGGCTTGTTTGAGTCGCCGGTGCGTGCGGCTCGTTTGAATATTCCTGAGCTCGTCGAGGCCGCCCAGAAGACCGCGAAGACCGGCGCCACCGAGTTCTGCATCGTCGCCGCCGTGAAGTCTCCGGATGACTCGCTGCTCGACCAGGTCGGTGAGGCGATCGCCGCCATCAACGACGCGGTCGACATTGAGATCTCGTGCTCGCTCGGCACGCTTACCCGCGAGCAGGCTCAGCGCCTCAAGGACATGGGTGCCCAGCGCTACAACCACAACCTGGAGACCTCCCGCTCCTTCTTCCCTAACGTGGTGACGACCCACACCTGGGAAGAGCGCAAGGAGACCCTCGACCACGTCCGCGCGGTGGGCATGGAAGTCTGCTCCGGCGGCATCATCGGCATGGGCGAGTCGCTCGCGCAGCGCGCCGAGTTCGCTGCGCAGCTCGCTGAGATCGAGCCCTTCGAGGTTCCGATGAACTTCCTCGACCCGCGCCCAGGCACCCCGTTTGCGGACCGTCCGCTCGTTCCCCTCGGCGAGGCACTGCGTGCGGTTGCAGCATTCCGCTTGGCGATGCCCTCTGCGACCTTGCGCTTCGCCGGCGGCCGCGAGCTGTCGCTGGGCGATGACGGCACGGAGAAGGGCCTGCTCGGCGGCATCAACGCGATCATCGCGGGCAACTATCTCACGACGCTCGGTCAGCAGATCGAGAAGGACGTGGACATGCTCCACCGCATCGATCTGCCGATTAAGGCGCTGTAATGCCTGAACAGTCTGCTCTAGCGGCGGCGGTGCTGGCCGGGGATGCCCCAGTCTTCCATCCCAATACGGGCGAGCCCTTCGCCGAGGTGACGCACCTGCACCCGGCCGCCGCGGCCGGCCTGGACGTGCCGCGCTACTGCCAGCTGTGCGGGCGCCGCATGGTCGTGCAGGTGCGGCCGGATGGCTGGAGCGCGCGGTGCTCCCGCCACGGCGAGCTCGACTCTGACTGGCTCTACGAGGAGCACCTGCCCGCGTAAGCTGGCGGCCATGGCTTTTCAGGATCCGGGCATTGCGCTTGCCCACCGCTCCGCGCTGCGGTCTATCCAGCGGGTGGTGAGCGAGACGACTCCGCCCACACCCGACGCCGCGGCTCGGGTCGCGGCGCAACTGCGCGCCGGCGGGGTCATGGTCCTCACAGGAGCAGGCGTGTCGACGGATTCCGGCGTCCCGGACTACCGCGGCCCTCAAGGGTCGCTTTCGCGGCATACGCCGATGACGTATCAGGAATTCCGCTACGACGCCGCCGCGAGCCACCGCTATTGGGCGCGCTCGTTCGTGGGCTGGCGCGTCATGGATGCGGCGAGGCCGAACCGTACCCACTACGCACTCGTGGAGCTGGAGCGCGCCGGGCTGGTCTCCGGCATTGTGACGCAAAACGTGGACGGCCTGCATAAAGAAGCCGGAACTGAAACGCTTATCCCGCTCCACGGCGATATGAAGCATGTCGTATGCCTGAACTGCGGGTATGCAGAAGACCGTGCGGCCTTCGACGCCCGGCTCGCTGCCGCGAATCCGGGCTATCTGGAGCGCTGGGTCGTCCGCGCGGACCAAGTGAACCCGGACGGCGACGTCGCGCTGTCGCAGCAGGCGGTCGACGAGTTCGTGATGGCTCCATGCATCCGCTGCGGATCGGAGTTGCTCAAGCCGGACGTCGTCTACTTCGGCGAGCCGGTTCCGGCGGAGCGGCGGGACGCCGCGCGTGCGGTGCTTGCGGACTCGCGCTCGCTGCTTGTCGCCGGTTCGTCGCTCGCCGTGATGAGTGGCTATCGCTTCATGCTCGACGCGCTCAAACAGGGCAAGGAAGTTTCTGTGATTAACGGCGGGCCAGGGCGTGGCGACCCCAAGGCCACGACGCTGTGGCGCACGCAGGTCGCGCCGGCTTTTGATGAGCTCCTCGACGCACTGGAGCTTTAGCGGGAGCGGCCCAGCGCGCGGCTCTCTGCAGATTTCGGTGCGGAGAGGTTCGGGGCAATCTGCTTGAGCACGGTGCGCACGATGGCCCGCACGCGCTTGTCCATGGGCATGTCCATGTGGAGGACCACCGCGCGTTTATCGACGTCTTGGACATAGACGTTGCGGACCGTGCCGTCTGGGGTGTCACCTGGGTCAAGGAAGCACGTCTCCGGCGGCACGACGATCGTGTCCTGCTTGGTGGCGACGCAGGTATACGTCACGCCGTCCTCGAGGTCACCGTCCTCATTGAGCTTGGTAAGAATATCGCTGCCCACAATTTGTTCCATGCCGGCAGGCCCGAAGTAGGCGTCAATGATGGAGTGCATGACATGCTCTTGCCGGCGGTTGGCCACGAGCGTGCTGACGATGCCCCCTTGGGTCGTCCCGTGGTTCGGCGCCGAGAGACAGATGACATGGCGGACGCGATCGGCCGCGTTATTGTGGTGCATCCAGTACCGGGCAACGATGCCGCCCTGGGAGTGGCCGATGAGGACGACTTGCTCCGCGCCGGTGACCGCTTGGACTGCGTCGATATAGGCGCCAACCTGGTCAGCGGACGCGCTGATGGACCCGGTTGCGCGTGCACCATAGTCGGGCGCGAAGACGGCCCAGCCGTCCTCGCGTAGCTCAGAGCCCAGCAGCTGCCACACGCCCTTGGTATCCGTCGTGCCGTGGATGAGGATGATAGGCCACGGATGATCCTTGTCCGGCCGAGCCGCCCAGTCGTCCTCGAAGACGCCGCGGGGTTTCAAGCGTGCGCCCAAGGGCAGCGACGCGAGTCGTGCGGCGGTCTCGGCCTCGTGGTCATTCGTGCCTGTCTCGCGTGACTTACGAAAATCCAGGTCGAAGAAGCTGCGCCGGTTCGCGCGCAGCAGCGCTGCGATTTCATCGGCGACCTCTTCGCGCAGCGCATTCGCGGGCGCCGGGGTGGCAATGCCGTAGCGCGGCGAGTCGGCGGTGTCTGCCGTGGGAGTTTCCGGCAGCCCCTTGGTGCTGTCATAGGAAACGGTGGGGGACGTGGGGTCTGAACGCCAGAACCGGCCCAGTCCCTCGGAGATAAGACTCTCGAGTTCCCTGAGCGGTTCTTTGAGCTGATCGAAGGGATCCACTGCCATGTCACACATCCTAGGTTGTGCTGAAATACATTAATTTTTCGACATTCTACCAGGGTACGGCACACGCGCCGGGCGTACAGGGAAAATCTTACGATTTTCCCTTGACCCTCCAACTAAAGGTTTATAAACTAAGCCTTGCCTAATCACGGGCGGTTGCTTGCCAGGAAGGTCGCGCTCCACTTCCTTCTCGTGGTAAGCGCCGAAAGATTAGTCATGGGGAGAAGGCCCGTCAGCGCGCAGCTGACGGGCCTTCGTTATGTCTCGATCTCGAGAGCCGGAAATTAATCCTCGACGACGGAGACCTTCACGTCGATGTTGCCGCGGGTGGCCTTGGAGTACGGGCAGACCTCGTGAGCCTTGTCTGCGAGCTTCTGGGCCTCATCGTGCGGCAGGTTCGGAATGGTGACCTCGAGCTCGACGGCGAGACCGAAGGAGGTCTCGTCCTTGCCGATGGACACGCGCGCGCCCACGGAAGAGTCGCCCAAGTCCGCGCCTTCGCCCTTGGCTACGAGCTGCAGGGCACCGTGGAAGCACGCGGCGTAGCCGGCGGCGAAAAGCTGCTCCGGGTTAACACCGTCGCCCGAGCCGCCCATTTCCTTCGGAGCAGCCAGATCGAAGTCCAGATCAGAATCCTTAACCACGGAGCGGCCGTTGCGGCCAGCGCCGGTTGCAAGTGCCTCGGTGGTGTAGAGCGGTTCCATGATGGGGTCCTTTCGTTGATTTCCTTGTACGCAATTTAATTGTACGCAACCCTAGTGCGTTATGCTAGGGACATGCCACATGCGTCTCTGGAACTGGACAAACAACTCTGCTTCGCCCTCTACCGAGCGAGCCATGCCGTCCAGCGGTCTTACCAGGACGTACTTGCGCCGCTGAGGCTGACTTATCCCCAGTACGTCACCATGTTAGCGCTCTGGGGCCATGAGGATCCGGTGACGATGAAGGAGCTCTCGGCCGAGCTGGGGCTAGATTCGGGCACCTTGACCCCTCTGCTGCGCCGCATGGAGAAGCAAGGTTTGCTCACGCGCGCTATTGATCCGCAGGACGAGCGCCGTCGCGTTGTGCAGCTGACAGACCAGGGGCGGGCGCTGCGTGACCATGCCGAGGAAGTTCCGCTGCGCCAGATGGAACGTTTCTCCGCCTCTGGCCTCGATATCCAGCTGCTGAAGTCGGAGCTCGACCGCTTGTCGGGGGCAATTGCCGCGGATGCCGAAGACGCGGATCGCTAATACACTCGGGGGCTATGACCCAGCTTTCGCCTGTTCTTGACGCCCCCGCAGCGGTCGAGCGCCTCATCGACCTCTACGAATCTTCGTGTGAGCGCGCCCGCGTGTGCCTCGAGAAGGGCGAGTACGCGGACTACGCGCACGTCGTCTATCCCCAGATCGTCGTCGACGTCAAGGAATGGCGCCCCATCGACCGCTCCGAGCCTTTCGGATACGTGGATGAGTCCGGCCGGTACGTCGCTGTGCTGTCTAAGCCGTACCTCCTGCGCGCCTACCTTGAGGAACAGCTCACTCGGCTCACCGAGAATTACCCGTGCGAGATCTTTGTCGGCCCCTCGGACGTGCGCATCCCACCCGAGTACATCAAGGGCGTCGAGATGGTTCCGCAGCAGCGCCCGGCGGAGGTTCCGCGGCCCACGCTCGACGAGGTCCACGACGCCATCGTCGATGGCCACTGGGATGTCTTCCACGAGGGCGACAAGCCGCTGTTCCACTTCGGTCCGCAGCGCTTCGACATCGCCTGCGCGCGCATTGAGCACTACACCGGCATCGAGGTCGACTCGCTCCAGAAGTACATTCTCTTCACGAACTACGGCATGCACATGACGGAGTTCATGCGCTTTGGCCTGCGCGCGCTGGGGTCCCGCTATGACTCCCTCGTTCTACCGGATGGGCGCACGGTGCCTGCCGATGCCGCCGAGGGTGTCGAGGTCGCAGACCTCCAGACCCGAGTGCAGATGCCGCGCTACGATCTCACGACGCCGGACGGTGACGGCATCACGATGATCAATATCGGCGTGGGCCCCTCGAACGCGAAGACCATCACGGACTCCTTGGCAGTGTTGCGCCCCGAGGCGTGGATCATGATTGGTCACTGCGCGGGCCTCGACGGTCGCATGCGCATCGGCGACCTCATCCTCGGCAACGCCTATCAGCGCGATGATCACATTCTGGATCGCGCCATTCCCGTCGACGTTCCCATCCCTGCCATCCCGGAGGTCCAGCGCATGCTCGAGGCCGCCGTCGAGGAGGTCTACGGCGCCGACAACGAACTCATGCGCACGGGCACGGTGCTCTCCACGGCCGACCGCAACTGGGAATGGCGGACCCCGCGCGAGCTGTGGGAGTGGCTGCGAGGCTCGACCGCCGTGGCCATCGACATGGAGTCCTGCATGCTCGCGGCGAATGGGTACAGATATCGCATCCCCTACGGCACGCTGCTGTCCGTGTCGGATCTTCCGTTGCACGCGGTGCCCAAGCTGCCAGCGGGCGCGCAAGCTTTCTATTCAAACTCAAAGGAGGCGCACGTCATGTGTGCCGTGCGCGCGATGGAGGCCCTCGCAGAGAATCCCGAGCGCCTTCGCACGCGCAAGTTGCGGCGCACGATTGGGGAGGTTCCTTTTCGTTGAGCCTGACGTACGACTAGGCTGAGTTGAAAGCTTTCTTCTCTGTAGGAGTGTGTTGCATGACCCAGCCCGAGTGGTACCACCCGGATCGTGAAAATTTGACGTGGGAGATTTTCGGCGAGGCGTCGCGCTATCTTTCCCAGGAAATTGTGGACTCTGGGTGGTTCCCAGAGCTCATCGTTGGCGTGGCGCGCGGCGGCCTTATTCCGGCAGGCGCCATCGGCTATGCCATTGGTGTTAAAGCCATGGGCGCCATCAACGTGGAGTTCTACACCGACATCGGCGAGACCCTGCCGGAGCCGCTCGTCTTGTCGCCGCAGCTTGACATGGATTCGCTCGCAGGCAAGCGCGTACTCGTGGTCGATGATGTCGCGGACTCCGGCAAGACGCTTGATCTCGTGGTCAACCTGCTCAAGGAAACCGCCGCCGAGGTGCGCTCCGCCGTCATCTACACCAAGCCCACCACCATCTTTGAGCCGGACTTCTCGTGGAAGAAGACGGACCAGTGGATTAACTTCGCGTGGTCCGCGCTTCCCGTCATCACCGCGGACGGCTCCTATCAGGAAGGCGCGTAATCTGCGCGTTATCAGTTTCCTAGTGAACGGACAGGAACAGACAGGAAACGCGCAGGCGCATGTCATTTCCTCGGCAGGTCCATGGCCCATACTTAACTCATGCGTTTGAGAGAGGCGCATAAGAGAGATAGAGAGATACCCCAGCTACGCGGGGCGGACGGCGTGAGACACCGTCCGGGAGCGTATGCACCTTGAGAGAGATAGAGGCCACGTCAGGCCCCGGGCAACCGGGGCCTGACGTGGTTTTTCGTGCCGGAGGCCGTAGCTTTACACTGACTTGTCGTGACCCTTCAAACACCTGCGCCTACCGGCGTGCTCGCGAGCTTTCGCTATGCCTTTTCTTCCCCCGCGCGCCTGCGCATGGAGGTCTTCGGCGGCCTCGCCGTCGCCCTCGCGCTTATCCCCGAGGTCTTGAGTTTTTCCATTCTTGCCGGGCTTGACCCGCGCGTGGGCCTCTTCGCCTCCGTCATCATGGCAATCTCCATCGCGTTTACCGGTGGGCGCCCCGCCATGATTTCGGCCGCCGCTGGCGCCGTCGCTCTCGTCATCGCGCCGCTGTCTGCCTCGCATGGGATCGACTATGTCATCGCGACGGTCCTGCTCGCGGGAATCCTGCAGGTCATCCTCGCGGTATTGGGCGTGGCCAAGCTCATGCGCTTTATTCCGCGCTCTGTCATGATCGGCTTCGTCAATGCACTGGGCATCATGATGTTCACCGCCCAGCTGCCGCACCTCATCGATGTCCCGTGGCTGGTCTATCCGCTCGTCGCACTCGGTGTCATCATCATGCTCGTGTGGCCGCGCGTGACGGAGGCCGTCCCTGCTCCGCTGGTGACCATCGTGGTGGTCACCGCCCTCGTCATGGCATTCGGGTGGGATGTGCCCGATGTCGCGGACCAAGGTGAGCTGCCCACGAGCCTGCCGGGCTTGGTGGTACCGGATGTGCCGCTCACGCTCGAAACGCTGACCACCATCGCCCCCTATGTCATCGGAGTGGCGCTGGTGGGCCTCATGGAGTCGCTGCTGACTGCCAAACTGGTGGATGATATTACGGATACTCACTCGGATAAGACGCGCGAGTCGTTGGGCCAGGGCATTGGCAATATTTTGTCGGCAGCTATCGGCGGCATGGGCGTGTGCGCAATGATTGGGCAGACCATGATCGGCGTAAAGGCCTCGGGTGCGCGCACGCGTTTGTCCACGCTGCTTTCGGGAGTATTTCTCCTGATTCTTATTCTCGTCCTCGGCGAGACCGTCGGACGTATCCCCATGGCGGCCCTCGTCGCGGTCATGCTGCTTGTGGCCGCCACCACGGTGAACTGGCACTCGGTGCGCACCATCCATCGCATGCCGCTCTCGGAGACCGCCGTCATGCTCGTCACCGTGGCCGGCACGCTGGCCACGCATAACCTCGCGGTGGGCGTAGTGGCCGGCGTGCTCACGGCCATGATTGCGTTCGCGCGTCGCGTCGCGCACCTCACCCAGGTCGAGCTCGTTGCTTCCGATGCCACCCGTGCCGCCTACCGCGTCACCGGCCAGCTTTTCTTTGCTTCGTCCAACGACCTTGTCTATTCCTTTGACTACACGCTGGGAGTCTCTGAGGTCGATATTGACATGTCGGCTGCGCAGGTCTGGGATGCCTCGACTGTGGCGACGATGGATGCGGTGCGTGAGAAATACGCGCAGCGCGGCGTGACCGTGAATATTCGGGGCCTTGATCCGGTCAGTCAGCAGCGCCTCGACCGGCTCTCGGGCAACTTGGGGGACTAAAACCTAGGGGAGAGATGTGCCCTGGGCATGGGGGTGCAACGAGAAGTCATACTTTCGGTCGAATATGCGTCGCTGTGGGCATGGAGTATGGCATAGGTCTTGATATGTAAGGCTTGCCTTGTTTAGTCTATCCACATTAAGGTTAGGCATGCTTTACTTAATCAGGAGGAATTTGGCCATGACCGTTGCCATGACCACGACGCCGCTTTCGCAGATGCTGCGTGAGGAAACCGCGCGAGCGCACGCCAGCGCAGAGGGCTCAGATTTTATGACCCGCTTGATGGCGGGTGAGCTCAGCGCAGAGGCACTCGCCACCTTTACTGGGCAGTTGTGGTTTATCTATGAGGCGCTTGAGCGCGCGGTCCGCGCGGTAGCGGATACTCGCATCGCCGGAGCGGTGGCCGACCCCCGGTTGGAACGCCGCGATGCGCTGGAACTCGACCTCGCGGAAATGTACGGCCCGCAGTGGCGCGACGAGGTGCGTATCCTTCCCGCCACCGCACGCTACGTCGCGCGCCTGGAATCGCTCGATACGCCGGGATCGGAGCCCCGGGTCGTTGCCCATCACTACGTGCGCTACCTCGGCGATATCTCTGGTGGGCAGGTTATTGCCGCGCGCCTGGGGGCTCTCTACGGTATCGACCCGGATGCGCTCAATTTCTATAACTTCGCGGCGATTGGCAAGATTCCGCCCTACCGCAGCGCGTACCGCGAGGCGCTCGACGAGCTCGCGCTTTCTGATGCCCAGCGTGCCGCCCTCATCGCCGAGGCACAGGCCGCTTTTGCGTGCAACTCGGCAGTCTTCGCCGAGTTAGCGAAGCTGTATCCGGGCGCAGCGTAGCGCCGGGTTCACTATTTCCTCTCTTCCCCCTTCTTATTTTTCTCTGTATTTCTAAAGTGACCTGGAGGTCTGTCGCGTGAAGAAAATCTCTTCTGCTTTTCTCGCATCTGCTCTTATCGTCTCTGCAATGGCTGTTCCGGCTACTGCTGCAACGCAGGACCTGACGGCGGGTACATTCGCCTGGCCCATCAAGACCTCATTTATGGAGCATCTTGCTGGCCCAATAGCGGCTGGCCGTTGGACGACCACGGATGGGGCGACGTATAAGGACAATCAGCTGCTGTTTCCGGTCAACGTCGCTGAGACGACGCTGGATGCGGACGGCAACGGCACCATCGTCCTTGACGGTTCGGCGCATATCGTGGCCTACAAAGGCCTGGGCGCGGGCGGCTCGGCCGGCCTCGATCTCACCTACTCAGATCTCAAGCTGCAGGTGCAAGGCACGCAGGTCGAGCTCGTTGGAGACTACGTTTTGTCCGGGGATCCGGGCGACAAGGGCACGCAGGTCGACAGGGATGGCGATGATGACGTGCTGGTTACGTTCACCCTCGATGCCCCCATCGCGGTTGGGACCGATGTGAGCGCGCAGGATCGCCCGGCCACCGCGGGTGCGGGGCTGGAGGGCTCGCTGCTGCGCTATAAGGAAGGTCAGATACTTGAGGGCGGCGACGTTGACCTCGTGCTGGACTTTGCTGATGGCAAGGATGCCGGGGTAGTCGAGGGGCATAAGTCGACGGGACTTGCCCGGGCTTCCGCGCAGTTGGGAACGCTGAGCTCGGAGGAACCGTCGAGCGAGGGCATCGGCATCCTCGTGGGGATGATCGCGGGCGTTGTGGCGCTCGTGGGTACCGCGGTGGCAGGGATGCCTTTGGTGCTTGATGCGCTCAAGCGGGCGGGCATCCGACTCTAGTTCGATTGCTTCCGTTTGTGTGGATTCGGGCGTTGATTAGGTCGCGATAACTTAGGTTACCGTGGCCAAAATTGCCTTTGGCCTGCATGTTTGGGAACCCTAACCTAGCTAGCGGCATTTTTGAATATCTGTATTATGGGAGATTATACCGCCGGAAACCCGTTGGATAGCCGTCGGAAAAGACAGAAATTTACCTATTGAACAGGTACCGAAAGGCAAGGATATTCAATGAACGAGAAGCTGCAGAGCCTGCTGAACGCACAGGTTATTAACGAGCACGGCGCCGCCCTCATCTACACCCAGCTGGCCTACGAGATGGATGATCTTTCCTTCCCGGGCATGCGTGACTGGTTCTACGCTCAGGCTGCGGAGGAGCGCGAGCACGCTCAGAAGATTGCCAACCACCTCCTCGCGCGCGGCTACCGCGTGGAGCTCACCGATGTCCCGGTTCCGTCTGTGAAGGCCGCGACCCCGCTCGACGCTTTCGAGGCTGCCTACGCACACGAGCAGAAGGTCTCCGAGCAGATCCGCGAGATCGCTCGTACCGCAGACGAGGTCAAGGATCTGGACTCCCGCCAGATCGTGAACTGGTTCCTCGACGAGCAGATTGAGGAAGAGGACACCGTCACCGAGATCATCGACCAGATCAAGCTCGTGGGCAACGATGGCTCCGGCCTCCTGCGCATCGACGCTACTCTGGGCTCCCGCGCATAATAGTCACGCGCGGCCATCAAGGCCGAGCTAATACACAAAGGTCAAGGGACAGTGACCATGCGGTAACAAACCCATCAAGATTGCCCTAATATCTCCCACCAACCCCATGGTTGGTGGGAGACTGCGTTTTATATGTCTATGAAGCAGAAAACCTGGACCGTGGTCGTGCTCCTCGCGCTCGCCGTCGCCTTGGGCGTCGGCACGGCGTTGAGCAGTACGCACATTGCGCTCGGCACTTTTCTGCTTGGTGCGGCACTCATGCTGGGGCCCTTCGCGGGGGCGGGTCTCTTTCTTTTTGCTGCGCTTATTGCGGTGAGCCTGCCGCAGAAGTCCATTGCGTCAGTCGGCGGAGCGCTCGTGCTTGCCGCCGTGGGCTTGGTGATCTTCACGCCGCTGGGCATCATTCCAGACGCCATCGTGCCGCTGTATGCGGGAGGCGCGGCGCTGGGTGCCGTGGCGGTGCTGCTCGTGCCCACGGGGCTGCCTGGACGCTTGTTCCGTTTCTAGAACTCTGTCGTTTGGGGCGAGTCTGCGCGGCTTTCCGTAATCTGGATGCATGTCGACGTATCTTTTTGATTTCTACGGAGTCTTGCTCCGTCATCGTCCACCGGAGCCGAAGGAGGCGCTGCTACGTCTCGTCGGTGCCGAGGATCCGGCCGCTTTTTGGACGGCGTATAACGAATTGCGCCCGGCCTATGATGCGGGCGTGGTGAGTGACGAACGCTGGTGGCGCCAGATGCAGGTGCGCCTAGGCCTTCCGGACTTCGATATCTCTGAGGCCGTCGCTCAGGACTTCGAGCCGTGTACGGCGCCGGACCTCGACGTCGTGGGAGTCGCCCAGGAGTTGCTTGGCGTGGGCAATGCAGTGGGCGTGCTGTCTAATATTCCGGTGGGGCTCGGTCGCATGGTGCGCGAGCGCAATGAGAGCTGGCTCAAGGAATTCACCGCGGTGGTGCTCAGCGGCGAGATTGGCGTGGTCAAGCCGGACAAGCGGGCTTTTGACGTCGCGGTGGACGCGTTGGGGGCCAATGCCAAAGACACGCTCTTTATTGATGACACCCAAGGCAACGTCGACGCAGCACGGGCGGCAGGGCTGCGCGGGTATCTCTACGACGGCAACCTTGCCGAACTGCGTGCGGAGTGCGGGCTGGCCTAGGCGGCGCGCACCTTCGCGGTGTTCAGCTCAAGCGGCGTGCGCAGGAGCGGGTCGAGCGCGACGGCGCGGGCGATGGAGCGGACGATCTCCTTGTGATTGGGGATCATGCGCAGCTCCGTCGCGGAGGCGAGATCAGGGTCGAGCTCGCTGCGGGCGGCCGAGGCGAAGAGCTTCGGCGCGGTGGGCACGTCGTAGAAGGCGGAGCCGGCGATGACCACGGTGTCGGGGCGGTGGGCATCGATCAGCTGGGCTGTAAGGCGGCCGAGGTCGGAGGCGCGCTGGGCAAGGACCGAGGCGGCATCGGCAGCCTCAGCGAGGCGGGGCGCGAGCGCGGCGTTGACGAGGGTGTCGCGCGGGTCGGCGCCGTCGAACCGTGGGAGCTCGATGGGGGCAACGCCGTCCTCATCGGACAGTGCGGCGCCAATCGAGTCATCCGCGAAAAGGACGAGCGTGCGGGCTTCATCGCCGAGAGGAGCGGCCTGCGTCTCCGAAGCGAGGATGGCGGGCACGGCCGGGGTGACAGTAACAGGCACGCCGAACTGGAAGTCGAGGCGTCCTGCGATATCCATGCCGTCCCAGCCGAGGTTGGCCGCGTGGACCTTGCCTTCTTCGTCGACGGAGCCGGAGGTGGTCACGCCGACGGAAACGAGTGTGCGGTCGACGCCGGTGGTGAGCCGGTTGACGCCAGCGATGACGTGCTCGACGAAGTCATCAGGGCTGAGCTTCGAGACCGGGGTGGGCACGTTGTCTTCGCGGATAACGCGGCCGCGGGTGTCGTAGAGGCCGATGTACGTCGAGGTGGTGCCGACCGCGATGCCGGAAAGGAGCCAGCCGTTATCGGAAGCCTCGAGCGGAACCGTGGGGCGGCCGCGACCTTGGGAGCGGGTGAGGTCCGTGCGCTCCTGGATGAGGCCGGCCTTGAGGAGAGCGGCGGTGGCGCGGGTGATGGTGGGCTGGGACAGTCCGGTGGCCTCCACGAGCTCGCTGCGCGTGATGATGGGATTGAGGCGTACGAGGTGGAGACTTTTAGCCGCAGGAGTGCGAGGGCGGGCGAAGACTGTTCCGGCTGTGCTCATGGATATAAATAATATCCTCCCCTAGACCGCACAGTCTAAATTACCCCCGTATTCCTTAGACTGAGTGGTTGATAGATATTAAACAAGTTGGGGCAGAATGTCGCCAGCACGGCCGGTGACCTGCACCGTTGCCAGAGGGGTGAGTTCAGTTGGTTGTGGTGTGATTTCGATGACGGGAACTCCGCGCGCGGCCGCCAAGCGGGGGAGTCCGGCTGCAGGCTGAACTACGCCGGAGGTGCCCACGATGATGAGTGCGTCGGCGGTGGATAACAGTTGTTCCGCCTTATCCCATTCCCGCGGCGGGAGGGCCTCGCCGAACCACACGACGCCGGGGCGGATGAGATTGCCGCACAGCGGGCACTCGGGAATGTGGTCAGGCTCGGTGGCACCGCGCCAGGGCCGAGAGCAGATGGTGCAGCGAAACTCGAAGAGGCTGCCGTGAAGGTGGACGACGTCGGTGGAGCCGCCGCGTTCGTGGAGGTTGTCGATGTTTTGGGTGATGACGTGGGCGCCGAGTTTCGCCAGAGTCCGGTGTCCGGGGTTGGGTTGGGCCTTTTCGGACAAGGTCTTCCGGTGGAGGTACCAGCGCCACATGGGCTCCGGGTCGCGGGCCCACGCGTCGATGGAGGCCATGGCTTGGGGATCGACGTTTTCCCACAGGCCCGTCTGTGCGTCGCGGTAGGTGTCGAGGCCGGAATCCGCAGACATGCCGGCGCCGGTGAAAGCGACGAGGTTCTGCGCGTCCGCGAGGATGCCGCGGGCGGCGGCAATCATGTCGGTCATGCCCCTATGCTAGTTCTTATGAATTCAGTAGCGGTGTATTGCGGATCAGCCACGGGGGATAATCCGGCGTTTGCGGAAGCGGCACGCCAGTTGGGCGCGGAGCTCGCGCGCCGGGAGCTGCGGCTCGTCTATGGTGGCGGCAACGTGGGGCTTATGGGCATCGTCGCGGATGCCGCGCTAGCTGCCGGCGGCGAGGTCGCGGGGGTTATCCCGCACCAGCTCGCGGATCTGGAGATGGCGCACGCGGGGCTCACGGTGCTGGAGCGCGTGGATACGATGGCCGAGCGTAAGACGCGCATGGAGGAGCTGGCGGATGGCTTCCTGGCGCTGCCCGGGGGCATCGGCACCCTGGAGGAGCTCACGGAGGTGCTCACCATGCAGCAGCTGGGCTATATCACCGGTCCAGTTGGCCTTATTAATGCGGAAGGCTACTGGGATCCTTTCGTTGCGTTGCTAGAGAATTTTGCGGACAACGGGTTCATTCAGCGGCGTTTCGTCGACGCGCTCATCGTGGAGCCGACTCCTGCGGCTGCGCTCGATGCTTTCGCTGGTTGGGTCCCGCTCGGGTCAAAATGGGATAACGCTTAAGACACTGTGCGGGTCACGGGTGGCACTTACCCGAGGTAGTGGATAGACTTCCGCCTTATGTGTTCTCACCGCCAGCCTTCTTTGTTGGACGCCTCGTGCGATAACTTCGTCCACGATCTCGCCGCGCTCTCGCCCACGACAGCGACGTCTTTGGGCATTCCCGGATTCGACGGCGAACTCGAGGACTTCTCGCCCGAGTACCACGCCGCCGTCGCGGACCGCACGCGCGAGATGATGGCGGACCTGGACGCCTTGGACGACTGCACGGACGAGTCTGATGATGATGACGACTTCGACGACGTCGATTATGTAACCGCCGCCGTCCTGCGCGACCGCCTGTGCCTGGAACTCGACCTCCACCACAACGGCGAGGACCTGCGCGAGCTCAATAACATTGCGTCTCCGGTGCAGACCATCCGCGACACCCTCGTGCTCATGCCGCACGAGACAGCGGAGCAGGTCGATGCTATCCGCTCCCGCATGTCGAAGATCCCGCGCGCGCTCGACGGCTACAAGCGCTCGTTGCTTGAAGCGGCTTCGCATGGCGCGGTGGCGGCCTCCCGCCAAATCAACGAGGTCATTGGCCAGTGCAATGCGCTTGCCGATGGCCCCCTCTTGGAAGGCTTGGGAGTCAACCCCGAGGCCCCAGAGGTCGAGGGCGCCAAGCGCTCCTTCGAGGAGTTCTCCGCCTGGCTGTCTGCCGAGCTGCAGCCGCAAGCCCCGGCTCATGACGCGGTGGGCCGCGAGCGCTACGAGCGTTTCTCCAAGCTCTTTGTGGGCGACGCCGTGGATCTGGACGAGGCCTATGAGTGGGGCCTGGATCGCGTCGCGGAAATCGGCGCGGAGCAGGAAAAGATCGCGCACCAATTGTACGGCGCCGAATGCTCCCCACGCACCGCGATGCGCAAGCTCAACGGCGAGGAGCGCTACACGCTGCACGGCCGCGAGGAGCTTGTCGCCTGGATGCAGGCGACGGCGGACCGCGTCATCGCGGAGTTGAATGGCACGGAGTTCGATATTCCGGAGCAAGCGCAGACCATTGAGTGCCTCATCGATCCGGCGGGTACCGGTGGGATCTTTTACACCGGTCCTTCGGAGGACTTCTCGCGTCCGGGCCGCATGTGGTGGTCCGTGCCGGCTGGCCAGGACACCTTCCACACGTGGCAGGAGCTCACCACCGTCCATCACGAGGGCGTGCCGGGTCATCACCTGCAGGTCTCCGCGGCGCTGCTGCAGGACGACCTCAATCTGTGGCGCCGCGCCGCCTGCTGGAACTCCGGCCACGGCGAGGGCTGGGCGCTCTACGCCGAGTCGCTCATGGCGGAGCTGGGCCACATGGACGATCCGGGCTACCGTATGGGCCTGCTTGACGCGCAGAAGCTGCGTGCCGCCCGCGTGGTCGTCGATATCGGACTCCACCTGGGCAAGCAGATGCCGGACGGCTCTGGCGTGTGGGATAAGGCGCACATGAAGACCTACCTGCGCGAGCACACCGCCATGGACGACGCGAACCTTGCGTTCGAGGTCAACCGCTACCTCGGCTGGCCGGGTCAGGCTCCGTCCTACGCGCTGGGCGAGCGTCTGTGGCACCAGACTCGCGCGGACGCGCTGGCGCAGGGCATGAGTCCCAAGGAATTCCATGCGCAGGCGCTGGCTCTGGGCTCGATTCCTATGCCGATTCTGCGTGAGACGATCCTTGATTAGAGAGACGATCCTTGATTAGATCTGCATCGTGAATCTAAGGGCCCAGCAGGCCACGAATTGAGCCTTGAGGTGCACGATTTTTACGCGAAGGCGAGCGCGATGAGGGCGAGCAGGGGCAGGATCCCCTGCTTGACGGCAGCGCCGCGCTTGTCCGGGGAGGTTGCGAGCAGCCATACGGCGGCGGCGAGCATGCTGCCCAGCCCGGCGATGATGAGCGCCGTGCCAGCGGGCGAGCCCCAGAGGGCAAGGCCCACGGCCGTGATAATCGCGAGCATGAGGTTGTAGAAACCCATGTTGAAGGCGAGCTCCTTGGTGTGTTCGGCTTCCTCTCGGGTGCCGCCGAAGACGCCCAGCGCCTTCGTGGTCCACGCGAAAGACTCCAGGTAGAAGATGAAGACGTGGAGCAGGGTCGCGAGGATAGCGAGGATGAACATGATGATGGTCATGTCACCTAGCATTCTCCCAAATTAGATTGTGCACAACTTAACGGCGGAATTTGCCCAGGAGACGCAGGATTTGTGGCAGGTAGCCGGCGATCACGAGCACGATAATAAGGCGCACGATCTGCACGCAGACCACCGCAGGGCCCGCGCCGCCTTCGGCCGAGAGCGCGAGGACGGTCTCCAGCGCGCCGGGCGAGGTCGCGAGGTAGGCCTCGAAGTACGTGATATCGATCCACACGGTGAGTGGCCATGCCGTGAGTGCGCACACACCGATGACGACGACGATGAACAGGATGGTCGCGGGCAGCTGCTTGGCAAAGGACCTGAGCGCGGGCAGGGACAGGCCGCCGCCGCAGACCCAGCCGATGGACATAAACGCCATGATTTTGAAGATGTCGAGCGGCTCGAGCGTGTGGCCCTCCGGCAGGAACTGCGCGACGATGACGGTGAGGATGAGGGGGCCGAGCACCGCCGAGGCCGGCAGGTGCGCGAGCTTGCCCAGCTTCTCGCCGCCCACGGCGATGGCGATGGTGAGCAGGACGATCCACCACGTCGTCTCGCCAGCGACGGAGAGGTCGACGCCCTGGCCGGCGGGCGAGTCGAGGAACGCGACCACGAGCGGCAGTGACATGGACACGGCGAGCAGGCGCAGGTACTGCGTGAGCGCCACGTAGCGGTAGTCGGCGCCGAGCTCGCTGGCCAGCGCTGGCATGAGCGAGGCGCCGCCGGGGAGCATGGACATGATGCCGGTCTCCCACGAGATATCTTTCGGCTGTGCGCGGTGGATGAGCATGCCGCCCACCATGCCCACGAGCACGCTCACCAGCGACATCGTCACGGCGGCGGGCAGGTAGCCCACGACTTGCCCGAAGGGCACGAGCGTGAGCGGGATGGCGGCCATCATGCCGATGAAGCCACGGGCGAGCGCGTAGAACTGCTTGTTGACAGGCAGCTCCTCGCCGGTGGTGAGCGCCATCGCGCCGGAGACCACAATCGCTGCAAGAATCCACGCCGCGGGCACATGGAGGTACGTAAATAACGCACCCAAGGCAAATGACCCAGGAACGATAATGGCCCAACGTGCGTGAACAGACATGGCGTCGAGTTTAATGGGTGCCATGGAGATTGCAGCAGGAGGTTGGGTAGTCCTCGTTGGCGGCGCGGCGGTGGCCGGATGGATCGATGCCGTCATCGGCGGCGGTGGGCTGGTCCTCATCCCCCTCATCCTGGCCGTGGCGCCGCAGCTGGCGCCCGCTGCGGCGCTCGCGACGAACAAGCTGGCGGCGGTGTCGGGGACGGCATCGGCAGCCTTCACGCTCGTGCGCAAGGTCCGCCCGCCGGCCCGTGAATTGATTCCCATGGGGATCATCGCCGCGCTGTCCTCCGGCCTGGGCGCGCTCCTCGTCTCCATGCTCGACAAGTCCGTCATGCGGCCGGTCATTATCGTGTTGATGGTCGTCGTGGGCCTCTTTGTCGCGTTCAAGCCGAGCTTCGGCTCCGGCGACTCCGACGGGATCCATGCCGGATGGCGCGTGGCCGCGGGCCTTGCCGCAGTTGCCGCGATCGCCTTCTACGACGGCATTTTCGGTCCAGGCACCGGCATGTTCCTCATCATGGCGTTCACCGCAATTTTCTCACAAAACTTCCTGCGCTCCGCTGCGATGGCCAAGGTCGTCAACACCTGCACCAACCTAGGCGCACTCGTCGCATTCATCGCCGGCGGCCACGTGCTCTGGGGGCTCGGCATTGTCCTCGCGCTCGCCAATATCGCCGGCGCACAGCTCGGTGCCCGCACCGTCCTGGGCGGCGGCACGAAGCTCATCCGCTACGCGCTTCTCACGCTTGTTATCGTCATGAGCCTCTATTTGTCCTGGCAGCAGTGGAGCTAACTGCCCCGCTCGTGGGCTACGCCTTTTCCTTGGGGTTCAAAAATAAAAGCCCTTAGTTCTTGTTGAGTGGATTTTCGGTATGTTCCCGCCTGCTGAAATCCTGCAGTACAGCGCCCGCGTCTCTGAGCGCGGGCGTCTTTCTTATTTCATGCGGTTCTTCGTCCGGGCTGTCGCCGGTGCCGTCCACGGATCCTCCGGCCACGGGTGCTTGGGGTAGCGCCCGCGCATCTCGGAGCGCACGCCCTGGTACGGCCCCGCCCAAAAACTTGCCAGGTCGTCTGTCACCGCAAGGGGCCGGCCTGCGGGGGAGAGCAGGTGGAACTGGACACGATGGCCGCAGTATTCGGGGGACTCCGCCAGCCCAAAGCATTCCTGCAGCTTGATGTGGACAATCGGGCGCTCGTCCGTCCAGTCGATGCGCGCGTCGCGGCCGCTGGGCACCGCGAGCCGCTCCGGCGCGAGCTTGTCCAGGTGCGTCGCCTCCGGCCACGGCAGCAGGCGTTGCAGCGCAGGGTACATGTCGACCTTGGCCATCGGCGTGCCGTCGGCAATCTTCCGCAATTCCGGCGCGAGCCACACCGCGAGATCCTGTGCCTTAAGGTCGGGCCAGGGCTCGCCGTAGAAATCGTGCAGGTGGCGCAGACGGTCGCGCAGGAGCTGGGCCTTCTCGGAGAAGTGGAAATCATCCAAGGTGATACCGGCAGCGAGCGCGTCGGCCGCCGCCTGTCCCGTGACCTTGACCGGAGTGGAGGAAAGCTCGATGGCTCCAGCACGCTTGACCTTCCGGCCGCGGACTTTCCCTCCGTCGAGCTGTGCGACGACCTCCTCTGTGATGCCGATCGCGTCCAGGGCTTCGGCCTCCTCGATACGTGCCGCCGCGCGGACGATGGCGTTGCCAGCGTTCGACAGGGAGACCTCCGCGAAGGCGAGCCACTCGGAGCCGAGGAGCGACGAGTCGCGGATTTTCGCGCGTGTGCCGCTGGCCAGGAGATATTCGTCGTCCTTCATGCGCTTGGCGACCTGCTCGGGGAAGGCCGCGGCGACGACGGCGCCCGGCGTGGTCGGTCCCTTGTCCTCGACGAGCCGCTCGAGGCGCTGCGTTTCCCGCTTGGGTGCGCTTAGCTTTCCGATGTCCCCTTGCGCGTCGTTGCTCAAGATCGCCACCGTCGGGGCCGCGCGGCGTCCCAGCTTGAGCAGCGCCGCGCCCAGCCGCGGGTCTGTGGGCAGGATGGCGAGCTTCTCGCCGAGCGGGGTCACGGCCCCTGCGGACCTGGCACCGAGTGCTTCGAGGGTGCGGTGGGCATCGGCAAGCGCGGCCTTCGGTGGCGGATCGAGGAGCGGGAAGTCGGGGCCCGCGCCCCACGCGTCCATGAAGAGCGCGGCCTGCGTGAGATCGGCCGACAGGATTTCGGGCGTGATGTGGGGGCTGAAGTGTTGGTAGTCCTCTGTGGAATAGCAGCGAACGACGTGGCCAGGAGCCTCGCGGCCCGCACGGCCGGCGCGCTGATCGGCGCTCGACTTCGACGTGGAGACCGTCACCAATCCGGACATGCCGCGCTGCGCGTCGCGTCGGGGCACGCGCGAGAGGCCTGCGTCGACGACGGTGCGCACGCCCGGCACCGTGAGCGAGGACTCCGCGATGGAGGTCGCGACGACGATGCGCTCTTCGTCGGTGTAGAGCGCCGCGTCCTGTTCTGCCGTGGTCTGCTGGCCATGGAGGGGATACACGTTGGTCTCGTGATGCGCCAGCAGCACGTCTGCCACTTGGTTTACTTCTCGCAGACCGGGGACGAAGACGAGCGTGGAGCCGGGATTCTTCGCGTGCGCCTGCTGCGCGACGCGGGCGACCTCCTGGTAAAACTCGCGCGTGCCTGCAGCTCGGCCATGGAGCGGTTGGTAGCTGGTCTCCACCGGGTAGGTGACCACCTCGGTGGCGTGAATCGGCGCGTTGCCAAGCAGGCCGGCGAAGCGCTCCGCGTCCACCGTCGCGGACATGGCGACCACACGGAAATCTTCTCTGAGTGTCGCAAGTTCGACGCACATGGCGAGGACAAGATCCGTGTCGAGCTGGCGCTCGTGGACCTCATCGAGCGCGACCGCGGACACGCCTTCAAGCTCCGGATCCTTGAGTAGTCGACGCAGCAGTACGCCCGGCGTCACGAACTCGACGCGGGAGCCCTTCTTGGACTCGCCTCGGATGGCGTAGCCGACCTGCTCGGGTGTGCCGGAGAGCTCCGCGAGGCGATGCGCGGCGGCGCGGACCGCCACGCGCCGGGGCGCAGTGACGATGACCTTGCCGTCTACTTGATTGGACAGCGCTGGCGGGACGAGCGTGGTCTTACCCGTGCCGGGCGGGGCCTGGACGACGATATGGCCGGTAGTGGGCAGGCTGCCGATGGTCTCGGCAACAGGCAGACCCGCGCCGATTGTCTGGAGATCGAACATTTAGGAGGGGAGCTCGCCCGCCCCAAAGCCCTCGACGGGGCCTTCAAGATCGACGCGCTCGAGGTTCTCACCCTCGAGCTTGCGCACCACGCGGCCAGGTGCGCCGAGAACCAACGAATTATCCGGGATGTCTCGCGTGACGAGCGCGCCCGCGCCCACCACGCAATTCTCGCCAATCGTCACGCCCGGCATGACGGTGACGTTCGCGCCGAACCATGTGTTGCGGCCGACCGTGATCGGCTTCGCGATTTCCCAGCCGCCCTCGCGCATCTCATGGTCGTTCACCGGGTGGCCAACGGTGATGAGCGAGCAGTTCGGGCCAATCATGATGCGCTCGCCGAGCGTCACCTTTGCCTGCGCCAGGATGGTCGCGCCGAAGTTGATGAACACCCCCTTGCCGCACACGAGGTTGCGGCCATATTCCAGGTTGAGTGGCGCATGCATGCCGGGGACCTCGGATTCCTCCGGGAGGATCTCGCGCAGGATTTCCTTTGCGCGCTCGTGGTCCACATTTCCCAGCTCGTTGAACTGCTTGACGAGCTTGAAAGTGCGCGCGTGTTCCGCGCTCACTTCCGGGTCCGTGCCCGGCAAATGCCACTGGCCGCTGGTCTGACGTTCCCAGGTTCCGAATCGCTGCAAGTCCATGGGGGACATTCTACGGGTGTGGTCGTGAGTGCTACTACGCCAAGCGATGTGTGCTGCTTTCCTCTAGGATTCTTTGACAAGCCATGGTTTCTGGGGACATGACTCGGAGGGGAAATGTATGTAGTTTACGCAGATGACTCTGGTGACTCGAACGATCTTTTTACTGTGACTGGGCTATTCATTCGAGTTGAAGAATGGTCTGAAGTGTTGGAGGCATGGCTTCAGGGACGACAGCGACTTAGGGATGACTACGGGGTCGACTAATGGGCAGAGCTACATGGAAGTTCTTTGTTCAAAGGACGCGGCAGAATTTGGGCAACCGAACACGATGTCGCGAAATATAACTCTCTGAGGTATCGCCGGGCGATCGGTCGGCGTGCGTTGAAAGCTCTCGCAGGAACGCGTGCGCGGGTGCTCACCGTTGCGGTACCAAAGGAAAAATCTAAAGAGGCCTATGGCGCCTTTGTTGCGTGGGTTGAAAATTGGGCAGAGAGCATCGGTGAGTACGTGATTATATTTTTCGATGGCTTGCAGCCGGATTTTCCTATTTCTCCAGGTGAAAGCGGTGCTGAGCATTGGGGCACGGCTATTCGGCAGGCTGCGCCATACCGGGCTGTGCACCGCCAGCTTCCACTGCACGGTCGCAGGGTTATCGAGGACGTAGTCATGAAAGACAGTAAGCGCAATCAGCTTATTCAAGCAGCTGATTTGGCAGCCTACGGCGCATTTCACTTGATCAGTCGGGACTGGCCTGAATGGTGTCCTGTCCTCGCCATAAAGCCGACCACGGGGCCGTTGATGCCTATATGGCGCTTGAGCCGTTGTGGTGGCCTGACTGCGAAAAGGGAATCGTCTTTCTGGATGAATGAATTGCAAGAGCTCCTGCGGTTCGTTATGAACTGCAGGAGCTCCGCGGGGCAAGACTCCCGACCCAGCAACGCGGCTGGAAGGACCCTTGCAATACTGGTAATTCTACGCGATAAATCCCCAAAATTAATCGTGGTGGTGCGTAACGGGATAGGTTAAATCCCAAAAAAGTGATTGGATGGATCCATGCTTTTTGATTCGCTCCCGCGCCCTGCGGTGAAGGTCGCGCCGGGCGTGGCACACCTGCCGGGCTGGCTGGATATCGACCAGCAGCGCGCGCTCGTGGGGGAGTTTCGCGAGACGGCGCGGGCTTACGCAGGCACGCCGATGGGCATGTACAAGCCGCAGCTCAAGTCCGGGCAGATGAGCGTGTTTCAGCTGCATGTGGGGCGTTTCTGGCACTACGCGAGCTACCGCTATGTCAACAATATTGAGGGCACGCAGGTGCCGCCCATGCCCGAGTCGCTGGCGGGGCTGGCTCCTGCGGCGTTGCGGGCGGCGGCATCGGTAAGCGCGGAGCTCGAACCCTGGGTTGAGGGCTACGTCCCGCAGATGGCGCTTATCAATTACTACCCGCCGGGCTCGGCGATGGGCATGCACGTTGACGACTTTGAGGAGTCCGAGGCACCGGTGATTTCGCTGTCCATCGGCGACGAGGCGCTGTTTCGGATGGGAAACACGGACAACCGTAACAAGCCGTGGGATGACATCATGGCGTGCTCGGGCGACCTCATCGTCTTTGGTGGGCCGAAACGCTTTGCGTACCACGGCATCGTGCGCGTGGACGACGGGACGCTGCCGGAAGGCTGTGGCCTGCGCGAAGGGCGGATCAACATCACCATTCGGCAGGTGGATGCGGCGCCGCGGACTCCCGAATAATTCATCGGTCTGGCTACGGATAACCGCGTACCATGTGGGAAAAGATCTCATGTAAGCGCGGCGAAAGGACCCTGAACCATGGCAATTCCGGCAGGCAAGAAGGTAGCGGTCGTTACGGGGGCGTCCTCCGGTATCGGTGAAGCTTCGGCTCGTGCGCTGGCTGGCGACGGCTGGCACGTGGTCGTCGCGGCGCGTCGCATGGATCGCCTAGAGAAGCTCGCCGAGGACATCGGTGGCACGGCGGTGCAGCTCGACGTGACGGATCAGAAGTCCGTGGACGCGCTGGCCGAGGTGCTCCCGCGTGTCGATCTGCTGGTCAATAACGCCGGCGGTGCGAAGGGGCTTGAGCCGCTCGCGGAGACGAAGATTGAGGACTGGCAGTGGATGTTCGACACGAACGTCCTGGGCACCGTGCGCGTGACACAGGCGCTGCTGCCCAAGCTCGAGGCAGCCCCGGAGAACTCCGGCCTCATTATCAACATGGGCTCCGTTGCGGGCTGGAATGTCTACGAGGGCGGCTCCGCGTACAACAACGCGAAGCACGGCGTGCGCGTCATTTCGCGCGCGCTGCGCATCGAGAACCACAACGTCCGCGTCACAGAGCTGGATCCGGGCCGCGTGGCCACGGAGGAGTTCTCGCTCAACCGCTTCCGCGGTGACGCGGGCAAGGCCGCCGCGGTCTACGACGGCGAGGTCAACCTCACCGCTGAGGATATCGCGGAAGCCGTGCGCTGGGTGGCCTCGCTGCCCGCGCACTTCAACATCGACGTCATGACGCTCAAGCCGCGCACGCAGAGCTAGTGCCGCTGTCTACGCTGGCCGCCTTCCTGGGAGTGAGGGCGGCCGTCCTCGTCGTGCCCGGGCCCGACATCGTGCAGGTCATGCGCGTCGCCCCGCGGTCCATGACGCGGTGGATCGCGCGGTGGCGCGTCCACATCGACGTCGTGGCGGGGGTGATCTTTGTCGTGCTCGGAGCCGTCATGGTGGGGGAGGGATTCGGTAGTCTGAGGGCATGATTTTTACGACCACGAATAACGTTGAAGGCCACGAAATTACGTCGTACATTC
Source organism: Corynebacterium sp. SA-MJD20WY100 (assembly GCF_039822565.1). Classification (NCBI taxonomy): domain Bacteria; kingdom Bacillati; phylum Actinomycetota; class Actinomycetes; order Mycobacteriales; family Corynebacteriaceae; genus Corynebacterium; species Corynebacterium sp. SA-MJD20WY100. Next base: position 53,153 of record NZ_JBCJKS010000013.1, on the reverse strand, counting down.
GGGTGATTGCGGGCGAGACCGTCACCGGCATCAATTTTCTCAAGGACCTGGGCGCGTCCCTGCGCTCCTTTACCGGCGGACGCTCCGCGGGTTACGAGGACGAGGCTGTCAGGGCCCGCGAGTCCGCGCTCAACGAGCTGTGGAACCGCGGTGCGGAGCTCGGCGCCGATGCCGTCGTGGGCATCGCTTTCGACTACTCGCCCATGGGCGCCAGCAACGACATGCTCATGGTCACGGCCACCGGCACGGCCGTGAAGCTGCGCCCGCTGAGCTAAGCATGCACCGCCCGCAGAGGGGCTCGTTACCGAAAACCTGGAAAGAGGATTTTCGGTAATGACACGCTGGTTGCCGAAAACCCTGTCGTGGCAGGCGTGAAACGAAGATTTTTGGCAGCCGCGGGGGTGTGCGGCGCGGGCCGCTAGACTGGCACGCATGCTAGAAGTCTCAATCAAAGGCGAGTCCATCAAACTCGGCCAGTTCATTAAGCTGGCCAGCCTCGTGGCCACGGGCGGCGAGGCCAAAGAACTCATCGCCGAAGGTGCGGTGACCGTCAACGGCGAGCCGCAGACCGCACGTGGCCATGCGGTGCACGTGGGCGACGAGGTGTGCATCGGCGACGCGTGCGCGCGCGTCATCTCGCAGGACGACGAGGATGATGACTATTTCGACGAGGCCACGGCCGATGACGATTTTGATCCCGAAAAGTGGAGGAACATGTAATGCCCGCATTCGAAGCTGAAGTGGGCATGCCCTACTGGATTGACCTCACCACGGCGGATACGCGCAAGTCGGCGCGTTTCTACGAAGAAGTCTTGGGTTGGGAGGTGTCCCCCGCAGGCTCGGGAAACCTCGATGCAAGCGGATATCGAATGGCCCGCATTCAGGGCCTGCCCATTGCTGGCATGATTCCGCAGCCCGAGGAGGGCGGCATGCCGGATACGTGGGTGACGTACTTCTTGTCGCGAAATATCGATGAGGACTTGGCGAAGGTAGAAAAGCTGGGCGGGCGCGTGCTCGTTCCGGCGCAGCCGGTGGAGCTGGGTCACATGGCGCTCGCCGTTGATACAGCTGGCGGCATGTTCGGACTTATCCAGCCGGGCGGCGCGGACCAGTTCGTCGCGGGCGGCGAGCCGGGTACCCCGGTGTGGCATGAGCTCACGGCGACGGCGAACTTCCACCAGGCGTTGGACTTCTACGGCGAGCTCTTCGACTGGGAGATTCGCACGCAGACCGGCCCGGAGATGGATGGCATCGTCTACGCCACCGCCGAGGAAGACGGCGCGCCGTTCGCGGGCTTCTGGAACGCGCAGGGCCAGTTCCCGCCGCAGGTCCCGAGCTTCTGGCAGACGTATCTGGGCGTGCGCGATGTGGAGGCCGCCGCGCAGAAGGCCGTGGAGCTCGGCGGCGAGATTATCCGCGAGCCGTGGGATTCGCCGTTTGGCCGCATGGTGCTGCTTGCGGACTCGACGGGCGCGACCGTAACGCTCACCGAGGTTGAGGATGCGCCGGAGGAAGACCCGCGCGAGTCGGACGATCTGCTTGACCTCTAAAAAGACCTCTCAGAAGGGGGCCTGGGCGGAAGGCGTGCCGCCGCGCTCGGAGAAGGCGAAAGCCAACGTCGAGCGCGTGCAGGCGCTTGTGACAAGCATTCCCCCGGGCAACGTCACAACTTACGGGGAGATCGGCAAGGCCACGGGCGTCGGTGCGCGTTACGTCGGCTGGGTCATGCGCGTGCACGGCGCGGATCTGCCCTGGTGGCGCGTGCTGCGTGCGGACGGTTCACCGCACGACCCGGAGCGGGTCTGGCCGCGCTGGGAGGACGAGGGCATCGGAAGGCTAGCGTCCGGAAAGGCGGACATGCGGGCGCATGGGCTGGACGCGCGGGACCTGCGCGCGCTGGTTGACAGGAAAGAGGACTAAGGTTTTCGGCATGCTTACACGCGCGATGCCTGTTCTCGTTGCCTCCCTCGTGCTGGGCTCCGCCCCGGCCGTCGCCGCCACCACTCTCGATCCCGCCGCCGTTGCTGCGCGCACGCAGGTCACGCTGCGCTACAACAATGGTGTGGTGGTTTCCACCGCGAACTCGCACGAGTCGCGCCCGGCGCTCTCGCTGGTCAAGCTCTATCTGGGCTACTGGGTGCTCCACCACGGAGCGCCTGAGGATAAGGCCCGCGTGGAGAACATGATTCGCTACAGCGAGGACGCCACCGCGTCTGACCTCGACCGCAAGTACCCGCAGGCGATTCCGGAGGTCATCGGCCAGTTCGGCCTGAACGAGACCCATTACCGGGGGTACTGGGGCAACACCACGACCTCTACGGAGGATCTCGCGCGCTTTACCTCGATTATGGTCGGCGACCCGGTGGCGCAGCCCATCGTCACCGGCATGCGCACCGCCGCACCCGTCGCTGCGGATGGCTACAAGCAGGACTACGGCACGTCCCGGATTCCGGGGATTATCGGCACGAAGTTCGGCTGGTCCGACGAGCGTGACGTCAATGCGACCGTCTCGCTGGGCAACGGCTTTGTTATCGCGGCGAATACCTATGGCTCGGCCGCGGACCTCACCTTCGACGTCCTCCGTGCCGTGCGTGTGACGCCGGACGGTGCTCCAGCTCCCGCACCGCGTCCCGGTGCCCCCGCCACCCGCCAGCCCTCACAGCTCGAGGCCTCCATCCTGCCGGGCATCCCCGTGCAGTTCCGTGCCCAGGCGCGCCAGTTCATCCGCAACGCGGAGGACCAGGTCGCCGCGACCCAGGCGCAGGCCTGTGCGGCGCTGGACCAGGCTGGGTCCTCAGGCTCTTCGCAGGTCTGCTAGCTCACGGAGTCGATGGCGCGCTTGCCGGCAAGCAGGCCTGCGCCGGTACGCTCGCGGTAGGCCTTGATGGCCTTGATGGGTTCGCCCTGCGCGACGAGGGCGCGCTCGGCGTCGCTCACGCCGTAGGCGTTGACGTCTCCTGCGGCGAGGCCGAGGCGCTGCGTGAGATCCTCGATGACGGCGGCTTGGCGCTGCACTTCGGCGCGCAAGCGCTTCACTTCGGCTGCGTTATTGAACCAGGCGAGCATGATGTTCTCCTTGACTTAGACGGCGCGGCTAAACGCGGTGGCGCGCGCGACGAGTTCGGGCTCGGGGCGGATGCCGGTGTAGAGCACAAACTGCTCGAGGGCCTGCAGGCTCATGACCTCGGCGCCGGTGATGATGATTTTCTCGAGTTCCTGCGCGCGGGCGAGCAGCGGCGTGATGGTGGGGCGGGGTACGACGTCGAAGACGACCTCGGCCGCCTGGACTGCGGCGTCGGGCACGGGCAGGTCGGCCGCTTCCGGACCGCCCTCCATGCCGATGGGCGTGCAGTTGATGATGAGCTGTGGTGTGAGCGAACCAAGCTGGGGCGCGTACCCGAAGCCGTATTTGTTCGCGAGCGCAGGGCCCGTGGTGGTGTTGCGGGCGACGACGGTGACGTGGGTGAAGCCCTCGTCGCGCAGGGCAGCGACGGCGGCCTTGGCCATACCGCCGGAGCCGAGGACGACGGTCTCGAGTGCTGGGTCGAGCTGGTTGGAACGCAGCAAGGAGACGATGGCGAGGTAGTCCGTGTTGTAGGCCTTCAGATGGCCGTCCGTGTTGACGATGGTGTTGACGGACTCGATGACCTCGGCGGACGGATCCATCTCGTCGACGAGGGCGATGACGTCTTCCTTCCACGGCATCGAAATCGCGGCACCCCGGATCTGCAGGCCTCGCACGCCGGCGATGGCCTGCTGGATGTCGTCCGTCGTGAACGCCTTGTAGACGTAGTTGAGCTCGAGCGCGTCGTACAAATAGTTGTGGAAGCGCGTGCCCGTGTTGCCAGGGCGGCCGGACAGCGACAGGCACAGCTGCGTGTCCTTCGTGATGCCGCCGGCGACGAGACGCGGCGTGCCGTGGGCGAGGGATTCGACGTCTGGGGTGTGTTCGGTCATGGCACCCAGTGTAACCAGACTTCCCGCGGCGCCTAGCGGAGCTTAGTGGTGCTCGACCTGTTTGATTTCCTCGGACATGTCGCGGCCCAGATCGGCGGCGCTAAATTCGTCCGTGAGCGGCAGGCGCAGCTGCAAATCCGTGCACAGGCACAGCTCGACGGTGCCTTCCTCGAGGACGAAGTCCACGAGGTGGCCGCCCCACGTGCGCTCATCGTTGATGACGTGGGCGTGGCAGCCGGCTACGGAGATGGCGGCCTCGTAGAGCGGCGTGCGGAACCCGGCGACGGTGCCCGTGAAATTCTCGAAACGCACGACCTCCTCGCCATCCGTGGCCTCGACCATGGGGCGGTAGGGTTGCTCCTGGCGCTCCACGGTGCGCGAGCTGGCCCAGCTAAAACGCCCGGTAACGCGCAGAGCGTACATATAGTTGGAGCTGGGAATGAACCCGTCTACGACCTTGGAGAACTCGTCACGCGTGAGCGGGCCGGAGAGCTCCTCGCGGATAGAGGGCACGAAGTTGGTGACCACGGCATAGGGCGTGCGCTCGTCGAGCGGGGGCTCGGTGACGGAGCCATCGGAGCGCAGGCGGTAGCAGCGTCCGTCGAGGATGACCATTTCGCCGTCGAGGCTGTTGAAGGTGCCAATGCCAAAGGAGCCGTGACCGAGGAGCTCGGACAACATCATCTCGTCCTCGTAGACGCCCTGGGCGAGCGAGGTGATGAGGCTGGTTTGGAAGATGGAGTGGCGCGTGTGTTGCATGCGTTCCAGCTTAGACGCGGGTCCGCACCTCCTTCACGGCCACGTAGCCCGGATCCGCCGCTGCGAGACGCCGCGCGCGGTGCAGGAGCAGGAAAACTGTGGGATAGGTAAGAAGTGCGGAACACACCATGGGGGCGTAGACCCACCACGCGTCCGTGTCGAGCGTGATGTTCCACAGGAAGTGGCCTGCGAAGGCGAAGGCGAGGAAACCCGCGGCAACGCCCACGCGGCGCAGGCGTGACCACCCGGCGGCGTAGAGCGCCCAGCCCACACCCCAGCCGGCGATGGCCGTGAAGACGACGTGGAGGCAGGGCCCAGCGACAACGCGCAGGCCCCACATAGCCCAGAAGCCGCCCCAGTCAGAGACAGGATCCGTGAGCGCTCCCATAAACGAGTACAGGAGATTCTCGGTGGTCTCGAAGCCCAGGCCCACGACGGCGCCGGCAAGGAACCCATGCCATGGGCGGCGCAGCTCTCGGAAGGACAGGAGCACGAGGAACACGCCCAGGGCCTTTGCGGGTTCTTCCGGGTAGGCGCCGCCGAAGGACGCGATGAGGGGATCCCAGCGCCAGTGGTCGATGATGTCGAACCACCCCAGCCCGGCGGCGGAGACGACTCCGAAGGACGTTCCCGAGCCCCAGAGCAGCGCGGCGACGACCCACGCGCGCCCGCCCGGCCACGCCGGCCGGGTGAGGTGGAGCAGCCACAGAACTAGCGCGGTGTAGAGGGCGGCGAGGGCCGAGCCCGCCAGTGCGAGCCCCGGCAGCACAAAGAAAATAGGAAACACGAAGAGGGCCAAGACCACAATGCCCAGGCCCAGACCAGCCCAGAGGACCCCGCGGGCGGCGCGACTCATACGCTCACCGCCTGCGGAAGCGCCGGCTCAAAGCCGTCGTGGGATTCGATGTGCGCGAGCTCGTCCGTGATTGTCGCCGGCAACGCCTCGCCGGTCGCCGCCTGCCACGTGGGAGCCAGGACAGAGGCCGCGTCCGCGCCCTCAAAGGTGACGACGAAGGCCGTGTCTTCGTCTGGGGCCGGGAGGATGAGGGCTGCGGCGCCGGTGGGGGCATCGGCAAGCACGAGGGCCGAGCCGGAGACTGCGACGGGGCCAGCGGGGTCCGTGCCGAACGCGATATTGCGCAGGGCTCGCCGGGCGGCGAGCTCCGCGTCCGCGACGCCGGGAGTCTCCGTGACCGTGACGGTCGTATCCCCGCAATACCAGCCCTCGGAAGGCAGCAACCCGGCCGTGGGCGTGCACTCCATGGGCACGGCGACGTCTCCAATGACCAGCGGCTCCGCCGGGCGCAGTGGGTCTGGAAGCGTGAGCCAATAGACCGTGGGCGCAAAGAGTAGGACCGCGGCGCTCAGCAGCACCGCAGTGAGCCCTGCCCCCATGCGCGGGGGTTGGAGACGATAGGGGAAAGCGGGAGCGGACATGGCGTCCACCTTAGCTATTAAGCTGGGGCGGCATGAATGACCTTTATCAGTTTCTGAATGGGCCCTGGCTGGCCACGCACGAGATCCCCGCGGACCGCGCGGTGGACGGTACGTTCCATAAGCTGCGCGATGATGCGGAGGAGATGGAACACGAGATTGTGAAGAACGATACCGGCCGCGCCGGGAAGTTCTACGCCGCGTTTATGGATGTCGACGCGCTCAACGCTGCGGGCGTGGCCCCGCTCGACGCGGACCTCGACCGCCTCGCCGTGGCGGATACACACGAGCTCGCGCGCGTGTGTGGTGAGCTGGACCGACTCGGGATTGGTAGCCCGGTGGCTGCGTACATTGAGAAGGACCCGGGCGGCACTGATGCGATTGCGACGCTTATCCAGTCGGGCCTCGGCCTGCCGGACGAGGCCTACTACCGCGAGGAGGCCCACGCTGAGACCCTCAAGGCCTACCGCGCGCACGTTGAGCGCATGCTTGGCTTCCTTGATTCCGGCCGTATCTTTGGTTTGCCTGCCGATGCCGCCGCCACCCGCATCGTCGCACTCGAGACCTCCATCGCGGCTGGTCATTGGGACGTCGTCGCCTCCCGCGACGCTGTGAAGACCTATAACCCGACCGAGTTCACTGACCTGCCCGAGCACGTGCAAGAGATCCTGCGCGGCGCCCAGTTCCCTGAGTCCCGCGTCGTTGTCGCACAGCCGTCTTTCCTCACGCACCTGGATTCGCTGTTCACCGCAGACCGCATCGCGGACTGGCAGCTGTGGGCAACGTGGCACATCCTGCGCGGCCGCGCGGCCCTGCTCACCGAGGAGATTTCTAAGGCCAACTTCGATTTCTACGGCACGACCTTGACCGGTGCTACCGAGCAGCGCGATCGCTGGAAGCGTGCCCTTGGTCAGGCTGGCTACGTGGGCCAGGAGATTGGCAAGGCTTACGTGGACAAGCACTTCCCGGCCTCGTACAAGGAAGAGATGCTTGAGCTGGTCTCTTACCTGCTCGACGCCTACCGTTCCCGTATTTCCGAGCTGCCGTGGATGACCGCCGAGACCCGCGAGCGCGCCCTGGAGAAGCTGGGCAAGTTCAACGCGAAGATCGGTTACCCGGATAAGTGGCGCTCCTACGAGGGCCTGGAGCCCACGGACGACGCCGTCGAAAACGACCGCCGCGGCTCCGCCTTCTCGCACGACTACGAGCTGGCCAAGATTGGCAAGCCGGCCGACCGCACGGAGTGGTTCGCCACCCCGCAGACCGTCAACGCCTTCTACAACCCGGTGGCCAACGACATCACGTTCCCCGCTGGCATCCTGCGCCCGCCGTTCTTCACCGCGTCCGCTGAGGGCGGCGACGTCGCGGAGAACTTCGGCGCCATCGGCGCCGTCATCGGCCACGAGATCGGCCACGGCTTCGACGACCAGGGCTCCCAGTACGACGGCGACGGCAACCTCACCTCCTGGTGGACCGACGAGGACCGCGCCGCGTTTGAGAAGCTCACCGCCAAGCTCGTGGACCAGTACCAGGGCCAGGTGCCCACCGTCCTCAAAGAAGCCGGCATCGAGTCTTCCGGCGTGAACGGCTCCTTCACCCTGGGCGAGAACATTGGCGACCTCGGCGGCCTGGGTATTGCCGTCGTGGCGTACAAGAAGTACTGCGCCGATCACGATCTAGACCCGCTCGGCCAGGTCCAGCCCTTCACCGCAGAAGGCGCCGACCCCGCGCTCGCCGAGCAGGAGTGGAACGGCCTCCAGCGCCTCTTCTTCGCCTGGGCCCGTGTGTGGCGCACCGCCATCCGCCCGGAGATGGCCGCCCAGTACCTCGCCATCGACCCGCACTCGCCGGCCGAGTTCCGCTGCAACCTCATCGTCGCCAACGTCGCGGAGTACTACGAGGCCTTCGACGTGCCTTCCGATGCCCCCACCTACGTCGCGCCCGAGGACCGCGTCACCATCTGGTAGCTCGCTTCGGCGTCCGATAGCCACAACGCCCGAATAAGGTCGAGAATTTTCAATTTTTCGCTTCTTATTCGGGCGTTGCGGCTATTTCTTCGTGCTGCTTGATGTCGTGCTGCTTGATTTCGAGCTGCGCGCCGATGCTAGCGCGTAGACGAACGCGACCGTCGTCACGCCGATGCGCACCCAGTCATTGGGAGACGCGAGGGTGAGGTGTCAGGATTCTTTTTGACACCCCACCCACAACGCCGTGCGGATCTCGGGCAGCGGGCGGGGCGTGGAGGTAGGCCGCCAGGTACTTCTCTCTAGGAGATTTCACATCCTCGGGGTTCATGCAATGCTCCTTCCAGTCGCATTGCATTCACCACCTGAACCGGCCCCCATTGAAACGAGGAATTTTCGGCAGGAACAGGAACTGCTCAGCTGGCTTCCAGGAAACCAGGCTCGAACTCTCACAACCCTGCCCAGAAATCCGCGCGGTGCGTGCAGGTGGGTGTCTTTAAATAAGTCTCATACCCGAACATCACGTATGAGAGGACTCCCATGCAGCGCTTGACCTTGCGCACAAAGATCATCGCCGGCATCGTCGCCGGTGCCACCGCCATTTCCCTGGCCGCGTGCAGCGCGAACGACACGACCAGCACCGCATCCGCCACGTCCGTGCAGACCACGCAGCTCGCCGATCTCCTTGACGACACCACCGACGTCGGCGCGGACAACCCCGACCTTTTTGATCTGTCGCAGTCCCACGAGGTTTCCCTCGATATTGACCAGGACGCCATCGACACCATGCTTGAGGACTACCAAAGCGGCGACGAAAAGACCTGGGTGAAGGCCAACATCACGATTGACGGCACGACCATCGAGAATGTCGGCGTGCGTCTCAAGGGCAACTCCTCCCTGCGCACTCTCGGCGGCAACTCCGGTATGCCGGGCGGCGGACAAGCGCCTGGTGAGAATGCCGACGGTCAGGCTCCCGCAGGAATGCAGATGCCCACGGACGGCGAGAAGCCCACCCCGCCCGACAGTGGTCAGGGTGGCCCTGGCGGGGCCCCGCAAGGCGGCGGCATGTCCGGCTCCAGCATCGACGAAAGCGACGTGACCACCTGGCCGTTGCTCATCAGCTTCGACAAGTATGAGGACGGCCGCGTCTACCAAGGCATGTCCCAGTTCTCGCTGCGCTCGGGCATTCCGTCGCTCAACGAGGCGACGGCGCTCTCGGCCACCGCCGAAACCGGTCAGGCCTCGCAGCGCTACACGTACCTCACGTATTCGGTCAATGGCGGCGAGACGCTCACTCGCATCGCGCTGGAGAATCCTGACGAGTACTACGCGGCCCGCCTTGGCGACGGCATCCTCTACAAGGCGGACTCCGAAAGCTCCTTTACCTACCAGGGCGATGACCCGGAAACCTACGAGGATCAGTTCAAGATCGAGTCCAAGGATGACGACGTGGAGAATGAACAACCCATCGTAGATCTGCTCACGTGGATGGACTCCGCCGACGACACCGAATTCGACGCGCACCTCGAGGATTACGTCGACGTCGACTCCTTCGCGAAGTACCTCGCCACCCAGAACCTGCTCGTCAACAGCGATGACATGGCCGGCCCCGGCAAGAATTACTACCTCTGGTACGACAACGAGACGAAGAAGATCTTCGTCGTGTCGTGGGACCTCGACATGTCGATGCAGAATACTGCGGAGCAGTCCCCGGACGAGTCCGCATCCATGGGTGGCGGCCACCGCCAGCAGGCCCAGCCTTCCGATGCCGCCGCCTCCACCACCGCAGACGCCGCAGCCACCCAGACCGCGGACAAGCAGGAGCAGCAGGGCGGCAAGGGCGGCATGATGAGCGGCAACGAGCTCAAGACGCGCTTCCTGGCGTCCGAGAAATTCAAGGCCGTCTATGACCAGGCGTACTGGGACCTCTACGAGCAGATCTATGGCTCGGGATTCGCTGAAAAGACGCTGGAGAACCTGCGCTCGCAGGTTCCGGCGACGGACGGGACGCCGCAGTCAGACATCGACTCGGCCGCGGACAAGCTGCAGGAATTCATCACGCAGCGCAAGGACTATCTGGCCACTCAGAAGGCCTAGGCCTTGCGTCGCGAGGCGCGCGGAACGACGGCACCAGCGAGGTAGTCGGCACCGGTCTCGTGATCGATGACGCGCAATTGGCCGGGGGCCTTCGGCTCGTCGATGAGGGTGGAATAGCAAAAGAACTCGCCCTCGCCGCCGGTGCCATAGGCGGTAAAACGCTGGGGGTTGTCGTTGTCCTCGCGGTCGACGAAGCCCGCGGATACGTCCGATTCTTCGACGATCCTCTTGAACTCAGCCTTTGCCACGCGGTCATCGGCGCCGAAGGCGACGGAGCGCGCGCCGAGCACGGAGTGTTCCATGCGTGCGATTTCCTTCTTGGTGGCGTTATCCGCGGCGCGATAGGAGAAGAAGAGCTGGCCCAGCTCGCCGGAGAAGGTGTGGCCGATGATGACCTCGATGCCCACCTCGCCGTCCGGATCCACCGCGCGATACGAACCGAGACGCTCCGTGATGGTGGAGAACTCGGCGCACAGCTCGTCCTTGGTAGGCGAGAGGGTGGCTTCGGGGTGTACGGTCGCTTCAGTCATGCCGGCCAGCTTAGCGCGCCAGGCAGGTAGTCTGGGGCGCATGACTGACAAGCAACCGCAGGAAGTACCGCACGCCGAACTCGCTGAAGGCCAGTCCTGGGAGATTGGCGGCCAGGACCGCCAGCTCAGCGAGAAAGAGCAGCTCGAGCAGCTGGGCTCGTACATCGACGCGCACTATGAGCTGCCGGATTTCCGCCCGCCGTGGGCCGGTGGCGGCTCGCCGGAGGCGGATAATTACTGCGCGAAGCTGCCGGATCGCATTGTCCAGGCCTCGATGATGGTGCTGGGGACGGCGGTGGACCACTCCATGCCGGGCACGGCGTTTACGGACGGCGTGACCGTGAGCGACAACGAGCACGGCCGCGTCTTTACCCCGAGCGAGCCGAACGGCACGTACGCCGTGTCGCTGCATTCGGGCGGCTGGTGGCGCGGCGACGGTCAGGCGCTCGAGATGCAATGGCGTCCGGAGGTCGCGGCGGCCGCGCAGCTGTCCGGAACGACCATCGTGGACATTGATTACCCGCTGGCGCCGGAACACACCGTGGATGACATGGTGAAGGTCGTGCAGGCGGCGATCGATGCGCTGCCGGGACACGTGACCGTGTGGGGCTATTCCTCCGGCGGCGCGCTCGCGGCGCTGGTCAAAGCCGACGCGTACCTGCTCACCTTCCCGGACTTTGCAGCACTCGGCAATCTGCCGGATGAGCTGCGTGCGGGCTATGAGCTTCCCGATGCCCTCCCCAACACGCTCATCCAAACTGCGACGGAAGATGAAATCGCCGGGCGCGTGGAGCTGCCGGGCGCGCAGACCGCGGATTATGTGGCGCGGCACCGTATTTCTACGCCGGCCGTGGCGCGTCAGCGCATTAAGGACACGGCGGAGTTCCTTAAGAAAGTCGCAGCGTAACGCGGGCAAGCACGACACGGGGCGGGGATATCGAGTGATACCCCGCCCTGAGAAAATGCGGGTATGACCGCGTACAGTGATCTCATTGACTTCCACATGCGCTTGGAAATGAGGTCCCTCCCTTGGCAACGACGCCTTCCGCCGCGGAACACGGCGACCGCTGGTACACCGTGCGTATGTTCGTCGTGTCTATCGCGACGTTGACGTTCTTTATGGCTGGCACCGCATTTATGAGTCTGAGCCACCTGGGTACCGCATCGATTTCTGCGCCGATGTTGGCGCTGAGCAAGTTCACGCCGCTGTCCTTCGGCACGTGGTTCTTTATCCTCAACGGCCTCTACTTTATTGTGCAGCTGCTGCTGTTGCGCCGTAATTTTCCGCGGTCGGGATGGCTGCAGATCCCTGTCACGCTTTATGCGTCCGTCATGCTGGACGTGTGGGTTCACCTGCTGCATCCGATCGCAGACGCGATGACGGTGAACTATGGGGGCAAGCTCTTGGTGGCCGTGATCGGCATGCTCATCGTGGCGGTGAGCCTTTCCCTCGTCGTCGCGGCGAACGTGCTCTACATGCCAGCCGACGGAATCGTCAACGCCATGGCAGCGGTCTTTGGCCTGCGCTTTTCCACAGTGAAGCTCGGTTTCGATCTCTTCTGCGTCATCGTGACCGTGGTGCTGACTCTGGCGTTCCTGGACAATTTCGACACGGTGCGTGAGGCCACGCTGATCTCCGCGCTTGTCGGTCCGATTATGGGGCGCTTGCTGCCTACGATGGAAAGACTCATCGGCACCCATCGGCCGGGAGCCTAAGGCACTGCGTTATGCCTTCATCATCAGTCGCGCGACGTGAAGGGTGAGGTAGAGAATCTCGTCCTCCGAGCACTTGGTGTCGAGGGTTGATTCGAGCTTGATGACCACGAGTCCAGCAATGCGATAGGCCTGGGGATACTGTTTCATCATGGAATCGGCCATCGCGAGCATGCCGGGCTCCGGTTCGTGCGGAGTGCCGCGCTCGCCCACGAGGCGGTGGAGCAGGAACCGCAGATGGGTAATGAAACGCGCGGTGGCCATTGAGTTGCGGTCGAGCGGTACGTCGAGCGCATTTTCGACAATATCGAGGATGGTGGCGAGGAGCTGCGTGAACTGGGCAGTCTGTGCCATTCCGGACATCATGTCTGCGGGGGAGCGCTGCGTGGAAGAACCCGCCAAGGTGAATTGGGCGTTGACCGCATGCTGCGCTAGGGAAATCGCCTCATCCGCAGCGAGCTGTACGCCCGTCGATTGCTTGATGAGTGCGAGCGCGCGCACGCCAAATTCGTATTCGCGCGGATAGAGCTGGCGGATCTCCCATTGCATGGGGTTCGGCAGCGCGATGCCTTGAAGGGTGCGGTCGATGGCCGCATTGATGTGATCAGCAAGCATGATGCGAAGGCATCGGTGACGGGAAAGCCACAGAGCAGCGAGGCGACATCGGCAAGCTCGCGGGCGAGGTCAAGGAGCTCTGGTGGGAGCTCTGACAGCAGGCGTGCGAGCTGTTCGTTGGCCCCGGGCATCTGGGGTGCAAATACTTCGTGGATAGCGGATGCGTCGACATGCTGGCCTCTGCGTGCGCCGAAGCCAATCCCCGTGCCCATGAGTACAGCCTGAGGTGGCTGCTTGCCGGGGTTTTCGGCGAGCACGACGTTATTGTTGAAGACCTGGACGATCTTCCAGCCAGTCGTTGTCATATTTATGCATCCTAAGACATGACGGTGGCCCGACTCTACTGAGAGCCGGGCCACCGCGTACGCAAGGAACGAGCTTAAGGGAGCTTATGCTCCTTGATAAGTTGCTGGTACCAGAAGAAGGAATCCTTGCGGATACGGGCGAGGGACTTGAGATCCGTGTCCGTGCGGTCCACGTAGATGAAGCCGTAGCGCTTCGCCACGCCTTGGTGAGTAGAAACCAAGTCGATCGCGGACCACGGGCAGTAGCCGAACATCTTGACGCCATCCTTGAGCGCGTACTGAATCTGCTCGATGTGCTTCGAGAGGTATTCAATGCGGTAATCGTCGTGCACCTTACCGCCCTCGGTCAGCTCATCGAACTCGCCGAGGCCGTTTTCCGTGACGATCATCGGGAGCTGGTAGCGGTCCCAGATGCGGCGCATGACGGTGCGGAAGCCCTGCGGGTCGATGCCCCAGCCAAAGCTGGTGACCTTCGCATACGGGTTCTGCACGGACTTGTACAGGCCGGCTTCGCCGCGCGCGATCTGCTGGTCGCCGGAGCCGTCATTGATGGCTTCGCCCTCTTTGATGGCGGCCACGGTCTGCGAGTTGTAGTAGTTAAACGCGATGAAGTCCGGGTGCGCGGCGGCGATGATGTCCATGTCGCCGTCTTCGATGTCCGGCTCCCAGCCACGCTCGGTGAGGTAGGCCCAAGCGATGCCGTTGTAGTGGCCGCGGACCGCGAGATCGAGGTACAGCCAGTTGCGGATGGCCATCCAGTCCTCGGCCACGACGATATCCTCTGGGTTCGAGGTCGCCGGGTACGTCGGGGAAATATTCGGTGCCGGGCCGATGAGGATCTGCGGGTAGCCCTCGTGCGCGGCGATCATGGCCTTCGCCTGCGCAATGAACATGTGGTGGTTCTGCTGGTACACGCTCTTCTTGGAGTTGCTTGTGCCTATTCCGGCTGTGCCCAGAGCATCGCCGTGCAAAATCATCATGTTCTGCTCGTTGATGGTGAGCCAGTAGCGGACCTTCTCGCTGTACTCGCGGAAGAGAACCTTCGCGTAGCGCTCGAAGGCGTCGATGGTGGCGCGGTTGCCCCACCCGCCCTTGGCGTCGAGGGCCGCAGGCAGGTCGAAGTGGTACATCGTGATGATGGGCTCGATACCGTACTTGAGGAGCTCGTCGATGAGCTTGTGATAGAACGCGATGCCAGCCGGGTTTTCCGCGCCGTCGCCGTCCGGAATGATGCGGGTCCATGCGATGGAGAAGCGGTAGGCCTTGAGCCCCATCTCTGCGAAGAGGGCGACGTCTTCTTCCACGTGGTGGTAAGTGTCCGTGGCCACCGTGTAGTCACAGGTTCCCTCGGGGAAATCCGTGCGCAGGTCGATGACGGACGGACCCTTGCCATCCTCGTTCCAGGCACCCTCAGTCTGGTAGGCCGAGGTCGAGGCGCCGAAGAGGAAATCCTCGGGGAAATCCGGTAGCTGCTTGTACTCCATTGATGATCACTTACTCCTTGAAATAGTGACGGCGGTTTAGGCGGTGACGGTCTTGGCGTTGATTGTCATGACGGCGGAAGCATCGTCGACCGTGCCGCCCGCGGTGCGTGCGACATCGAACTTATCCGAGTTCGTCACGATCATCATGGTGGTGGTGTCGATGTCCTTCTCGCGCATGGTCTGCATATCGACTTCTGCGAGCACGTCGCCTTGCTTGACGGAATCGCCCTTCTTGACGAGTGCCTCGAAGCCCTCGCCGCCAAGCCCCACGGTATCGACGCCGAAGTGGATGAGGATGTCCGCGCCTTCTGCGGTGCGGATGCCGTAGGCGTGGCCGGACTTCATGACGACCTTCATGAGACCGTCGCACGGTGCGACGATGCGGCCATCGGTGGGTTGGAATCCAACACCTTCGCCCATCGAGCCGGAGCTGAAGACGGGGTCCGAGACCTCTGCCAGTGGAATGATGTTGCCGTTGACGGGAGCGCGCAGGGCGCGGGAGGCGAATTCGCCGGTAACCGGGGAAACCTCGACGTCATCATCGTCGCCGTCGTTGGTGGCTTCTGCAGCCTTCACAGCGGCGGCGTCACGTTCTAGGTCTTCCTTGGTAAAGCCGAAGAAGTAGGTACCAACGGTGGCCAGGACGAAGGAGAGCGCAGTACCGGCGATAAGCCAGCCAATCGTGTTGGATTCGCCGGACGGGTCGATGCCAATGGGCAGGGTGAGCAGGCCCGGTGCGCCGGTGCCGTAGACTTTGGCGCCCATGGCGCCGACGAGTGCGCCACCGATGGCGGCGGAGATAACGCCGATGACGAAGGGCCGCTTGCGCGGTAAGGTCACACCGTAGACGGCAGGCTCAGTAATGCCGAAGATGCCGGCGAGGGTTGCAGAGAGCGACAGGCCTTTTTCCTTCGGGTCCTTCACGCGGAGGAACACGCCGAGTGCGGCACCAGCCTGGGAGAGCACGGACGGGAAGCACGCGGCCTTGAGCGGGTCGACGCCGTTGACGGCCACGTTATTGATGAAGACGGGGACGATGCCCCAGTGGACGCCGAAGATCACCATGATCTGCCACAGTGCTGCGATGAGGGCGCCCGCGATAATCGGCGAGAAGTCATACGCGCCGGAGAGGAAGAAAGCCAGGATATCGCCAATCCAGACGCCTGCCGGGCCCAGGGTGGCCAGCGTCAGCGGGACCATGATTGCCAGCGTGAGCATCGGGGTGAGGAAGTTACGCACGGACTCGTGGAGCCCCTTGCTGATCTGCTTTTCGATGAGCGACTGCACCCACACCGCGAGGATGATCGGGATGACGGTCGAGGTGTAGTTCTGCAAGACGATAGGAATGCCGACGAAGGTGACCTCGTTGCCTGCCTTGGCGAAGGCGTTCAGGGTCATCTGCGTGACTTCACCGTCAACCACGACGGACACGGCCTGCAGCTGCGTGTAGAGCAGTGCGCCAGCGAGTGTCATGGCGGTGTAGATATTGGCGCCGAACTTACGGCCGGCGGTGACCGCGAGGATGAGGGGCAGGAACATGAAGAGTGCGTCACCCGCAGCATAAAGAATGCTGTAGGTCGTTCCCGTCTTGTCCATCCAGCCGAATGCGGCGAAGAGGGCAAGGAGGCCCTTCAAAATACCAACGCCGGCCATGGGGCCGAGGATAGGGGCGAAAATCGACGAGACGATATCGACGGCCTTGCCGAGGACGCTGCTCGACTCGGATTCGGCTGCCTCGCCGGACTTTGCGGAGTTTTCCTGGAGGCTCTTGGGCAGACCGGCGTAGACCTGCGGAACGTTATTGCCGATGACGACCTGGAATTGGCCGCCGGACTCGACGACGGTGATAACGCCGGGAAGAGACTTGATCTTGACGTCATCTGCTTTGGCGCGATCGTTGAGCTTGAAGCGCAGACGCGTGGCGCAGTGCACCACAGAGTTCACATTGGATTCCCCGCCGACTTCAGCCAAGATGTCCTTGGCCAAGGCCGGATAATCAACCTTTGTTGCCATGAGAGGTGGGTTCTTTCTACTCTATGCGGGCCTTCATCCTGCCATGAAAATGACAAAAACCTGGCCGAACCATGTGCGCTCATGCGCAGATGATCCGTCCAGGTTTTGCTCCCCATCACGGTGAGGATGACAACCCTAGTTGGATTGGTGGCACTGAAGGTGCCGTTGAGAATCACGTTAGTGGCTGCGGGCAACGAACACAATAAGCACTGTGTGTGAATCTGATCATGCAGGATAAGAGCCGTTAGTCCACGACGAAGTTCTTCCGGGTGGAGCGGAAGATGACCCAGCGCTGCACGCAAAAGTTGATGAGCGTCGCGGTGCCTTGGGCGATGACATAGGCGACCACGAGGGCCCAGGAGCTGGGCCAGGCAAGATCGTTGTCGAGGAACTCGAAGCACCACTTGTATAGCGCGATGTTGACTGCGTAGGTGAGTGCGTACGTTGCGGCAACGGCGAGGAAGCGGCGGGTGGAGGCCTTCGCGTTGAAGGTCCAGCGGCGGTTGAGCAGGTATGCGGTGAGCGTGCCCACGATAAAACCGACGGTGCGGGCCGAGGTGTCGCCGAGGAGGTCGAGGCCGATCTGGAGCAGCCAGGTGATTCCGACGTCGATGACGCCGGAGATGCCGCCGGTGATGGCGAACTTCGTGCCCTGTGCTTGCAGGGAGTTGGAGCGCGAAAGGCGATCGGCGGCGGAATCCATGGCGGTGGGTCCTGTCTTATTTACCCTTGAAGATGAAGACGCGCTGGATAACGAAGTTGGTGATTGTCGCGACCGCCTGGGCGATGACAAACGAGATGGTGTCCTTGACGGCACCCTCGAAGCCCATGGCGATAAGCGGGGCGTTCGTGGCCCAGTAGAGGAAGTTCTGCACCGCGAAGGTCGAGATATAGAGGAGGCCGACTGCGGTGGCAGTGCGGCCGGAGACCTGCGCCCCGAAGGTCCAGCGGGCGTTGGCGAGGTAGGCCGCGATGGTGCCGAAGACCCAGCCGATGGCCTTCGCCGCGGAGCGGTGGAGGCCCAAGTGCGTGAGGATGAGGGTGAGGCCAAAGTCGAGAATGGCCGTAAACACGCCCACGGACACGAAGCGGACGAGCTGGGTGCGCAGCGAATTACCGGGCGTCGCGTTGACAACGTCGTCCGTGCTCAGGGCGGCATCGTGCGCGTCGGGTTGCTGCGGGTTGGGGGTCTGCGCGGTATTTTCCACGCTGATAGCCTACCTGCCGCGGGCCTGCGGAATGGTTAACGACGAAGAAGCGCGCGGAAGAGGTCGAGCCGGTCGACCGGGGCGAGGGCCTCGGGGCCGGTGGCGCGGACCTGCGTGAGGACGGCGAGGGAATCGGCGCAGAGGTTCAGGGCGGCATCGGCAAGCAAGGGCGCGCCGGAGTCATCGACCCAGCCGAGGGCCTCGAGCGTGGTGGTGAGGACGGACTCCGTGAGCTGCTTGTCGCCCATGCAGGTGAGCGCCAGGGCGGTGGACCAGAAGGCGTCGCGGCCCTCGAGCGTGACCTCGCGGGGCAGGCTCGCCAGCGCCTGCAGCGTGGCGGTGGGAAGGCTCACCTCGCGGGTGAGATCGAGCGCCTGGAGGAGTGGCACGAAGTCGAAGAGGCGGGAACGCACGACGGCGTCGCGGACCTCGGGGCGGACCTGCTCGAGGACGGCGTTGATGGTTGTAGCGCCGGTGAGCTGAGCATTAATCGCCGTGATATCGAAGGGGACATCGAAAGAACCGGAACCGCCGACGCACAGCGCGCGCGGGGTGTCAGCGTCGCGCAGGTAGACCTCCGCGACGGTGATGGTGAAGTCCCACAGGCCCCAGACGTAGTCGATGTGTTGGCCCGGGCGGCGCAGGAAGTCGCGTACGCGGTGGGTGGGATCGATACGCGCGCCGCGGGCGGCGTCGTGCTCAAAGAAATGCCAGGGCGCGTCTTCGTTGGGGAGCGCGAAGCACGTGGTGAGAACCTCGTGGAACTCTTCAAACGTGAGCGCGTCGTTGATGCCAATCTGGCGGTGGACCTCCGCGTCCGTGCGCACGTGGGCGACCTGGACGATGATGGTCGACTCGGCAGGCTGGCGTCGCGCGCGGGCCTGTTCGAGATCGATGATGGGGGAGGACATGGGCCCCAGCCTAACCACTTTGATGGTCCCGCGCCGTGGGCGCCGAGCTGAGTTAGCGGGACGTGTCGTTGGACGACTGCTTGTCGAGGCCGCGGGCTTCTGCCTCAGAGACGGCGAAGGTGAGCGCTGCGAGCAGCGCGCCGGTGAGGCTCCAGGGCTTGGTGGCGCCGCGCTTGCGCAAGAAGCTGACGATGCCGCGGGCGATCTTCACGTTGAGGAACGCGCCGACGGCGAGTAGAGCGAGGAGGACAAGGAATGCGCCGTACGTCTTGAGTGGGGATGCCGGCTCGACCGTCAGCGGTGCGTCATCGCGCTCGTCCTCGTTCTGGGCGTTAGCGAAGGCGACGAGGCTGCCGAAGGCGGTGAACCCGGTGAGGTAGCCGACCGTGAGACCGACCTTGGACTTGAGGTAGTCCGGCAGCGCGGTGAGAATTCCCACAGCGGCGGCCTGCGCGATGCGGCCGGCAAGCGTGTCGTCGAGGGCATAATTATCGGTCTTATTTTGCGGAGCGATCATGCGGGATAGTCTAGACGGCATGTATTCCGATAAGCATGAGCATATGACGCCGGCGCAGCAGGCAGCCCAGGACGAGCGCACGGAGGACGACCGTCGCAACGGCTCCTACCAGGCAACACAAAATACGACGGCGCCGCTCAGCGACTTTATGACGCGACTCATGGCGCAGGAACTGCCCATCATGGACTCGACCTCGCGCCAGCGCGTGTACGACATTCTGCGGGAGTATGACGGCCCCGTGATTGAGACGCAGGAGGAGCTGCCCAAGGAAATCCGTGACCTCATGGATTTGTATTAAAGGTTTTTTGATCGGGCATGGGAATGCCCGGTTTGTTCCGTATATCACTTGGGTCCTGCGTGTCATGCGGGCTCACACGTGGGTAGGCTGGATGGAGCATTATCCGTCGAGCAAAGAGTAAGAGATGGAACTACACACCACCGAACAGTCCCTGCATGGTTGGGGACGTACTGCCCGCACCTCCGCTCACGTCCTGTCCACCGCAGACGTTGAGGTCATCCAGGCGGCCGTCGCCCAGGTGGCGGACGACAACTCCGACAAGCCCGAGCACCTCAAGCGCGGCGTCATCGCCCGCGGCATGGGTCGTTCCTACGGCGACCCGGCACAAAACGCCGGCGGCCTCGTGATCGACATGCAGCCGCTCAACAAGATTCACTCCATTGACCCTGAATCCGCCATTGTCGACGTCGACGGCGGCGTCACCCTGGACCAGCTCATGAAGGCTGCCCTGCCGTACGGCCTGTGGGTTCCGGTTCTGCCGGGCACCCGCCAGGTCACCATCGGCGGCGCCATTGGCCCCGATATTCACGGCAAGAACCACCACTCCGCCGGCTCCTTCGGCAACCACGTTGTCTCCATGGAGCTGCTCGTGGCCGACGGCCGCGTCCTCCACCTGGAGCCGGAAGGCTCTGCAGATGATCCGGACGGTACGCTGTTCTGGGCCACCGTGGGTGGCATGGGCCTTACCGGCATCATCCTGCGCGCCCGTATTCGCATGACGAAGACGGAGACCGCCTACTTCATCGCGGATACGGACCGCACGAACAACCTGGATGAGACCGTGGCCTTCCACTCGGACGGCTCTGAGGTGAACTACACCTACTCGTCCGCATGGTTCGACGTCATCTCCCCGGAGCCGAAGCTGGGCCGCTCGACCATCTCCCGTGGTTCGCTCGCCACGCTGGCACAGCTTGAGGAGCTCGCGCCGAAGCTGGCCAAGGACCCGCTCAAGTTCAACGCGCCGCAGCTGATGACGGTGCCGGATATCTTCCCGAACTTTACGATGAACAAGCTGTCGCTCATGGCGATTGGCGAGGCCTACTACATGATGGGTGCTCCGGCCCGGAACAAGGTGAAGAACCTCACGCAGTTCTACCAGCCGCTCGATCTCATCGGTGAGTGGAACCGTGGCTACGGTTCCAATGGCTTCCTGCAGTACCAGTTCGTCGTGCCCACCGAGGCCGTTGAGCCGTTCAAGGACATCATTCGAGACATGCAGCGTTCGGGCCACTACTCGGCGCTCAACGTGTTCAAGCTCTTCGGCCCGGGGAACAAGGCTCCGCTGTCCTACCCCATGCCGGGCTGGAACGTCTGCGTGGACTTCCCCATCAAGCCGGGCCTGGGTGCCTTCCTCGACGACCTTGACCGTCGCGTCATGGAGTTCGGTGGCCGCCTGTACCTGGCCAAGGAGTCGCGTACCTCCGCCGAGAACTTCCACAAGATGTACCCGGGCATGGAGGGCTGGCTGAAGACCCGCAACGAGATCGACCCGACCGGCGTCTTCGCATCTGACATGTCCCGCCGTCTCGAGCTGCACTAGAAACCACCCCGAAAGGACCTGAAAAGAACATGCTGAATGCAGTAGGCCAGGCACAAAACATCCTGCTTCTGGGCGGTACCTCCGAGATCGGTCTGGGCATCGTCTCCGAGTTCCTCTCCCACGGCGGCACCCCGCACGTCACGCTCGCCGCGCGCAAGGATTCCCCGCGTATCGACGCGGCCCGCGCACAGCTCGAGTCCCAGGGCGCACAGGTCGAGGTTGTCGACTTCGACGCCACGGACTTCGACTCCCATCCGGCCGTCATCGACGCCGCGTTTGCACACGGCGACGTGGATGTTGCCATCATCGCCTTCGGTACCCTGGGCGACCAGGAAGCGCTGTGGCAGGACCAGGCGCAGGCTGTTGCTTCCGCACAGACTAACTTCACGGCACCCGTGTCCGTGGGCGTGCTGTTGGGCCAGAAGCTGAAGAAGCAGGGCCACGGCACCATCGTCGCCCTGTCCTCCGTCGCAGGCCAGCGCGTGCGTCGCTCTAACTTCGTGTACGGCGCGTCCAAGGCAGGTGTCGACGGCTTCTTCGTCAACCTCGGCGAGGCGCTGCGCGAGTCTGGCGCCAAGGTGCTCGTCGTGCGCCCGGGCCAGGTGCGCACCAAGATGTCCGCCGCCGCAGGCGAGGCACCGCTCACCGTCAACGTCGCCGACGTTGCCAAGGCCACGTACGACGCAGTCGTGCACAACAAGGAGTCCATCTTCGTGCACCCGCTGTTCCAGTACGTCTCCCTGGCGTTTAAGTTCATCCCGCAGCCCATCTTCCGCAAGCTGCCGTTCTAGAACGACCCGCAACCCCCGCGCCCGCTCGTCGACTGTGACGTGGTCGCGGGGGTTTCGCGATCCCGGATTCCGGTGGGGAATGTGGTTCACTGGAACTCATGACTACTGCCGCCGCTCAGCCGCGCCGCCGGGGTACCATTCTGCGTCCCCAGATGCGCACCGAAAACTATGCGTCCGATCTGCTCTCTCTGCGCTCCACGCTCTTAGGGCTCTCGAGCGCCGGTGTGGGCGCCTTTGCGGTGACGCTCGTGGCGTGGATCGTGTTCAAGCGCACGCACCTGCCGGCGTTTAGTACCTCTATGGTCACGCGCGCGCTCGCGACGGCGGGTGTGGTGCTCACCCTTGTCATCGTGGCGGGGCTGCTCGCATGGTGGATTTCGGATGAGTACCACGGTAAACGCCGCCGGCCGCAGTGGCGCGTGGCGCTCACGTATTTCTTCTCCTACATGGCACCGGCGTTCATCGTCATCGCTGCGGTAGGAATTCCGCTTTCGGCCACCAAGCTGTGGCTCGACGGCATTCAGGTCGACCAGGTCTTCCGCACACAGTTCCTCACGCGCACGACGGAGCAGGGCGGCTACGCGGACATGAACTACCTGGACATGCCCACGTTCTATCCCATGGGCTGGTTCTGGCTAGGCGGCCGGCTCGCGGCGGTGTTGGGCTTACCGGGCTGGGAGGTCTTCCAGCCGTGGGCACTCATCTCGCTCGCGGTGGCAGGCTCCATCCTCGTGCCGATCTGGCAGCACCTCGTGGGCTCGCTGCCTGTGGCGACGGCCATTGCTGTGATGACCACGGCGGTCACGCTCACGCTCGGCGCGGAAGAGCCGTACTCCGCGGTCATTGCGATGGGCGCGCCGGCGGCGGCGTTGCTCGCGCAACGTGCCTTTCATGGCTCGTGGTCCGCGACGGCGGGCCTTGCCCTCTTCCTGGGTATCTCGGCGACCTTCTACACGTTGTTTACCGGGGCCATTGCGCTCACGGTGGTTTCCCTGCTCGCCGTCATCACTGCGGTTTATGAGCGCCGGTGGCTGCCGATTGTCCGGCTCGTCATCATCGGCGTGACCTCGTTGGCCATCGCCGCCGTCGCGTGGGGTCCCTACGTCATGTCGGCGTTGCGCGGCGGCGTCCCGCCCGAGTCTGCCGCGCAGCATTACCTGCCCAGCGAGGGCACGCAGCTGCCCGTGCCGTTCCTCTCGCCCAGCGTCATCGGTGCGCTGTGCCTCATCGGTGTCATTTTCCTGGCGCTCCGGCTTGCCGATGCCGAGGTGCGGGCGCTTGCTTTCGCGCTCGGCGGAATCTACGCATGGATCGTCGCTTCGATGGTGGTGACGCTCGCCGGTACGACGCTGCTCAGCTTCCGCCTGGAGATCATCGTCGTGCTCTTCATGGCCACCGCCGGCATTCTGGGTCTGGCGGAGGCACGGCTGGTGGGCATTCACTCCCTGTATCCGGCGCGCTTTGACGTGCCGACGAACCGCGCGATTACCACGGCCTTCGTGGTGGTCGTGCTGCTGTCAGGCATCTACTACGTGCAGCAGATTCCGCGCGTCAACGAAGATGCCATTGACCACGCGTACTCGGATACGGACGGCAATGGCGAGCGCGCGGACCAATTCACCCCGGACGCGGCCTCGAAGTACGGGGAGATCAATGACTTCATCGTGGACCACGGCTACACGCCGAACGGCACGGTCATCATGACTGACGAGAAGCTGTTTATGGCGTACTACCCGTACCACGGCTTCAACGCCTTTACCGCGCATTACGCCAACCCGCTGGGACAGTTCCGCGAGCGCAGCGCGCAGATGGAAACGTGGGCGCGCGAGTCCTGGGATCAGAACCCCGAGCAATTCCGCGCGTCGCTCGATAGCGCCAAGTGGCAGGGGCCGTCCGCCATCATCTTCCGCGGCGAGGTCGCCGAGGACGGTGCGGAGACGGACGGCTACAAGATCCACCTCGCGGAGGATATCTACCCGAACCAGCCCAACGTGCGCTACCGCGCGATCTTCTACAACCCGGAGGTCTTCGCCGAGGGCTGGGACGTCAAGCAGATCGGCCCGTTCGTCGTCGCCGTGCGCACCCAGTAGTAGACAGTCATGACAGACCCGCTGCGCCCGCCCTCAAATGCTGGCCGAGAGTTCGGCGATAGAGGAGTGGCGCGCGACCCCGCATGGTGATGTATCGGGTGCTGCGGGAGGCCCGCGGCGAGCTTTCCCCGGCGGAGCTGGGGCATTCGGTCGAGCATCCGCACATGGCCGTAGGCGTGACGGAGGAACTGCGCCTGGCCACAGTCGTGGTGCATACCGCCTGCGGGCTCACGGACATGCAGCTCGAGGCGGAACTGCGGGCGGCAGATGCGGAGCTGGCCCACGCGGCTAGGGCTTTGGGGCCGGGATCACCTGCGCAGAGATAAGGCGAACCGCGCGAGGTGGTTTAGACTATCTGGGTGACTTTATCGACCGAAAGCCCAGCATCGAGCGTTGCTTCGCAACCCGTGCGCATGGAGACTGCGCCGGCGTGGCTGAAGTGGACTGCTCTCGTCTCCGGCATTCTTGGCTTCCTGGCCTTTGTGGCCCTGCCGTTGTTGCCGGTCAACCAGGTCCAGTCCAGCGTGCACTGGCCGCAGAATGACTCGCTCAATTCGATCAACTCGCCGCTCATCTCGGTGGCGCCGGAGAAGATTGATGCGGACATCCCCATCGCAGCGACGCAGTACCTGCGTGAGGGGCAGTCGCTGCTCTACGGCACGGTGCCGCCCGAGTCGGAGAAGGCGACCAACCGCGGCATGTTCGTCCGCTACGACGAGGAGCGGGGCCTTACGGTCGCCTCCCTCGACACGGTCATCCTCTCCCTCGACAAGAGCGAGGTCGCGGCCCTGCCTGATGATGCCGTGCTGCATATCGCGGCGGATGGCGACTCCGTGCGCGTTGACGTGGGCAAGTACGAAGAAGAGACCGAAGACGACGAGCGTCCGCAGGTCACCGGTACCTACACCGAGATTGATAACACGCCGGAGGCTCGCGCAGCGCTCAGCGATATGCGCGTCGACGTCGAGGTCAACTCCCGCTTTACCTCCTCGCCGTCCACGGTGAAGACCATTGCCATGTGGTTCGGCCTGCTCATGGTCCTCATCTCCTTGTTCTGCCTGTGGCGTATTGACCGCCTCGACGGCAAGCGCTTCGGCTTTATGCCGGAGACGTGGAAGCAGGTCCGTCCGCTCGATGGCGTGGTCGCCGCCATCCTCGCGTTCTGGCACATCTTCGGTTCGAATACCTCGGACGACGGCTTCATTCTCACCATGGCGCGCGTGAGCGGTCACGCGGACTACATGGCGAACTACTACCGCTGGTACGGCGTGCCTGAGGCCCCCTTCGGTTCCCCGTACTACGACCTCCTCGCGGCGCTCACGCACGTGTCGACCTCCTCGGTCTTCATGCGACTGCCGTCGCTTATCGCGGCGCTTATCATTTGGTTCGTCCTCTCGCGCGAGATCCTTCCGCGCTTTGGCGAGCTCGTTAACGGCCGCCGCGTCGCCCACTGGACCGCGGCGTTTATGTTCCTGGCCTTCTGGTTGCCGTATAACAACGGCATCCGCCCGGAGCCTATGGTCGCCTTGGGCGTCATGCTGACGTGGGCGTCCTTCGAGCGCTCCATCGCTACGCGCCGCCTCCTGCCGGCGGCTATCGGCACCATCATCGCGACGATCACGCTGGCCGTCGGCCCCACGGGTCTGTTCGCCGTGGGCATCTTCCTGGTCTGCCTGCCGCAGCTGTTTGCCTTCCTCGGCGAGCGTGCCAAAGCCACCGGGCTGGGCTGGGCCCCGCTCGTCTCCGCGTTCCTCGCCTCCGGAACCGCGATTATGGTGGCGGTCTTCCACGACCAAACGCTCGCCACCGTCCTTGAGTCCACCTCCGTGCGCTCCCAGGTCGGCCCCGCGCTGCCGTGGTACTCCGAGTATGTCCGCTACACCACGCTCTTCCAGGAGTCCGTGGACGGCTCGCTCACACGCCGCTTTGCGATGTTCACCATGCTCTTCTGCCTGGCGCTGATCATCTACGCGTTCATCAAGAACCGCCGCGTCGTGGGCGCTGAGGCTGGCCCCACCGCGCGCCTGCTGCTCATCATCGCGCTGAGCATGTTCTTCCTCATGTTCACGCCGACGAAGTGGACGCACCACTTCGGCATCTACGCCGGTGTCGCCGGCGTCGTCGCCGCCCTGGGCGCGGTCGTGCTCTCTCAGATCGCCCTGCGCTCCTCCCGCGCACGCACCTTCGCCCTGGCCGCCGTGACCTTCCTCCTTGCCATCTCCCTGGCTGGCTGGAACGCCTGGTGGTACGTCTCCTCCTTCGGCATTCCGTGGTGGGACCGCACCGTCCAGTTCAAGGCCATTGAGGCGAACACGGTGGTGCTCGCCATCGGCTTGGTCATCCTCGCTATCGGCATCATCCAGTCCTTCCGTCGCGAGTCGCGCCGCACCAAGGCGATCGCCGCGGGCACGAGCGACGAGGACTTCCGCGCCGCCGAGTCTGACCGCGTGAGCCGCTGGGCCGGCGTCATGTCCGCGCCCATCGCCATCGCGTGTATTGGCGTCGTGGCCTTCTCCATGGCGTCCTTCGCTAAGGCCTACGTCTCCCAGGGCGACGCCTACTCCGTGGGCAAGGGCAACCTCGCTTCGCTGGCGGGCAATACCTGCTCCATGGCGGACGCCACCCTCGTGGAGACGAATACGAACGACTCCTTCCTCGAGCCGATTGCTGGCACGCTGGGTGAGTCGCTCGACGACCCGAACTCCACGGGCTTTGGCCCGGATAGCGTGCCGTCCTCCATCGAACCTGAGTACCAGAACTCCGCCTCCGTTGGTGCTATCGGCGACTCGTCCACGTCGCAGAGCACGGATACGACCCAGGCGTCCTCCGGCGCCGACCGCTCCCTGGGCGGCGCGGTCGACGAGAACGACCAGACCGGCGAGACGGACGGCACGGCCTCGACGAAGACGGAGAGCGAGTCCGCCAACCGCAGCGAGCAGGAGAAGCAGGCTACCTCCGGCGAGCGTGCGCAGGAGGGCGTCAACGGCTCCCACATTGCGCTGCCCTTCGACCTGGACTACACCAAGGTCCCCATCACCGGCTCCTACTCCGAGGACCAGGAAGGCACCGCCAGCCTTAAGTCCCAGTGGTTTAAGCTGCCTGAAGCAACCGACGCCGCCCCGCTCCTCGTCGTTTCCGCCGCCGGCAACATCTACCATCACGACGTCAACGGCATTGAACAGGACGGCATGGAGCTCACGCTCCAGTACGGCACGCAGGACGGCGGCTCCATCAAGGACATCGGCGAGGCCGAACTGTCCGATGTCGGCGCCACCCCGCAGTGGCGTAACCTCCGCATGGCACTCGACCAGCTCCCCTCCGAGGCGAACGTCGTGCGCCTCGTCGCTACGGATGACTCCCTCGATGAGGAAGACTGGCTGGCCATCACGCCGCCGCGCGTACCCACCCTGGACACCCTCAATAATGTCATCGGCTCCGATACCCCGGGCCTTCTCGACTGGTCCACGGCCCTGCAGTTCCCCTGCCAGCGCACCTTCGACCACTACGCCGGCGTGGCCGAGATCCCCGAGTACCGCATCCTTCCGGACGCGGCGGCGCAGACCTCGCTCACGGACTTCCAGTCCTTCTCTGGCGGCGGCGCCATGGCTACCGCGGAGGCCGTGAACTACGACTACGAGATCCCGGCCTACCTCAACCACGACTGGGCCCGCGACTGGGGCTCCATCAAGAAGTACGAGCTGCGCACCAACTCCGCCGGCGAGGCCCCCGACCTCGCCTCCATCGACCACGAGATCATCACACGCTCGGGTCTGTGGAAGGAATCTGAGATGAAGATTCGCCCGGAGGGCTCTGAAAAGTAGCCCTTCAATGCCGAAAGCCGCCGGAGATCCGGCGGCTTTCGTTGTTTTCAATGAACCCGGGTGGCTACTGCCCCGGCCTACGGAAGTCTTCCTTGCGCCCCCGGTTATGCAGCGCGAGCCACTCCATAAAGCCCTTCGGGTCGTGCTGCTGGACGAGGAAGAACCAACCAAAGCGCGCGAATTCCTGCGGCAGGAGCTTGCGCATGCCGCGCTGCCACAACAGGTAGCCGCGGTTGCGGTAGGTAAAGAAGCGCTTGAACTCACCCGCTGGGTACTGCGTGTGCATCGTGCCGCCCAGAATCGGCTTGAACTCGTCCGAGCCGTCCGGGTGCAAGTACGCGCACGTGAGCGCCGTGCCAAATGACAGCCCCGAATTCGCCAGGCGGCGGTGGTATTCGACCTCGTCGCCGCGAATGAACAGGCGGTAATCCGGGACGCCGATGATCTCCATTGCCTCCGCGGAGATGAGCGCGCCATTGAACAGCGATGCGATCCCCGGCAGGAAATCCCCCTCCAGCTCATCCATCCGGCGCCGCCACACCACTCCCTGGCGCAGCGGAAACGCCAGGCGTTCCGGCTCGTTGATATTGCACACGGCGGGGGAGACCTCGTGCAACGAGTTCGCCTCCGCCACGCGGTAGAGCTCCTCCAGCACGCCGAAGTCCGCCGGACGACCATCGTCATCCGCGCACCAGATGGCATCCGCGCCCAGCGCCAGCGCCTTCAAGAAGCCCAGCGCGAAGCCGCCCGCGCCGCCGAGGTTCGTCTTTGACCCGATGTACACCGCGCGTTCGCCCGCCATGGACTCCACGAGTTCACGCACCGCAGCCTCATTGCCATTGTCGACGACGATGACCCATTCCACCGGGTGCGTTTGCCCTACGACCTGCTCTAACGACGCGCGCAGCAGCTCCACGCGCTGGTGAGTGACGATGACAGCGGCAGTTGTCCCCGCCGCGGAAAGGGTCTTAACAGTCATGGCTCCCATTCTGCCACCAGCTTTTCGATGCCCCCTCTAGACACCCCGCGCCAGCCGACGTCGTGCTCATAACGTGAATGAGTCATGCCGATTTTTCAATTTTTCGGCCAACTCATTCACACTAGGATGTGTGCCGGTGTGATGTGTGCGGGTGCTTAGAGCCCCGGGATGTCGATGATGCCTGCGGCATCCGCGCCCACCGCCGCGCCGCCGACCAGCAGTGCGGAGATAGCCGCAATCGTCACGCCGAGGATGATGTCGAGTGTTTGCCCAATCTTCCAGTCGTTCGCCACGTCCGATTTGATGGTCGACACGAGGAACTCGTCCGACGAGCCCCGGTCAGCCGCATTCTTGAGATTCTCGATATCGGAGCTGCCAATCTCGCCCTTCTCCGCCTTGGAAGAGATAACGTCTGCAGCTACATCGATAGAAGAGCCAAACCCTTCGCCGCCGAAAGCCTCCTTGGCTACGGCCTTGGTGATGGCGGCTCCTACCTCACCATCAGTGACCTCCGACGAGGTCTTGCCGTCGGCCGCTCCCGCGACGCCGGTTGACAGGGTCAGGGCGGTGGCCACAGCCAGAACACCCGCAGTGAAACGCTTCATGGTCGTCAATCCTTGAAAGAGAAGATAGTTGAAAAGACAAAGACCTTGCTTGGCATGGTAACCAAGCAAGGCCTTGAATTCCGGAAATTAATCCTCGAAATTATCGAGAATTAGAACGGAAGGGAAACGCCCGGGATAACACCGGCGTTGACGGCAGCGGCGCCAGCAGCCAGGACAGCAGCGGCGATGCCGAAGCCCCAGAGGATGTCAGCGGTGGTGCCGGCCTTGTAGCCAGCGTTAAGGTCGTTCTCGTAAGAGGACTTGTAGAAGTTGCCCCAAGCCTCGCCGGAACCCTTGGCATCCTCGTCGGAGGTCATCTTCGAGCTGGTCTTGAAGGAGCCCCAGTGCGGTGCGGAAGTGAACTCCTCGACGAAACCGTCAAGAATAGCCTCGCCCGGCTCCTTAGCGGAGGCAGCACCGGTGGACAGGGACAGAGCGGTAGCGACGGCAACGGCGCCAGCAGCGAAACGCTTCATGGAGAAACTCCTTGTAAGAGGGAATGGAAAGATAGACACGCTCGCAAGGACACCTCCCTGCGGAACTGGTCTAGAGCTTAGACCATTCCTGTGGGATTCGTAAGTCTTTTCTCGGAGAAAGTATATTCCTAGGTGGATGAGGTGTGAATTAACTTAATCTGGGGGCAGAAGGTGACCGTGGCACAAATGACGAAAAGGCAAGGTCACGCTAAGTATGTTTACGCTGTTACCTGCGAAAAGAGGGCCCCGCAGACTTCCTTAAAACGGAGCTGCGGGGCGGCGAAAGGGTAAGTGGGAAGTTCTTAGTCCCTATTTTTTTCTTCGTTAAAGCGCTTAAGAAGGTCGCGGACGTACTCGCCGGCGCCGGGGCCTTCGTAGGCTTCGACAACGTCGGCAACTTCGCCGACTTCCTTGATCTCGCCGTGGTCGACCCATAGGGCGGTATTGCACAGCTGGGCAAGGAAGTCATTGGAGTGCGACGCGAAGACGAGGATGCCGGACTTCTTCACCATTTCCTGGAGCTTGACGCGGGCCTTGGCCATAAACGCGGCATCGACAGCACCAATGCCCTCGTCGAGCAGGAGGATTTCCGGCTCGATGGAGGTGACGACGCCGAGGGCGAGGCGCACGCGCATGCCGTTGGAGTAGGTGCGCAGCGGCATCGCCAGATAGTCGCCGAGCTCAGAGAACTCCGCGATCTCATCCATCTTGGACTTCATCTGCTTGATGGTCTGGCCCAGGAAGAGACCGCGGATGATGATGTTGTCGTAGCCGGAAACTTCCGGGTCCATGCCCACGCCCAGGTCGAAGACCGGCGCGATGCGCCCGCGCACGTCCGCGGTGCCGCGGGTGGGCTCATAGATGCCGGAGAGCAGGCGCAGCAGCGTGGACTTGCCGGCGCCGTTATGGCCCACAAGCCCCACGCGGTCGCCCTCACGCAGGTGCAGGTTGATGTCCTTGAGAGCCTCGACCACGACGGTGTTGGAAGCGTTCTTACCAATCGCACCGCCGGCGGTGGAGAGCATGGCCTTCTTTAAGGA
The DNA here is from genome assembly GCF_039822565.1 of Corynebacterium sp. SA-MJD20WY100. Taxonomy (NCBI): domain Bacteria; kingdom Bacillati; phylum Actinomycetota; class Actinomycetes; order Mycobacteriales; family Corynebacteriaceae; genus Corynebacterium; species Corynebacterium sp. SA-MJD20WY100. Next base: position 22,006 of record NZ_JBCJKS010000013.1, on the reverse strand, counting down.
GCGGGACTTCGCGTCAAAGATGGGGAAATCGACGCAGGCGTTATACGTATCGATGGAAACCATGGTGAGAAGTCCTTATACCCAGTAGGAGACGCGGAAGCGCCATTGGCGCATGGCGAGGGCGGCGAGCAGAACGCCGCCGATGGTGCAGGCGATGACGATCCACCAGTGGTAGGCCGCGACAGGCTGGCCAATCATGGGGGCGCGGACGATCTCCATGTAGTGGTACAGCGGGTTAAGCTCCGCCAGACGCGCGCGCGAGGATACGGAGGCGTTGTCCTTGAGCGTCGAGGTCATCCACACAATCGGCGTGACGTAGAAGAGCAGCTGCGTGAGCGAGTCGAGCAGCGGCGCGACGTCGCGGAAGCGCGTGGCCACGATGCCGAAGAACATGGACACCCACACGCCATTGACTAGCAACAAGGCGAGAGCTGGAATGAACAGCCAGAACTCCCAGCCCAGGTGGCGCGGGAAGATGGCGAGGAGGATGAGCCAAATAATGAGGTTGTGGCCCAAGAAGAGGGTCTGGCGCCACACGAGGCGGTAGACGTGGACCGAGAGCGGCGCGGGGAGCTGTTTAATAAGGCCCTCGTTGTCGATGAAGACGGTGGCGCCTTCCTTGATGGCGCCCGAGATGAAGTTCCACATGATAAGGCCCACGGTGACGTGGGGCAGGAACGTACTCAACGGGATCTTAAACAGCAAGGAGTAGAGCAGGCCCAGCGCGGCGGCCATGACGCCGGTGGCGATGGTGATCCAGAAAGGACCCAGGACGGAACGGCGGTAGCGCTGCTTGATGTCCTGGACGCCGAGCTTGAACCAGAGCTCGCGTTGGCGCGCACCCTCAATGAGATCGGCGAAGGCTGCCTTGAAGGTCATCGACTGTGAAGGAGGAATCTCTCCTTGGTCGGTGACGGCAGTCATGCGGGCGATATCGGCGCGCAGTTGGTTATTGTCATGCACGTGGCATACCCTATCCTCTCCGAGGTCCCCAGTGGGAGTGGCCCGCCGTGAAAAGGCGATGAGCTGCAAGAAACACATTCTGGTGCGAACGGTATAGAGTGGGGAAGTTGTCAGCGCGGAAGGGAAGAGTTGCCATGGTTGCCTATGACGCGGCGAGTGTTCGTGGTTTATATACGGGACTCGCTGACGGCTGGACGTACCTCAACGCGCACGCCGCGCCGCAGATTGCGGAGAAGGTTGCCTCCGGCGTCGCCCGCGCCTTCCGCACCGCGAATGCCGTGGTGTCTGCCGATGCCCCCGTGGGCGCCCATTCCGCAGCCCCCGTCGCCGGCATGCTGGAGGGCGAGAAGCATCTTCAGACCGCCCGCATGGCCGTCGCCGATCTTGTGGGCGCGCGTGCCGAAGCCGTCGTGCTCGGCCCCTCCCTGCCCGTGCTCTACCAGTCGCTCGCCCGGGCACTCAGTCCGCTGCTGCGCCGCCAGTCCTCGGTGGTGCTGTCCAAGCTCGACCCGCCGGCGCTCTACGCCGCCTTCGCCCACGGTCCGCATGGCTCGACCGTGCGCTGGGCCCAGCCGGATCTTGGCACCGGCGAGCTGCCCGCCTTCCAGTACGCGGAGCTTGTCGATGGCTCCACGCGCCTCGTGTCCCTCTCCGCCGCGCACGAGTTGCTTGGCACCGTGGCACCCGTCCACGACATCATCGAGACGGTCCGCTCGCGCTCCCGTGCCTGGACGCTTCTCGACGTCACTGCGCTCGCCCCGTACCGTCCCATCGATATGGACGACCTCGGTGCGGACATCCTCGGCATTGACTTGGCACAGCTCGGCGGCCCGCAGATTGCCGCGCTCGTCTTTCGCGATACCGCAATGTTCCGCCGCCTCGACGCTCTCAGCCCCGGCCAGACAGCGCACACCGCCGCGAAGCTCGAGACCCCCGTCTCTGCGGGCCTCGCTGGTGGCGTCGGTCCGCTCGTCGACCATATGGCGACCCTCGCCGGCGGCGACCGTGGCTCTCGCCGCGTGCGCCTGCGCCGTTCGATGGAGTCCCTCGAGGCCTACCTCGATGATCTCCGCGCAGACCTCTATATCTATCTCGGCACGCTGAGCCAGGTCCACATCCTCGGCGCTACCGGTGAGGCCGCCGCCGAGGCTTCCGATGACCGCCTCCCGCGCCTTTCCTTCGCCGTCCGCGGCGTGCCGGCCGAGACCGTCCACCGTCGTCTCTTCGACAACCGGCTCGTCACGACGCTCGCCCCGGCCACGCCCCTGCTGCGTGATATGGGCATCGACGAACTCGGCGGCGCCGTCACCGTAGCGCTCGGCCCGTTTAATACGCACAACGACATCGAGCAGCTCACCCGCGTCGTCGCCTCGCTGGCGTAAGTCTTCCCGGCTAGTCGGCGTTCGTGAGCACCAGCGTGCCCGTGACCTCACCGGAGTCGAGCGCCTCGTGGGCGCGGGCGGCACGGGCAAGCGGGAACGTCGCGTGGAGGGCGTGTGTGACGCGGCCGTCCTCGAGCATGGGCCAGACATTCTTCACTGTCTCGGCAACGATGGCGGCCTTGTCCGCGCGGTCGCGTCCGCGCACCGTAGTGCCCTGAATGGTCAGCCGCTTGTTGAGGACGACGCCGAGGTTGATCTCGCCCTTCGTGCCGCCCTGCATACCGATGATGACCATGTGGCCGTCCACGGCGAGTGCCTTGAGGTTTTGCTTCAGGTACTTCGCGCCGATGATGTCGAGGACGACGTCACACTGGTTCTTGAGCTCTTCAGCGAAGTCCTGCTCCTTGTAATTGATGAGGATGTCTGCGCCAAGCTCGCGGCAGCGCTCGAGCTTTGCTGCCGAGCCTGCAGTAACAGCCACCTTCGCGCCGAGCGCCTTGGCGACCTGGATGGCAAACGTGCCGATGCCGCCGCCACCGCCGTGGATGAGAATCGTCTGGCCCTCCTTGAGCCCCGCCGCCATGACGAGGTTCGACCACACCGTGCAGGCGACCTCGATGACCGCGGCGGTCTCTTCGAGGCTGAAACCCTTCGGGATGGGCAGCAGCTGGCCTTCCGGCACGGCGACGAACTCGGCATAACCGCCGCCGGCGAGCAGCGCGCCGACTTCCTCGCCGACCTGGCGGTCGGTATCACCTGCGTCAACGATGACGCCAGCGGCCTCGAGACCGATAATCTCCGACTCGCCCTTGGGCGGCGGGTACGCCCCGCGCGCCTGGAGGAGGTCCGCGCGGTTGACACCGGCGGCCTTGACCTCGACGAGTACTTCCCCGGGCTTGAGCTCTGGCGTATCCACTTCGCCCAGTTCGAGCGAGCGGGGGTCTTCTAAGTCCTTCTGAATAACTGCGTGCATGCACCCCAAACTAGCGTTTTCTTCCCGCCGCGCGTCGGGCTTTCGGGGCGCTGACTTTGACTGGGGATTCTTTTAGACTGTGGGTACGTACACATTCACGCAGCTAGCGAGAAAGGAGTTGGTGATGGCGACTTATCCCACCGTCCCCCGAGGCACGACGTTCCGCCGTCCTATCGTGATTCCAGAATCGCTTGATGAGCTGCGCGGACCGGCATCGGGATTGATGGAGATTCCGATTTCGGTGATGTGGGCTTCCCAGCAGCTTTATGTCTTGGACGCGGGCGATGATGAGGCCTGCGCTGATGTCTATTCGGAAGCGTTGGGTACGGCAACGCTGGAAGAACTAAGAATGATCATCAATAAGAACACGCTATTGCGCGTATGGCCAAAGATGACGGGGGACCGCATGACCCGTGCAATGTGGGAGGATCGTTTCCCGCAATTGGGTGGTTAGTATGCGGCCGCAATTGAGCTTTCAGCGTCAAGTTGCAACGATCGCCTTGAAAGCAAGCAGCAGTTTGGGGTTTGTATTAGCAGGGGGCAGCGCCCTTCGAGAACACGGAATGACGGATAGGCCTACAGAAGACGTTGATCTGTTTACGAATAACGCCGATCCGGCGGATTTTTCCTCTGCGGTTATGTCAGTCCGCGAGGCGTTGAAACATGCTGGAATTTCGAGTGAAGTCCGTAGACAGTTTGAGACTTTTGCATCAATGCAGTTGGAGTCTGCCGAAGGTGATTCTGTAGTTCTGGAGATGGGACTGGATTGGCGTGCAAAAGCTGAAGGGGTCATGTTAGCCATTGGCCCAGTCCTGCACAGGGATGACGCCGTGGCTAACAAAGTACTTGCAGTGTTTGGGCGAGCGCTTCCCCGCGATTTTCTGGATCTTGACGCAATTATCGGCAGTTCGGACTACTCAATCGAGAGAATCTTTGAGCTTGCCACACATGCCGATCCCGGTTTCAATGCGAAGTATTTCCTTGTCGCGTTGCGAGCAATCTCTGGAATAACAGCGCAGAGAGTTGAACGATATGGGGTTTCAGAGGACGAATGGTTGGGGATTACCCGGCGGGTTGAAAGCTTCGCTCAGGAAGTTGAAAGGCTTTACAGAGCCGAATAGCGCAAGCCTCTGGGGCATACTTGGGGTTGTTGATGGTCCGAGTATGAATCGCGGCCCACGGTTTAGTAGGCTAAAGCAGTTACGTTCTGTGGTCGCTTGCGACTGCAGTTGTGACGAGGAGACGTGGCAGAGCGGCCGAATGCACTGGTCTTGAAAACCAGCGTGGGGAAACTCACCGAGGGTTCAAATCCCTCCGTCTCCGCAACTATCATTTTCCCTGATGACTGTTCACTGGGGTTTGCTTTGTCTAGGCTGGTCAACGGCATTATCCATTTTGTCAAATAGGGACAGGTATAGCCACAAAATGATGTAATGAAGGGAAAGTTAAGGGAATTTTCTTCCCATTCCCTTGAATGGAGACACCACCATGGCCACCACGAAATAGAATCGCCGTTCACCGCGCGACTTTGGCAAGGTCGCCAAAAAGGGGAAGCGGTTCTACGCCGATTATCTTGGCCCGGATGGTGCCCGTCATACACTGGGACGTTCCTTCCCTACACGTATTGACGCCGATGGTTGGTTATCCGATGAACGCCGCCTAATCGACCTTGACACCTGGACATCACCGGCACAACGAAAGAAGGCCCAACAGGCAGCCGCCGTTACCGTTGGTGAATGGTTGAATACCTTCCATGACGGTCTAACGCGCCGATTTACTCACCGGCGCCTTCAACCTGGTTGCCGGCCTCACGCCGGGCGACTGATCTCGCCGGCGACTTGGTGCCTTGGCCGAGAGGATAGGCAGCGGTCTGCAAAACCTTTTACACGGGTTCGGGTCCCGTAGGCACCTCCACTTTCCGCTGAGCCCAATAGAGCATGCGTTGCAGGAGGCCGGCAGTCCACCCTCGGGCGCGCCGAGACCTCTGAGCTTCATTTCCCATCGAGTGACACATCACACTCGATTATATCGCTATAGAGCGATATAATCGCCATATGTCTATGATTCAACAGGAGGGGGCAGCCCTCGACGAGGTGGCGACGGCAGCGTACGCCCACCTGTTCCAGGCATTTGCGGAACCGACGAGGTTGGCGATCGTGCAGCACCTCGCCTCGGGTGAGCACCGGGTCCGCGATCTGGTCGAGCACATGGGCCTGGCCCAGTCCACGGTGAGCAAACATGTCGGCTTTCTCGTTGAGTGCGGCCTGGTGACGATGCGCCCGGAAGGGCGCTCCACCTGGTACTCGCTGACGCAGCCCGAGCTCCTGCGTACCCTCATCGCCGCTGCCGAATGCCTCCTCGATGCCACCGGCACGCAGGCCCTGCTCTGCACGCACCTGCGACTCCCACATATCCACCACGCGACAGATACGGAGAAGAAGTAGACATGGGGGCAGGACACAATCACGGCCCCGCCGCCAGCGAGACCGGGCACCCTGGAGATTTCCGCAAGAAACTCTGGATCGCATTCTCGATCACCGCGACGATCGTCGTTGCCCAGGCCATCGGCTCGGTCATCACCGGCAGCCTCGCACTGCTGACCGACACCGCCCATGCCATCACCGATGCCTTCGGTCTGCTGGTTGCACTGATTGCCGGGACGCTGATGCTCAAACCCGCTAACGCCAAGCGCACCTGGGGGTTCCGGCGTATCGAGGTGATCGCAGCCCTCGGGCAGTCGGCACTGCTGCTGGTGGTGGGCACGTACGCCGCCATCGAAGGCATCCGGCGACTGTTCGAGCCGCCGGAGGTGCCCGCAAGCGAACTGCTGATCTTCGGCATTATCGGCCTGGTCGCGAACACCATCGCCATCATCATCCTCGCCTCCAGCCGCGGTTCGAACTTCAACATGCGCGCCGCGTTCCTCGAAGTCCTCAACGACGCCCTCGGCTCACTCGGAGTGATCATCGCGGCGATCGTGATCGCCACGACCGGGTTCACGCAGGCCGACGCCATCGCCGGCCTGTTCATCGCCAGCTTGATCGTGCCTCGCGCGTTCAAGCTGATGCGTGAGACCATCGGCGTCCTCATGGAGTTCACTCCTAAGGGCCTCGACCTCGACAAAGTCCGCTCACACATCCTCGAACTCGACCACGTCCAGGATGTCCATGATCTGCACGCCTCCACTGTGGCGACCGGCCTACCGACCCTGACCGCCCACGTCGTTGTCGCCGACGAGTGCTTCACCGACGGTCATGCCGCTCAGATGCTCCAAGAGATTAGAGACTGCGTCGCAGGACATTTCCAGGTCTCCGTCCATCACTCGACCTTCCAGATCGAGACTGAGCACATTGCCAAACATGAACCGGAAGTCAGCAAGCACGACTGAACGCAGCGCCCCCTCTCGGGCTCGTACCGGGCGGGGGCGCTTCCGCATCACACAGGTAGGCACTACCCCTATGGGGTACTATGGTCAATAGGCACCACGGGCAGGCACGAGAAGGAATCCCATGGAGAACCTCAGGTCATTGCCGAAGTACGGCGGGAAGAAAACCGCTGCAATCACCGTCGTGATCGGTGCTTTCCTGCTCACCGGATGCGCGGCCGCCAACGACTCGCCCTCAGCCACCTCGGCCAGCGGGGCCGAGATTCTTGTCGAGCATGGTCTCGAAGGCCTCGACGTGCGGGAGCTGGTCGAAACGCTCGATGCGATCCCGCTGGACGAGCGCACGGAGACATTGACCACGTCGATCACTGCGGAGACCGTCACGCTCACCGATCATCACGAGCACGCGACAGAGGTGCGGTTGCCCAGTGACGAGATCTACGTATCCGTTGCCCCATATCGGTCGCAGACCCATGATTGTTACTACCACAGCCCGACCGGATGCCTGGGTGAGCTGCGCAACGCAGACGTGGCCGTAACGGTGACGGATGCGACGACCGGCGAGACGATCCTCGACGAGGAGCTGAGAACCCTCGACAACGGCTTCGTCGGGATCTGGCTGCCCCGAGGCATCGAGACATCGATCTCGATCACCCACGACGGCCAGACCGCCACCTCCGAACTTTCGACCGTCGGCGACGATGCGCAAACCTGCCTGACCACGATGCGACTGGTCTGAAACTAGCACCACGGAAATACCCCCACTGGGTAGGGCGTTGTGGTGTGCGCGGTCTATCGCACGCGACGTGTCATAGGAAGGGAAGCAGTCCCATGAGCGAAGTCACCACCGCCGACCCCTGGGCCTTCGATGAGGAGTGAAGGCATTGGCTGTCATGAGCGGTACAGATAGGCTAGAAATGTGATGTCTAGGGCCTTTCTTAACTGAGATGCGTGCCTAGTGCGTATGTGGGGATCGATATTCAGGGTTAGGTGTGCTCGACGGTGACGAGTACGTGCACGGTGGAGTGATCGACGTGGGGTTCGAGTGTATCGAGGTAATCGCGAACCTGTGCTTCAGCGTCCTCGAGGCGCAGGGTGCTCGTGGCGTTGTCCTTGTCGATAGTGAGGGCCCAGCCGCCGTACCACGTGCGGGCGGTTACGACGAGCGGTGCTGCGGAGGTGGTCATCGCGGTATTCCTTTCGCGCGCTAGCGACGCTACCGGTAGATAACGGTGCTGGCCACTACGAATTCTGCTCCAACCACGCATTAATCCCGCCGCGCAGCGAGACGACGTTGGTGAAGCCGCGCTCGCGCAGGAGAGCCACGGCCTGGGCGGAGCGGATGCCGGAGGCGCAGTGGATGACCGCGTATTCGTCGGGGTCGAGGTCGGGGTTCTCGCCGGCGAGGATGCGGTTGAGCAGGAAGTGCTCCGCGCCGGGGATGACGGATTGCTTGCGTTCCTCGGCGGTGCGCACGTCGATCAGACGGGCGCCGAGGGGAACGGCGCGGACTTCGGGGGCATCGTCAGGCTGGGTGGGCACGGTGCCCGAGGTGACGAGCGGGATGTACTCCCACGTGCCGGACAGGGCGTCGAAATAACCGAGCTTGCCTATGAGGGGCTCGCCGACGCCGGTGATGATTTTGAGGGCCTCGAGGGCCATGGCGGAGCCGACGATGCCCACGACGGGGCCGAGCACGCCTGCCTGCGAGCACGACGGCACGGAGCCGGGCGCGGGGGCGGTGGGGAAGACGTCTTCGTAGACGGGGCCGTGGCCAGACCAGAAGACGGACAGCTGCGCGTCGAAGCCCAGGATGGAGGCCCAGATATGGGGAATGCCCAATTCGTGGGCGGCCCAGGAGGACAGGTAGCGCGCGTCGAAGTTGTCGGTGCCATCGAGGATGACGTCCGCGCCACGCAGCTGCTCGAGCGCGGTAGCGGACTCGAGGCGGCCGAAGGTCTCGACTGTGACGGCGGGGTTGAGCGCGGCGATTGTCTCGGCCGCGGATGAGGTCTTCGGGCGTCCCACGTCCGGCGTGGCATGGATGACCTGGCGGTGCAGGTTGGACAGGGAGACCTCGTCATCGTCGAAGAGGAGGATGCGGCCCACGCCAGCGCCGGCGAGGTAGAGCAGCGCGGGGGAGCCGAGCCCTCCGGCGCCGATGACGGCGACGGTGGCACGGGCAAGCTTAGCCTGGCCCTCCTCGCCCCAGAGGGCCTCCTGCCGGGCATAGCGAACGCTCATTCGAGACCTACCCAATTCGCGGAACCGTCGGCGTGGCGTTGCTCTTTCCAGATGGGCACCTCGGCTTTGACGCGGTTGGCGCAGTCCTCGGCGGCATGGAACGCGTCAGCACGGTGCGCGGCGGCGGCGACAACCACAAAGGCTGAGTCCCCGACGTGCAGATCGCCCGTGCGGTGCGCGCACCACAGGCGGGCGTTGGGGTGGGAGCTGATGACCTCAGCGGCGACGCGTTTGATTTCCGCATCCGCGCTGGGGTGCGCAGTGTAGGTGAGCAGTTCGACGCCGCCGCGCCCTCCGTCATGGTCGCGCACGATGCCGTCGAAGGTGACGGTCGCGCCCATGGCAGGCGTGGTGGTCGCGGCAACTGCCGCGGCCGTGTCGATGGTCTCGTCCGTCATAAAAGCGTCGATGACCAGGCCGGTTTGCTCTGCTACGTACTGTGGATCAGTGCTCATGCTTCCCTTCGAGCTGTTCAATGATGTGTCCCAGGATAGGCTCCAGTACCGTGACGCCGTCCTTGACCCCGCCCGTCGAGCCGGGCAGTGCCATGGCGAAGGTCGTCCCGCGCGTGCCCGCGACGGTGCGCGAGAGCGGGGCGGTGGGCACGCGTGCCGATGCCGCGTAGAACGCGTGGGCAATTCCCGGCAAGGTTCGCTCGAGGTGGGCTTCGAGGGCCTCGACCGTCTGGTCATCGGGGCTGAGTCCCGTGCCACCCGAGGTGAGGATCACCGCGGGGTTCTCGGCGAAAGCCTGGTCGACAGCGGCGCGAATGTCCGCGTCGGGAACCACGGAGGCATCGGCGCACTCCAGGCCCTGCGCGCGCAGGAACTCGACGGCGATGGGGCCGGAGCGGTCCTCATACGTGCCCGCGGCGGCGCGGGTGGAGGCGACGATAACGATTCCGGTGCGTGCCATTAGATGGGGAAGACCTCAACTGGATCGCCGGCCTTGAGGTGCGCGCCAGCGGGGATGCGGATAAGGGCGGTGGCGGACATAGCCTGGGAAATGAGGTGGGAACCTGCACCCGGGAGAAGCTCGGCCTGGCCCATGCCCTCCGGCGAGTGGGAGAGCACACCGCGGCGGAACTGGTCGCGGGACTCGAGGCCGTCCACGTCCTGCATGATGCGCGAGATATACGGCGGGCGCGAGTGGCCGAGGACCGGACCGACGTAGAGACGGAAGCTCACGAGCGTGGAGACCGGGTTACCGGGCAGGCAGATGACCGGAACATCGCCCAAGTGGGCGAGGCCCTGCGGGCCGCCGGGCTGCTGGGCGACGTGGCCGAACCAGCCGTTGTCCTCGAAGACCTGGCGTACGACTTCGAACTTGCCGTGGGAGACGCCGCCGGAGGTGACGATGGCGTCCGGCTGGTAGAGACGCACGACGCCTTCCAGATCGGAGCGCAGGATACCAGGGTCATCGTTGGTGCGTACGTAGGCGACGACCTCGATGCCGTACTCCTTGCACAGCGCGGCGATCATCGGGCCGTTGGAGTCCGGAATCTGGCCGGCGGACAGGTTGGCGGTGCCGATCTCGGCGCCGCCGGTGACGACGACGATGCGGGTGGGGGCGTACACCTCGACCTCGGTGTAGCCCTGGCCAGCGAGCGCGGAGATAGCGGCCGGGAGCAGGCGCGTGCCGCCGGGGATGAGCAACTTGCCTTCCTCGACGTCAGAGCCGGCCTTACGGATGTACTGGCCTTCCTTGACGGCCGGGATGGTGACGGTGCCGCCTTGTTCGACGAAGGTGGACGGCTCGCAGAATTCCACCGGCACGATGGCCTTGGTGCCCTCCGGCACCTTGGCGCCGGTCATGATTGGGGTGGCGATGCCCTCCTTGAGCGGTGTCGCAGCCGTGTCACCCGCGGCGACCGTGGCGCCCACAGTGAGCGTGCCGCCAGCTGGGTCCGTGATGGCGTAGCCATCCATCTGGGAGTTATCGAAGCGCGGGGAGTTGTAGGTCGCGTTGATGGACTTGGCCAGGACCATGCCATCGGCTTCCAGCAGGGAACGCGTGACGACGTTCGGTGCGGTGACGACGGCGCGGACGGCGCTCAAGTGTTCTTCGTACGTGCGCATGGCAACTCCTTGTACAAGGGGGATCCGTGGGTGAAACCCCGGTGGGGACACATCGTCTACAAGTCTAGGCTTTTTCTCGCGTGTTCTGAGCTGGCATAGTGGGGTGCATGCTTGAGATTCATTACTTTGCCGCGGCCCGCGCCGCCGCCGGTACCGCCCAGGAGTCTGCGGAGCCCGCAGCCTCCCTTGGCGAGCTTCTCGATGCCCTCGCGGCCGCGCATACCGGCACCACCGAGGCTGGCATGACGCTTGCGCAGGTCTTCGAGCGGTGCACCTTCCTCATCGATGGCAAAAACGCTGAACGCGACGCCGTCCTCGACGGCGCCGCGCGCGTGGATATCCTCCCGCCTTTCGCCGGGGGCTAGCGAGCCCGCAGCGGGCTTGTGAAGAAATTCACCACGCCTGAGACGAGACCGAGCACGACCGCGCCGAGGATGGCGGGCAGCCAGCCGTCGATGTCGAGGTGACCCAGCGAGGTATCAAGGGAGTTGAACGCCCACTCCGTGATGAGCAGCGTCGCGCCATTAATGACGAGCGCGAACAATCCGAGTGTGGCGCAGGTAAGGGGTGCGCCGAGGAACCGCAGCACCGGCGTGATGACTGCGTTGACGAGAACGAAAACGGCCGCGACGGCGAGGAACGTCGACGAGGAGCCCGCCTCATTGGTCGACCCGATGCCTGGCTCGCCCGTAGCGAGCGCGGGCGGCACGATGTCGATGCCGGGGACGAAAGAGACAACGACCCATAAGGCGAGGGCGACGGCGATGACGTTGAGTGCGAAGTTCCACAGGGCTTTCATGGGTGTGACACTACCGGCCGTCCCTGCGGACTGCCTGAGAAAGCGCGCAGAGCCGTCGCTGCAACGGCTCGGGCTCCGCGGAGCCGCCTGACAACGCGCAACGTGAATGAGTCGTCGAAAAATCTCAAGAAATGTCGCGACTCATTCACGTTGCGAGGTAGCGAGGACGCGCAGATTAGCCGCGGACGGCCTTCCAGGCAGCGAGGAGCTGATCGGTCTCCTCCGGGGTGGTCACCGTGATGCGGATGCCCTCGGGGAAGGAGCGCACGAGCACGCCCTGCTCGGCGAGCGCGGCGGCGAGTTCTGGGGTCTCGCCCGGCAGCCACACGAAGTTGGCCTCGGAGGGGTACGCGCCGGTGGCCTCGATGACGCGCTGGCGCTCGGCGACGGCGGTATCGGTGCGCTGCTTCAGCTCATCCTGCGCGGCGAGGGAGGCGAGAGCGCCAGCCTGGGCCACGGAGTTCACGGAGAACGGGATCGACACCTTGTTGAGGGCTTCGATCATGTCCGGCTGGCCGAAGGCGTAGCCGATGCGCAGGCCGGCCAGGCCGTAGGCCTTGGAGAAGGTGCGCAGACCCACGAGGTTGGGGTACTTCGCGATGTCCTCGGTGGCCAGCGGGGTGTCCTCGGCGCGCAGGTACTCGGTGTACGCCTCGTCGAGGGCGACGGTGATCTCGGCCGGGACCTTGGCCATGAACTCAGCGAACTCGGCGCGGGTCACGATGGAGCCGGACGGGTTATTCGGGTTGCAGATGAAGATCAGGCGTGTGCGGTCGGTGATCGCGGCGGCTATGGCCTCCAGATCCACGCCCTCGTCCTTGAGCGGAATGGCGACCGGGGTGGCGCCGTGGACCTGGGCGAAGATGGGGTAGGCCTCGAAGGAGCGCCACGGGAAGACAACCTCGTCGCCGTCGGCGCAGGTGACCTGGACGAGCTGCTGGCACAGCGCGGAGGAACCGGTACCCACGGCAACCTGCTCGAAGGCGACGCCGAGGTGCTCGGCGAGGGCCTCGCGGATGGCGACGGCGCCCATGTCCGGGTAGCGGTTCGCGCCGGCGGCAGCTGCGGCCATGGCGTCGACGGCGGCGGGCAGCGGCGGCTGCGTGGCCTCGTTGGAGGAGAGCTTGAGGGCGTCTTCCTGGCGCTTGCCGGGGACGTAGGCGGGGAGGGAGGAAAGGTCTGGGCGAATCATTTCTATCACTCTAGTGGTTAGGTGCGGTTACGGGTTACGGGGTCCGCGCGGGCCGTAGTCGAATTCGGCGGTGAGCGGGCCGAAGGCCTTGAGGCCGGCGGGGGCATCGGCAGGCGGAAGGTGCAGCTCGAGGAACGCGCCGGCGTCCGAGGACTCGATGGCGGCGAGCGCCTCCTCGAGTTCCTCGAAGGTCTGCGCGGTGTAGGACTTCATCGTCGTATCCGGCTTGAAGACCTGCGGCAGCGCGCCGTAGGACCAGTTCTGGATGTCGTTGTACTCGTCTTCCATGCCTAGGATGTAGCGCTCGATGGTGTAGCCGCGGTTATTCATGAGCACGATGATGGGATTGAGTTCCTCGCGCAGGATGGTGGACAGTTCCTGGGCGGTGAGCTGGAAGGAACCGTCGCCGATGAAGAGGACGTGGCGGCGGCCCGGTTCAGCAAGCTGAGAGCCGAGCGTTGCGGGCAGGGTAAAGCCGATGGAGCCCCAGATGGGCGAGTTGATGTACTTGACGTTCGCGGGCAGCTGCTGGGCGCTCAGGCCGATATGCGAGGTGCCGGCCTCGGCGATGACGACGTCGTCCTCGCGGAGGAAGCGGGCCATGCGCGGCCACAGCTCGGCCTGCGTGAGCGGACCGGTGGGCGCGGCGGTCTCCGTGGCCGGGGCGGGCTCGCGCGGGGTGGCGGGACGCTCGGGGGCGCGGTCGATGAGGGCATCGATAAGTTCGCGGGTGGTGAGCCCCACGAAGTACTCGCCGTCAACGCTGGCGTGCTGGTCACCGAGGTTAACCACGAGCGCGTGGTCAAGCTCGTGCGTGAACGAACCAGAGTTGACCTCGATGAAGCGCGGGTTGGTGGTCACCAGGAAGTCCGAGTGCTCCACGCGGTCCTTGACGCCGGGTGCGGAGGCCGCGCCGTTGTAGGTGCCGATGAAGAGCGGATGATTCTCGGGCAGGAGGGCCTTGCCGGAGGACATCTGGGCGAAAGGAATCTGTGCCTTCTCCGCCAGGCGCAGGAGAGGCTCGGTAAAACCGTGGCGGTCCGCGTCCTGGTCAATAAGGAGGATTGGGTGCTCGGCGTGGGCGAGGGCCTCGAGGATGCGTGCGGCCGCGGCCTCGAGGCGCTCGGGGTCGGAGGCGGGCAGGGAGGTGTCGAGCGGGGCATCGGGAGCCTCGATGGTGAGATGCGTGATGTCTGAGGGGAGCTGGATGTGGACGGGGCGCTTCTCACGCAGACAGGTGCGCAGTGCGCGATCGATTTCCTCGACGGCGTTCATGGGGGAGACGCGCACGGCGACCTCCGTGAACGGCGCGATGGCCTCGAGCATATTCGCGAAGTCGCCATCCGCGAGGGAGTGGTGGAGGTTCCAGCGGAACTCCGTGGCGTACTGCGGCGGGGCGCCGCCGATGGAGACGACCGGGATGTGCTCCGCGCGCGAGCCCGCAATGCCGTTGAGAGCGGAGAGCTCGCCCACGCCGTACGTGGTGAGCAGCGCGCCGACGCCGCGCGAGCGGGCATAACCATCCGCCGCATACGCCGCGTTGAGCTCGTTGCAGGCGCCCACGAAACGGATGCCGTCTGCGTCGCGCAGCTGTTCCAAAAAGCTCAGGTTAAAATCGCCAGGCACGCCGATGACTTCGGTAATGCCAATGTCTTTGAGACGGCGGAGGAGGAATTCGCCCACGGTCGTCTGCATGCAGTGCTCCTTTCGAGACGGTGAGTGCTGCCGTCTATTATGACGCGTTGACATAAAGGGGGCCGTCTTTTGTGTGCAGGGGCGGCCCTCAGGTAAAGTCTCCGTGTGATACTTTCGAGTATCTGGAGACGTGCCAGAGCGGCCGAATGGGGCTCCCTGCTAAGGAGTTGACTTGCTTGCGCAGGTCCGGAGGTTCAAATCCTCTCGTCTCCGCCACTCAACCCCCGGTTCTCGCCGGGGGTTGTCGCATGTGTGGGCCAAGGCGCCACGCGGGGGTGAGGGTGTCCGTTCCTTGTTTAAGTGGCCTCGTTGAGGGCCCAATGTGCGGCGACGTGAACGAAGAACTGACATCGGGAGGGGAAGCATAGCTGCGTCGAGGAAACTGCGTCACATAACTAGGCGGCAGGAACGCGCTGGGGTTAGGATCGGCTGGTGAAAATCTCGTGGCTTGGACCCGCGCGGCTCACCGCGGTCGGGTTTATGGCTCTCATCTTGACGGGCACGCTGTTGCTCATGTTGCCCATCTCGGCGCACGTGCCGCACTGGACGCCGTTCTTGCCAGCGTTCTTCACGGCGACCTCGGCGGTGTCGCTCACCGGGCTCATCGTTGAGGACACCGGTTCGTACTGGACGCATTTCGGCCAGTGCGTCATCCTGGCGCTCATCCAGCTGGGTGGATTGGGCATCATGTCGCTTGCGTCGCTGTCGGGCATGCTGCTTACCGGGCGGGTGAGCCTCAAGGCGCGTGCCGCGGGCGCGGCGGAGGGACGCCCCATCGTCGAAGGCGGCATTCGGCGCACGCTCACGTTTACCTTTCTCTTCACCTTTGCAGCGGAGGCGGCCGTGGCGCTCGTCGTGGGTGTGCGCGGCATGGCGCACTACGGCTGGACCGGGCCGCAGGCGGTGTGGGAAGGCACGTTTCACGCGGTCTCCGCATTCAATAACGCGGGCTTTTCCACGTACTCGGATAACCTCGTGGGTTTTGCCGCGGACCCGTGGATTCTACTGCCGCTGGCAGCGGCGATCATCGGCGGCGGTCTCGGCTATCCGGTTCACGCGGAGTTCCTGCGCCGCGTCCGCGCGCGGCTTACGGTGCGCGCACGCGTCCACCATGCATCGGTGACCGCTCGCATGACCTTGTGGGCATCTGCGGTGCTGGTCGTGGGTGGGACGGCGTTCATGTGGGCATCGGAAAGCCGGGGCGTCCTGGCGGGGATGCCGGCGGGGGAGCGGCTGCTCAATGCTTTCTTCATGGCGGTCTCGCCGCGCACGGCGGGCTTCAATGCGATTGATTATGGCCAGGCGCACCCGGTGACGCTCATGGGGACGGATGTCCTTATGTACATCGGCGGCGGCTCGGCGGGTACGGCCGGCGGCATCAAGGTCACGACGGCGTGTGTGCTCCTTGCGGCGATGGTGTCGGAATTTCGCGGCCGTGAAGACGTCGCCATCGGACACCGGCGCATCCCCACTGCGGCGGTGCGCCAGGCGCTGGTGCTGGCATTTTTTGGAATCGCCGTCATTGCGGTGGGCGTGGGCCTGTTGCGCGCCTTCGACCCGCAGTTCACCGCGGACCAGGTCATGCTGGAGGTGACCTCCGCGTTTGCGACGGTGGGCTTATCCACCGGCATTACCGCGTCGCTGAGTGCACCGTCCCAAATTATCCTGTGTTTCATTATGTATTTGGGCCGCGTCGGCCCCACCACACTCATCGCGGCGCTCGCCGCGCGCGCGGTCACGCAGCGCTTTAGCTACCCCGAGGAAAGGCCCTTCATTGGTTAATATTTTTGGTTCCCGGAAGACCATCGACATCGCACCCGTCGTGGTCGTGGGCCTCGGCCGCTTCGGCCACGCGTTGGCCCGCGAGCTCATGGACCATGGCGTGGAGGTGCTCGGCATCGACGCTTCGGACAAGTTGGTGCGCGAGATGGCGCCCGAGCTCACGCAGACCGTGCAGGCAGATACTTCCGATGCCGCCGTGCTCACGCAGCTCGGCATCGACGAGGTCGAGCGGGCCGTTGTCGCCATCGGCTCGGACGTGGAGGCCTCTATCTTGACGGCCTCGAATTTGGTGGAGCTGGGCGTGCGCGACGTGTGGGCGAAGGCGGACTCGGAGGCGCACGCGCGCATCCTGATCAAGATCGGTGTCCATCACGTCATCCGCCCGGAGCGCGATACCGGTCGGCGCATCGCACACCTCCTGTCCGGCCGCTTCGAGGATTTTGCGGAGATCGCGCAGGACTACGGCGTGACCAAGCTCGTGCCGCCCGCGCGCGTGCAGGGCAAGCCGCTCGACCTGGCCAAGGTGCTGCGCGAGTACAAGGTGCAGTTGGTCTCCGTGCGCACGCTGGGGCGGTGGCTGCCGCTTACTGATGGTCGCGAGCTCACGGCGAACGACCTCATCGTGGCGGCGGGCTCGCCGGCGGCGTTGGAGAAGTTCACGGAAGGATAAGCTGCGGCCGGCCAGTAGTGGAGCTACAGCTTCCTGGGCTCCCTGTCCTTCCTGCTCATCTGGTTCGTGGTCGGCGGCGCCTGGTTCAAGGTGCTCGGCTGGTGGTAAAACGTGCCACAACTCAGTGTGCGCCCCGCGGTCGTTCGACGGCCGGCGGGGCGCACGCCTGTCTGCCGCGTTAGACTGCGGGGCATGAGCAACCCCGACAAGCGGTTCCCGCGCGCCGTCTACGGGCGTGGCGAGGAGCCGGACCCGCGCTTTAGCCTGGCCAATGAGCGGACGTTCCTCGCGTGGACGCGCACGGCGCTCGCGTTCATTGCTGGCGGCGTGGCGTTGCGCGCCTTAGAGCTCGACTTGCCGGACCGCGTGACTGGCGCAGTAAGCGTGGTCATGCTCATTGCGGCGCTCGTGCTGCCGGTGGCCGCGTGGCTGCACTGGGTGCGCTGCGAGCGTGCCATGCGCGAGGGAACACCGTTGCCAGGCAGCTTCGCGCTACCGGTATTGGTGCTCGCCGTCCTTGTTATCGCCGGCGTTCTGCTCTACGGAGAAGCCCGTGCCTAGCGCGCTCTTCGACGTCGGGATGCAGCCTGAGCGCACCCGCCTGTCGTGGCAGCGCACGGCGCTCGCGGCGGTCGGCGCGCTGCTGCTCACGCTGCGCGCGGCGGGCTTCGCGGTCTCGTGGGCACTCGTCATCGTCGCTGTGGCCGCGGGTGGCCTGTATCTCGCCGCGCGGGCGCGCGCCGGGGCCGTGGATCGGCGACTCGCAGCGGGGGAGGGCCTGCCGGGTGCGGGAACCTTGGCGGGGCTCGCGGGGTTGACGGTGGGGTTGGCACTGCTTGGCCTGGTCTCGCTTTAAGCGGGCACAATGGGGCGCATGTACACGATCGCTGTTATCGCCGGTGATGGAATCGGCACCGAAGTTATGCCCGAAGGCCTGCGCGTCCTGCGCGCGGCGGCCGAGAAATTCGACCTAGAGCTCGAGTTCACCGAGTTCGATTGGTCCTCGGCGGAGTACTACCAGCGCACCGGACAGATGTTGCCGGACGATTGGAAGGCGCAGCTGGGTGGCTTTGACGCCATCTACTTTGGTGCCGTGGGCTGGCCGGAGACGGTCCCGGACCACGTGAGCCTCTGGGGTTCGCTCCTCCAGTTCCGCCGCGAGTTCGATCAGTACATCAATCTGCGTCCGGTGAAGCTGCTCGCCGGCGTGCCCTCGCCGCTCGCCGGCCGTGAGCCCGGCGATATCGATTTCTGGGTCGTGCGCGAAAACACCGAGGGCGAATACTCCTCCGTGGGCGGCACGATGTTCCCGGACACGGATCGCGAGACCGTCATCCAGGAAACTGTCATGACCCGCACTGGCGTCGACCGCGTCCTGAAATACGCCTTCGACCTCGCGCAACGTCGCGACGCCAAGCATCTCACGTCCGCGACGAAATCGAATGGCATTGCCATCACCATGCCGTATTGGGATTCCCGCGTTGAAGCCATGGCGGAGAATTACCCGGAAATAAGCGTGGATAAATATCACATCGACATCCTCACGGCCCAGTTCGTCATGCACCCGGACCGCTTCGACGTGGTGGTCGCCTCCAACCTCTTCGGTGACATTTTGTCCGATCTCGGCCCGGCCTGCACCGGCACCATTGGCATCGCGCCGTCAGGCAATATCAATCCCACGGGCGAGTTCCCCTCCCTCTTCGAGCCCGTCCACGGATCGGCCCCAGACATCGCTGGCCAGGGGATTGCCAATCCCATCGGCCAGATTTGGGCCGGCGCGATGATGCTCGATCACCTCGGCGAGCGCGAGGCTGCCGATGCCGTCATCGCGGCCTTCGAGTCCGTCCTCGCCGAGGGCCAGGGTTTGACGCCCGATATGGGCGGCACCGCGACTACCTCCGAATTGGGGGCCGCAATCGCGGCTCGACTGGCGGACTAACGGCCCGCCGTGGGGTCGACGTGGGGGTGGCGCGATGTGGCCCCGACCCTAGTGCGTGGTTTATGGTAATGCGTGTCTCACGCGGTGAACGCCGCCGTGTATCTCATTTCCAGGAGCACCATGACCACCCCACAAACGCACCCATCGACCGCCCATGCCGAGGGCGAAGACGACAAGCCCCTCGGCACTTTCGAATGGCGCCGTGAATTCACCGGCCTCATTGTCGGTCTTGTTCTTGCCGCACTCATTTGGCTCTTTTTCCCGTCCAACGCCGTGGAGACTGTGATGCAGTCTTCCGGCGCTGACCCGGAGGAGACCTACACGCTTGAAGGCCTGCGCGCCGTCGCCGCCGTTACCGTCCTTATGGGCGCATGGTGGATGACGGAGGCCATTCCGTTGGCCGCCACCGCCCTCATCCCGCTCGTCGTCTTCCCGCTGGCTGGCGTGGGCACGATTAAGGAAGTCGGCTCGCCGTACGCGTCGTCGACCATCTTCCTGTTCATGGGTGGTTTCCTTATCGCGCTGGCCCTCCAGCGTTGGAATGTCCACCGCCGCATGGCGCTTGCCGTTGTCAAGGTCGTTGGCACGTCGCCGAAGCGCCTCGTGCTCGGCTTCATGCTTGCCACGGGCTTCCTGTCCATGTGGGTGTCCAACACTGCGACCGCCGTGGTCATGCTGCCTATTGGCATGTCCGTCTTGACGCTTACCGCTGACACGGTGGGCGGCATGGCTAACCAGAAGAAGTTCGCGACCGCGCTCATGCTCGGCATCGCCTACGCTGCGTCCATCGGCTCGCTGGGCACGCTCATCGGTACTCCGCCGAACGCCCTGCTCGCTGGCTACATGCGTGAGTCGCATGACATCGACCTGAGCTTCGGCAAGTGGATGATCGTCGGCATGCCGATTGCCATCGTCTTCCTCTTCATCGCCTGGTTCCTGCTCGTGACCATCTTCAAGCCGGAGATGGATCGTATCCCGGGCGGCAAGGAGCTCATCAACGACGAAATCAAGGCCATGGGTCCGTGGACCGGCCCGCAGATCGCCACCGCCATCATCTTCCTGTGCGCCGCTGTCGCGTGGGTTGCTCTCCCGTTCTTCCTTGATAAGGAGTCCGGCTACGACGACGCCATCGTAGGTATCGCCGCTGGTCTCATCCTCTTCATCCTGCCGGCCAACTTCAAGTCCGGCGTGCGCCTGCTTGACTGGAAGACGGCCAATGACATGCCGTGGGACGTCCTCCTCCTCTTCGGTGGCGGCCTGTCCCTGTCCGCGATGTTCAATAATTCCGGCCTGTCCCTGTGGATTGGTGAGCTGGCCAAGGGTCTGGGCTCCCTGCCCGTCATCTTCCTCATCGCCGCGATTTCCTTCCTGGTCCTCTTCCTTACGGAAATCACCTCAAATACCGCAACCGCCGCGACTTTCCTGCCGATTATGGGCGGCGTCGCCGTGGGTATTGGCCTCACGGCGAACGGCGACATCAACGTCCTCGTGCTCTGCATCCCAGTCGCACTCGCCGCCACCTGTGCGTTCATGCTCCCCGTCGCCACCCCGCCGAACGCCATTGCGTACGGCTCTGGCCACGTGAAGATTGGCGACATGATCAAGGGCGGTATTTGGCTCAACATCATCGGTACCGTGCTCATCACACTCACCGTCTACTTCATCGCCATCCCGGTCTTTGGCCTCACTGCTTAACCTCTTTCTGCGAATGCCCCGCCTCGTGCGGGGTATTTTGTATGGTCCGCCCCGGGTAAACAGTAGGTAAAAACATTGACTGGCCTGGCGATTTGTCACAATTCAAAGCCGTGGGTATAGTTATTCCTCGTTGCACAGAGAGCACCAACCGCTCGAGGCAATGGTTAGCGCCCGTAGCTCAACGGATAGAGCATCTGACTACGGATCAGAAGGTTGGGGGTTCGAATCCCTCCGGGCGCACAGCACAAACCCGCTGGCCGCAAGGCTAGCGGGTTTCTTCGTGTTCCATCCGCCCGTGCTGCAGCGTGGGGGTAGGGGCGCTTACATTTCGGGCGCGTTATCAGGAGTGTGACGCTGAAAATGAGGCTAGTGCGCCCGATAGTGCCCGCCGTGTTCAACATGACGGGTCTTATGGTGGTGGCCCAGCGCCGTCGGGGAAAGCATGGGGCATTAGGATAAGGCCAACAGGCGTGTCCGGCGGGCAGAAGGAGACGAGCGATGAACAAGTGGACCCCGGGTCTTATCGGTGGCGCCGTGCTGGGCGGCATTATGTGGATTGCCACGGGAACGTTCTGGTGGCTGCTTGCAGGCATCGTCGTGGGGCTGGCCGTCGTGCCGCTCGTAGGACGCGAGGACCGGCAGAAGAATTACGCGCGCAAGAAGCGTGATGATAACTTTCGTGACTAACTACTAGGGCGGGGTAAGGTGGGGGCGATTAGTTCGCGGCGATAAGCGGTGGTGCGCATGAATAAAGAACAGCGGGTTCTCGATAACGTAGACAAGCTCGAGATTATGCTGCGCAGCGAGGATGAGCTCGACCCAGGTCAGGCGCAGGAGCTCAAGTCCTTGGCCACGAGTCTGCCTATTCGGGATGTCGTCGCCATTGTGGAGCGCTGCAATCCGGTGCGCGCTGCACTGGTGTTGCGGCTGCTGCCGCGGCGAAAAGCCATCGAGGTATTCGACGCCATGGACTTCGTCCAGCAGGCGGACGTTATCGATGAGTTGGGCAACGCCGAGGTTTTCGAGTACTTCGATGCACTTGAGCCCGAGGACCGCGTGGCGCTGCTCGATGAGCTGCCCGTGGAAATTGCGGATCGCCTGCTGCGCTCGCTTAATAAACCGGACCGTGACATTACGGGCGTGGTGTTGGGCTATGAGAAGGGCTCGGTGGGCCGCCGCATGTCGCCGGAGGTTCCCACGCTGTATCCG
>NZ_JBCJKS010000012.1:0-80028 GCF_039822565.1 Corynebacterium sp. SA-MJD20WY100 | reverse complement strand
GCAAGCGCTTGCTCTGCACCGTGGACTAACCCTCACAAACGACAACCCGCCCCGAAGGGCGGGCAATTCGGCATGCCGTTTTAGTTTTTCGTGCCGCCGAAGACCTCGGACATGTCGGCGACCTCGTCGGCTGTGAGAACGAAGTCGGTCGCGGCGAGATTCTCACGCAAACGCTCAGGATTGCGGCTGCCGGGGATGGGCACCGCGTTCTTCGCGATGACCCAAGCCAGCGAGAGCTGCGCGGGCGTCGCGTCATACACCGCAGCCAGCCGGCGGACGAGCGGGAGCAGCTCGGCGTTCGCGCCGTAGCAGCGGAACTGCGGCATCACTGAGCGGTAATCGCCGTTGCTGAAGGAGGCATGCGCGCCGACGGCGTCGGTGAGTAGGCCATTGGACAGCGGGCTCAACACGATGAACTGCGCGCCGAGCTCCTCGCCCACTCCCCGCTGCTGGCGTTTAGCACCCAGGTGCCCAGGCCCCGCCCGCTTGTCGATGCCCCGGCCCTCACGCCGCGGCGCCCGCGCGCGAGCTCTACGAGGCGATCGTTCGCGACTAGGCTGATTCGACGTGAAGCCACAACATACTCCTGCCGAACGCCGCGCTGCCGGCAAAGCAGCCCGCAAGCACACCCCGCGCCGTACCCTCGGCTCGTGGCAGCCTGCCGAGGACCGCGACCCGTTGGGCATCATCCACGCGCAGGCTCCGGCGCGCGTCGCGGAGCTGCTGCCGCTGCGCTACGCGCGGATGGGGGAGTCGGCGTTCGCGTTCTATCGCGGCGGAGCGGCGATTATGGCGGCGGACCTCGCGTCGTTGGCTACCTCGGGCATCACGGTCCAGGTCTGCGGAGACGCGCATATCTCGAACTTCGGGTTCTTCTCTGCGCCGGATCGGCGCACGGTCTTCGACCTCAACGATTTCGATGAGACGTTGCGCGACTGGTGACCAGCGTGGAAATTTGCGCGCGCGAGCGCGGCTTTGATCCGGAGGAGCTCGTCGAGTCCACCGTTGCCGCCTACCACCGGGCGATGTCTCGTTTCGCGGACATGGGCAACCTCGATGTGTGGTACGCACGCTTCGAGATGGAGGCGACACTCGATGAGTTCGGTGGACGACTGGGCAAAAAGTCCGTCAAGAGCGTGCACAAGCTCATCGCGAAGGCCCGTGCCAAGGACAGCCAGCGTGCGGTGGGCAAGCTCACCGAGGTCGTCGACGGGCAACGACGCATTATCTCGGATCCGCCGGTGCTCGTGCCGCTGCGTGATCTCGTGGAAGGCCCCGAGCGCGAGCTTGCCGATGCCGTCGTGCGCGAAGCGCTGAGCTCCTATCTCGCCACGCTCGCACCAGAGCGGGCCAGCTTGCTGCGTCAGTACCGCTACCAGGATGCAGCGATGAAGGTCGTGGGCGTGGGCAGCGTGGGCTTGCGTGCGTGGATGGTGGTGTTCGAGGGCAACGGCGAGCACGACCCGCTTGTTCTGCAGATCAAGGAGGCGCGGCCGTCAGCACTCGCGCCCTATCTCCCGGCAAGCGCGTACGCTCATCATGGTCAGCGCGTCATCGAGGGCCAACACGCCATCCAGGCGACGGCGGATATCCTGCTCGGCTGGACGCAGGTGGGCGATCACCACTTTTACGTGCGCCAACTGTGGAATGGCAAGGGTTCCATCGATCTCGATGACCTCAGCGCCGAGGAACTCAACGCGGTCGCCGTGCTCTCCGCCTTCACGCTCGCCCGCGCCCACGCCCGGACCGGTGACCGACTAGCCATCGCGGGCTATCTGGGTAAAGGTACCGCCTTTGAGCGCTCCGCCGCCCGGTTTGCGCGGGCCTATGCTGACCAGAACGAGGCCGACTGGCAGGCGTTTCGCGCCGAATTCCTCTAAAACACGCGCAGCGCCCCGCCGAAATTGGCGAGGCGCTGCGGGGCAGGCGGGATTATTCCCACTCGATGGTTCCCGGCGGCTTGGACGTGCAGTCCAGCACGACGCGGTTGACGTCTTTCACTTCGTTCGTGATGCGCGTGGAGATCTTCTCCAGCACGTCGTACGGCAGGCGGGTCCAGTCCGCGGTCATGGCGTCCTCAGAAGACACCGGACGCAGGACGATCGGGTGGCCGTAGGTGCGGCCGTCGCCCTGGACGCCCACGGAGCGGACGTCGGCGAGCAGCACGACCGGGCACTGCCAAATCTCGTTATCGAGGCCAGCAGCGGTAAGCTCCGTGCGCGCAATAAGGTCGGCTTGGCGCAGCGTCTCGAGACGCTCCGCGGTGACCTCGCCGATGATGCGGATGCCCAGGCCCGGCCCCGGGAACGGCTGACGGTTAACGATCTCCTCGGGCAAGCCGAGCTCGCGGCCCACGGCGCGGACCTCGTCCTTGAACAGCAGGCGCAGCGGCTCGACGAGAGTGAACTCGACGTCATCCGGCAGGCCGCCCACGTTGTGGTGGCTCTTGATATTCGCGGTGCCGTCGCCGCCGCCGGACTCCACGACGTCCGGGTACAAGGTGCCCTGGACGAGGAAGTCGACGGTGGAGTTAGCGGGGGCATCGGCAAGCACGCCCGCGACAGCACGCTCGAAGGAGCGGATGAACTCCGCGCCGATGGCCTTGCGCTTAGCTTCCGGATCCGTGACGCCGGCGAGCTTGGTGAGGAAGGCCTCGCGTTCGTCGACAGTGACGAGCTTGGCGCCCGTGGACTCGACGAAGTCGTGCTCGACCTGCTCGCGCTCGCCCGCACGAAGCAGGCCGTGGTCGACGAAGACGCAGGTGAGGCGGTCGCCGATGGCGCGCTGCACGAGGGCAGCAGCCACGGCGGAATCCACGCCGCCCGACAAGCCGCAAATCGCGCGGCCGTCTGGGCCAACCTGCTCGCGGACCTGCTCGATGAGCTGATCAGCGATGTTGTCCGCGGTCCAGTTCTGTTCGAGGCCAGCGACCTCGGTGAGGAAGCGGGTCAGCACCTTCTGACCGTGGTCGGAGTGCATGACTTCCGGGTGGTACTGGACGCCGGCCATGTGCTTGGCCAGGCACTCGAACGCGGCGACCGGGGCACCGGCAGAGGTCGCGGTGACCTCGAAGCCCTCCGGGGCCTTCGTCACGGAGTCACCGTGGGACATCCAAGCGTTGTGCTTTTCTTCGAGACCCTCGTGCAGGACGCCGCCGGAGACGGTGACCTCGGTGCGGCCGTACTCGCGGGCACCGGTCGCAGCGACGGTGCCGCCGAGCGCCTGCGTCATGGCCTGGAAGCCGTAGCAGATGCCGAAGACCGGGATTCCCAGCTCGAGCAGCTCCGGCTTGAGCGCCGGGGCGCCATCCTCGTAGACCGACGAAGGACCGCCGGAGAGGACGAGCGCGACCGGGTTCTTGGCCTTGATTTCTTCTACAGATGCGGAATTCGGGACGACCTCGGAGTAGATATTGGCCTCACGCACGCGGCGAGCGATGAGCTGCGCGTACTGGGCGCCAAAGTCCACGACGAGGACGGGGCGTGGATGAGTAGTAGTCACGCGATACAGTCTAACCCATGCGTCCCAGCGCCTCGGCGTAGAACTGTTCCAGCTTGTCGAACGGGATGGCGTCGAACTGATCGTAGAGGTCGGTGTGCGTCGCACCGTCGATAATAAGCAGTTCCTTGTTGTCTGCGAACTCCCCTGCGGTCAAGCGCTCGTACGTGCGCTCCGAGAAGTAGCGCGAGTGCGCCTCCGACCCATGGACGAGCAGCACGGGCGTCGCGATCTCGTGGGCAAACGCCTGCTGCGGCGTGTTGAGCAGCGAAAGCCCCGCAGTCACCGCCCAGCCGCCATTCGAGTTGAGCGAACGCGCGTGGTATCCCCGCTCCGTCTTGTAGTAGTTGTAGTAGCCACGCAGAAACTCCGGAGCGTCCTCTGCGGGCGCCTCATCCGGCACGCCGCCGGCCCGGGCGTAGGATCCCGTAGCAAAGTCGCGCGTGCGCTGCGCGTTGAGCGCCTCGCGCTGCTCGTGGCGCGCCGCGTACGAGTCCCCCTCGTCGAAGTACCCCTTCTGCGCCACCTCGCTCATGTTGTACATGGTCGACGCCACGGTGGCCTTGACGCGCGTGTCGATAGCCGCCGTGTTGATGGCGACGCCGCCCCAGCCGCACACGCCTAAGAGGCCAACATTCGTCACGTCGGAGCGATTGACAAGGTAGTCCACGGCCGCCTGGAAGTCCTCGGTGTTAATGTCCGGCGAGTTCATGTACCGCTGCACGCCCGAGGACTCGCCGGTAAACGACGGGTCGAAGGCAATGGTGAGGAAGCCACGGCGCGCCAGCTCCTGCGCGTAGAGTCCGCTGGACTGCTCCTTCACTGCGCCGAACGGACCAGACACGGCGATGGCGGGGCGCGGCGAGGGGGCATCGGCAGGCTCGTAAACGTCGGCGGCGAGCGTCGTGCCGAAGTGGGTCGGGATGGCGACCTTGGAGTGTTTGATGGAAGGGTCCTGCGGGAAAACCTTGTCCCAGATGGGAGTCATTTCGATGTTCATGCCCTTATTCTCCGCTCGGCGTGAATATTCCGCCAATAGCGATTTCGCATGCGCACTATTCTAGAATGGAATGCCATGGACCTGACCAACTTGCGCTATTTCCTCGCCGTCGCACGCGAAGGCTCGATGACGCACGCAGCGAGCACGCTCTTTATCAGCCAGCCAACGCTGTCCAAACGCATGTCCGCGCTCGAGGCCGAGTTAGGCCACAAGCTTTTCCGTCGCTCAGGCTCCGCCCTGGAGCTTACCGATGCCGCCCGCCTCCTCCGCGAGCGCGCCGAGACGCTTATCGCCATGGCCGACAAGACGGCCGCGGAGGTGCGCGCATTCGACGAAAATCTGGCGGGTGACCTCTTTTTTGGGCTCGCCGAGTCGCCGCATATCCGGTACGTGGCGCGGTGGGTGAGCGAGTTCCAGGACGCACACCCCGGGGTGAGGTTTCGGCTCACGAGCGGAGATACGGAGCAGGTCGTGGACAAGCTGCATGCGGGGCTGCTCGACTTCGCGGTACTGGCATCGCGCCCGGACCCGCAGATCTACCACACGGTGGCGCTACCGGAGGCGGATGTGTGGGGCGTGGTCACGCCGCGCGGCTCGGAGCTGGCGGGGCACGAATCTCTGAGCCCGCGCGATCTGACCGGAGTGCCGCTTATCTGCTCGGAGCAAGCGTGGGACGCAACGATAGTGCCATGGGCAGGCGACGTGGAACTCAGGTTGGCAGGCTCGACGCGGTTGGCGTATAACGGCGCACAGTTCGTGCGCGAGGGGCTGGGCCACATGCTGACCTTCGCGGACCTCGTCAACCTGGGCGAGGACCTGGCGTTCCGGCCCCTCGTGCCGCGGCTGGAAACCCAGCTTCACCTCGTGTGGCTGCGTGCGGGGCAGTTGAGTCCATTAGCGCAGCGCTTTGCGGAGAAAATGGAGACACGATGAGGACGTTAATGGTCGTGCTATGCGCGGGGCTCCTAGCGGGTTGCGGAGCGCCGCCGACGACCGCGGGACTCACGGGCGTGCTCGACGAGGCGGGCATCCCGCCCGTGACGGTCACCGCAGAAGAGCTCTTCGGCCACGAGTGGGACTCGTTCGCGGTCCGCGACGACGAGGTGACGCTGTGGCGTGACGGAATCGCGGAACACGTCCCGATGAACGACGGCATGGTCACGTTTGGCGGCCACGACATCGCGCGCTCCCCCATGTCGACGAAGCTTACTTTCGACAACGAGGGCCGCTGGATTTTCCTCAACGACTAACGCGCGGCCGCCGCGAGCGCCGCGCGGAACGCCACCAGCGCGGGGTGAACCTCCCGGCCAGCGTTAACGGCGGTGTACAGCGTGCGCGCAGGGTTACCGGGCAGCGGAACGACGCGCACGCCCGTGACGTTGGGGAGCATGAGCTCCGGCACGAGCGACACCGCATGGCCGCCGCGCACGAGGTGGACGTGAAGAAACGGGTCAGGGGTTTGGAAGGCGAAATTCGGCGCGAAGCCGTGGCGCAGGCACACCGCCTGGGCGAAGCGGCCCACTGCCAGATTCGGCGGATCGATGGCAAACGGCACGCCCTCTAGATCCGGCAGCTCCAAGCCCGACCACGGACCGGTCTCGGGCGTGATGAGGTACATCGGGTCACGCAGGAGCACCTCGCGGTGCATGGTGGCATCGGTAGGCGGGACGTCGCCGGGGTACTCCTCGCCGAGGATGAGGTCGACGTCGCGGCGCGCGAGCGCCTGCGCAGCGGCCTCCACGTCGTGTTGGATCACCTCGACCGTCAACTCCGGGAAATCCAGCGCCAGCTGCGTGAGCGCCGCCGGCAGCAACGAGGACAGGACGGTCTGGAAGCTCGTCACGCGAATCGTGCCGCGCACGCGGGAGGTCGAGGCGATGACGGCGGCAGAGGCCTCGTCGGCGAGCGCGAGCATGCGCTCGGCGTAGTCCGCGAGCACCTCGCCCTGCTCCGTGAGCCGCAGGCGCCGGCCCACGCGCTCCGTCAGCCGCGTTCCCACGTCGCGTTCGCACGCCGCGAGCTGCTGCGAGACCGCCGAATGCGTGTAGTGCAGCGAGTCCGCCACGGCCGTCACGGTGCCCAGGCGACGCAACTCGGCGAGGATGCGCAGTCGGCGGAGATCCAACATGCCCGATACGTTAGCAAAACTGACTGATATACGCCGCAGAATGGAGCTAGACTAACGGGTGCGCGATACGGCAGACTCGCAGCATGAAGGAAATCCTGTGCATCATCGGCTCGTGCGTCTCGCTCCAACTCGGCGCCGCGCTCGCCACACAACTCTTCCCCGCCGCCGGCACGTGGGGAACTGCGGCCATGCGCCTCGCGTTCGCCGCCGCGTTACTGCTCCTCATCGTGCGCCCGCGCGTGCGCCGCTGGACCCGCGCGCAGTGGGCCGCCGTGGCAGCCTTTGGCGCCTCGCTCGGCCTGATGAACGGGTTCTTCTACGCGGCTATCGGCGCTATCCCGCTCGGCACGGCCGTCACCATCGAATTCCTCGGTCCCCTCCTGCTCGCCGCGGTGCTCTCCCGCTCGCTTGCCGATGCCGCCTGCGTCGCCCTCGCCCTCACCGGCATGGTCCTGCTCGGTTTGGACTCGATCACGGGCGAGCCGCTCGACCCCGCGGGCGTCGCGTGCGCGCTGACCGCAGGCGCGTTCTGGATCTGCTACATCCTCGCGTCGAAGCGCGTGGGCCGCCTCGTTCCGGGCCAGGGCGGTCTCGCCGTGGCGCTCGTCTTCGGCGCGGTGGTGTTGCTGCCGCTGGGCGGCACCGGAGCCGCGACCATCGCCGCGGACCCGCACCTGCTCCTCCTCGCGGTGGGCACCGGGCTACTGGCGTCGCTTATCCCCTATTCACTCGAGCTCATCGCGCTGCGCACGCTCGCGCCCAACGTCTTCTCCGTGCTCATCGCGCTCGAGCCGGTCTTCGCCGCGTTCTTCGGATGGCTCCTGCTCGCGCAAGGCGTGACCGCCCTGAAGCTTACGGCCGTGGTCCTCGTTGTCACGGCGTCGGTGCTCCAGACACTCAGCGCTGGACAGCGCCGCACACGCGAAAGGCGCCGGAGTCCGCACACTCCAGCGCCCGTTCCTGCCTAACTCCTAGCGGCGCGGGGCTGCGAGCCCCAGCGTACAAAGAGGCCAACGGCAACGCCCACTACGACGCCCACGAGCACGTCCGTGAGCCAGTGCACGCCCACATACATGCGGGCCACCGCGCTTGCCACCGCGAAAGCCCAGGCCCAGGGCTTGCGGATGACAACGGCGAGCGCAAAGATGGCCACCGTATGCGCCGAGGGCATGCCCGAATCCGTCACGGTCGTGAGCTGGTAGAGCACGTCCGGGCGCGGCCGGTCGATGATCCACTTGAGCACGAGCGCCGTCACCTCGCCGAGGCCGACGGCAAACGCCGGGCTCCACTTCCGCGAGTAGAGCCCCCACGCGAGCACCGCGAGGAAGAGCCACCGTGGCGTGAGGATATGGCTGAAGATCACCGTGGGGGTGTTGAGCCATTCAATCCGGTGGGTGTAAATAAAGTCGAGAACTGCTTGATCCATAGAAAGTCCCGCATGCGGCAAAGATGCCGCGGACAGGCCGCGGCACCCTTGGTCCACACGTTAGCGGACGGCGAGACCCACCTTTTGGAAGGCCTTCAAGTCCGTGTAGCCGCACTTGGCCATGGCGCGCTTCAAGCCGCCGACCAGGTTGAGCAAGCCATGCGGCTCGTTGGACGGACCGTGGAGAACGACCTCGAGGCTGGGGTGCTCGGCCGCCAAGGAGGCATCGGGAAGCACATCGAGCGCATAGAGGTCTGCGGACTCGATGACGCCGCGCGGGAAGCGCGGGTGACCCGCCGTCGACGGCCAGTAGAAGCCCTGACCGCCAGCCTCGGCCGCGCGGGCGAGGACGGGGCCGAGCACGACGGCATCGGCACCGCAGGCAATGGCCTTGGCGATGTCCGCGGAGGTGAAGATGTCTCCATCCGCGAGGATGTGAACGTAGCGGCCACCGGTCTCGTCAAGATAGTCGCGGCGCGCGGCGGCGACATCAGCGATGGTGGTGGCCATGGGCACGTCGATGCCCACGGTCTCCGGGTTGGTGTTAACACCCGAGCCGACGATAACGCCCGCGGCGCCAGCGCGCATGAGGTGCAGGGCGGTGGTGTAATCCGCCACGCCGCCCGCGATGACCGGGGTATCGATGGAGCCGATGAACTCCTTGAGGTTGAGCGGCTCCCCGCCCTGCTGGACGTGCTCGGCGGAAATGAGCGTGCCCTGGATAAACAGGATCTCCGCGCCCGCCTTGATGACGACTGGGGCGAGCTCACGGGCACGTTGCGGGGACACGCGCACAGCCACGGTCACACCGGCATCGCGAACCTGCGCAATGCGCTCGGCGAGCAGTTCCTCGTTGAGCGGAGCTGCGTGGAGTTCCTGCAGCGTCGAGAGATCGGCGGGGTTCTCGGTCGCACGAGCGAGCGCGCCTTCGAGATCCTCGTGGCGTCCCCACAGGCCTTCGGCATTAATGACGCCTAGACCGCCCTGCTTGCCCATCTCGATGACGAACTCCGGCGTGGCCAGGGCGTCGGTCGGGTGTGAGACGAACGGCGTGTCGAAGGTGTACGCATCGACGTTCCACGTGGTGTCGACGTCCTTGGACGAACGGGTACGGCGCGTCGGGACGAGCGAGACCTGCGCCAGGTCGTAGGTGCGGCGAGCCTCGCGTCCGATGCCGATTTCAACGTAGTCGCGCATGAATAGTCCTTAGCGGTAGTTCGGGGCTTCGATGATCTGCTGCAGGTGGTGCGGGTGGGATTCCTTGAGACCCGCGGCGGTAATCTGCACGAAGCGCTTGGTCTTGAGCTCGTCGAGGTTCGCGGAACCGGTGTAGCCCATCGAGGCGCGCAGGCCGCCGATGATCTGGTGAACGATGGCATCCATGTCGCCGCGGAACGGCACGCGTCCCTCCACGCCTTCCGGCACGAGCTTGTCCTCGCTCTTGACGTCTGCCTGGAAGTAGCGGTCCTTGGAGTAGGAACGCTTCTCGCCGGACAGGCCGCGGCCCTGCATGGCGCCCATGGAGCCCATGCCGCGGTAGCGCTTGTACTGCTTGCCGTTCACGACGACGATGTCGCCGGGGGCCTCGGTGGTGCCAGCGAACATAGAGCCGAGCATGACGGTGTCAGCACCGGCCGCGAGTGCCTTCGCGATGTCGCCGGAGTACTGCATGCCACCGTCGCCGATGATCGGAATGCCCGCCGGGCCTGCGACCGCGGCGGCTTCCATGATGGCGGTAATCTGCGGCGCGCCGACGCCAGCGACCACGCGGGTGGTGCAGATGGAGCCCGGGCCGATGCCGACCTTGATGGCGTCCGCGCCAGCGGCGATCATGTCGCGCGCCGCCTCGCGGGTGGCGAGGTTGCCGCCCACGACGTCGATCTTCGAACCGAAGTCCTTCTGCACGCGGGAGACCATCTCGAGCACGCGGTTGTTGTGCGCGTGGGCGGAGTCGACGACGAGGACGTCGACGCCCGCGTCGACGAGTGCGCCGGCGCGGTTGTATGCGTCCTCGCCGGTGCCGATGCCCGCGGCAACGAGCAGGCGGCCGGAGTCGTCCTTCGAGGCGTTGGGGAATTGCTCGGTCTTGACGAAGTCCTTGACGGTGATAAGGCCGACGAGTTTGTTGTTCGCGTCGACGATGGGCAGTTTTTCAACCTTGTTGGTGGAAAGCAACGCCAGCGCCTCGTCCTTCGTCACGCCTTCCTTGGCGACGACGAGCGGCATGGGCGTCATAATCTCGGAGACCTTGCGCGAGTAGTCCGGCTCGAAGCGCATGTCGCGGTTGGTGCAGATACCCAACAGGATGCCATTCGCGTCGACCACCGGCAGGCCGGAGATGCGGAAGCGCGCGCAGAGGTCATCGACTTCCTGGATGGTCATATCCGGTGACGCGGTGACCGGATCCGTGACCATGCCTGATTCGGAGCGCTTCACAATCTCTACCTGCTGTGCTTGGTCCTCCGTGGACAGATTGCGGTGGAGCACGCCGATGCCGCCCTGGCGGGCCATCGCAATAGCCATCCGCGCCTCGGTAACGGTGTCCATCGCGGCCGATACCAGCGGGACGCCCAGGCGGATATTGCGCGTGAATTGAGCCGACGTCTCTACCTCGGAAGGAACGATGTTGGATTCGGCCGGAAGCAGAAGGACATCGTCAAAGGTCAATCCGTAGAGGGCAACCTTATTCGGGTCGTCCCCACCGGTGTGAATACGAGAATCGGTCATGCGAAGAAGTCTCCTAACATTTGCGGCATCAAACAAGGCTGATAGTGCCCTTTACTGTAGTCTTTTCGACTCTCAAGGGGGAATTGCGCAATAACGCACGGCCCCCTAGGCTCGATCAGGTGAACTTTTTCGCGAATATGCCCCGCGATCCCTTCGCGGATGATCCCAACGACCCCGCGTCCTTCTTGGAAGAAGAGGACACCGTCGAGCCGTTGAGCCCTGAGGAACGCGCCGCGGTCGAACACGACCTGAAGCTCGTCCAGGAATTCGCCCGCGTCCTCGGTCCCCGCGGGGTCGACGGCGTGTTCTTCTTCTGCGAAGACTGCGGCGAGGACCACTTCTACGAGTGGGACATCATGGCGGCCAACATGCGCTCGACGCTGAGCAACGAGCTCGCGCCCGTCCATGAGCCTGGTGCCCAGCCCGACCCGTCGCGCTACGTCCCGTGGGACTACGCGCTGGGCTACCTCGACGGACTCGAGGGCCGCTAGCCCTGCCGCAACGCACGCGCCACACGCAGCGTTGAACACGACAGAACCCGGCGACCATGTGGTCGCCGGGTTCTTCGCTATGTACGGGTGACTTTACTCGCCCGACTGTACCGGGCTGTCGGCCTAGATATCGACGGTGTAGGCATCCTAGGTATCAGACGCCGTGGCGGCGTTGCCGGAGTTGCCCATGTTCGGATCATCGGCCACGGCGGCCGTCGTTTCCAGCGGTTCCGGGGCCTGCGTCGCCGACGTATCTCCGCCCGCGGACGGCTCAGTCTGCGGGTTGGTCACCGAGGCTTCAGACGAACCGATGCCTGCCTCGCCTTGGCTCGGAGCCTGGACGGTTTCCGTCTGGACGAGCGTCTGGGTGGCGGTGACGGTGCCGGGCTCGGCGGCGGACGAGGGGGCATCGGAAGCCTCGGGCGTCACGGTAACCGTCACTGTAATCCTCTGGCTGCGCTGCTGCTCGAGACGCTTTTCAGCGGCCTCCAGCTTGGCCACGACCTCAGGAGACGGATCCTTAAGCTTCTTGCGCGTATCGGACAGCACGGCACGCGCGCCCTCGATATCGCCTTGGGCAACCTTGTCCTGCATCTCCTCGAGCGAGGAGGCGAGCTCCACCTCTGCAGCGTCCTGCGACGTGCCAAAGACGGACTCGTTGAGACCATAGAGCGGCGAGCCGGGACCGGCATTATAGACCACAGCGCCAGACCCCGCGAGAAGCACGGTCGCGGCGGCAGCCCCGATGAGACCGGAGGCCCAGGGGCTGACGCGACGGCGACGCCGCGCGGCAGCAAGAGAGATGACTTCGGGCTCGTGGTCCGCGCCCTCAACTATGGGTGCTGGCGGCATGGGAGCCTCGACTTCGTCACGCAATTCAAGGAACAGCGCTGCCAGCGGGTCGTCGCCCGCTGAAGGATCGTTGCCCAAGGAAAGTTCGGTGAGGAATGCATCGTCATCGACGAGCGGCTGGAGCTGTGCGGCGATGTCTTGGGCCTCCGCATCATTGTGCTTAGCCATTCAGCTCACTCCCTTCCTGGCTATAAAATAATAATGAAATCACGCGCGCTCAGCCCGCTGGGAAGAAACGGCTTTACGCAGTTGGGATAGCGCGCGATGCTGCGCAACACGGACCGCGCCTGGAGTTGAACCGACGATCTCCGCCGTCTCTTCTGCCGAGAGACCGACGAAGACTCGGAGAATCACGATGTCGCGAGCCTTGTCACTCAATGTATCGAGCAACGCGCGCACCTTGTTACTTCCGTCGACTTCTAAAGCGGCTTCCTCGGGGGTGTTGTCCGTCGCAGTGGAATCCGGGACGTCCTCGGTGGGCAGAGAATGGTCACGACCCATCGCTCGGTGCGCATCTGTCACCTTGTTAAACGCGATGCCGTAGACGAAGGCCATAAACGGGCGTCCTTTGTCTTCATAGCCAGAAATGGCGGTGGAGACGGCGAGGCAGATTTCCTGCGTCACGTCTTCAGCCGTGGGCTGACGTCCGCCGCCAATGCGCGCACGGCAATAGCGCAGCACCTGTGGATAAATAATTGCGAGGAGCTTCTGCAGTGCACGTTTATTACCGTCAACGGCCAACGGCACCAGGCCGTCGAGCTCAGAGTCGGTGTCGCTCACTTGTCATCATCCCTCACGCGAAAGTCGTTTCCAGCTTTTAACATCTTGGCACAACCACGTGAAAGAAACACAAACAGCCGCGTGGGTTCTAAAGAAAGAGGAAAATTCACCAATCTTTAACCTTACTTATCTTCGCAGGTAGATCCCCTCCGGCGCGGCGCCGCACGCTGCACGCCATGCGAAGGAAACCCGCGGTTCAACAATCGTTCATGTCGTGAGTAGACACTTCCTATCTCGTACGACACGCCGAGATGCGTGAAGGTCTAACACAAGGAGACAGAAGGAACGTGGCTCAGCCTCAATTCCTGCCGGGACCTACTTCCGAGCTGTGGGAGTGGCAATTGCACGGTGCCTGCCGTGGCGAGAACTCGGACGTTTTCTACCATCCGGACGGCGAGCGCGGGCGTGCGCGTGCCCAGCGCGAGAACCGCGCCAAGGCGATTTGCAGCAGCTGCCCCGTCATTGAGCTGTGCCGCGAGCACGCGCTCGCCTCGGCTGAGCCTTACGGCGTATGGGGCGGCATGAGCGAGACCGAGCGCACCATTGCACTGCGTTCCCGCCGCAACCGCGCCAAGGTCACCGTCTAGCTTGCCGATGCCCCCTCGACGTACGCCGCCAGATACCTTCCGGTGAGGCTGTCGCCAGGCTTCGCGGCGAGTGCGCGGGGGCTTGCCTGCGCGATAACGCGGCCGCCGGCGCTGCCGGCGCCGGGGCCGAGATCGATGACGTGGTCAGCGCGCGCGACGACGGCGAGGTGGTGCTCGACCGCGATGACGGTCATGCCCTCATCGACGAGGCGGTCGATGAGCCGCACGAGCGTGTCGATGTCGGCGAGATGCAGGCCGGTAGTCGGCTCGTCGAGGACGATGACGTCGACTGGTCTTTCCGCGGCCTTCTTCGCGCGGCGGGCTTTGTGGAGCTCGCCGAGGTGGACCGCGAGCTTGAGGCGCTGACGCTCACCGCCCGAGAGCGTGGTGAGCGACTGGCCGAGGGTGAGGTAGCTCAGACCCACGGCGACGAGGTCGTCACAGATGCGTGCGGCGGCGGTGACCTTCGCGGCGCGGAGGAACTCGGCGGCGCGGGCGGCCGGCAGCTCGAGAACGTCGGCGATGTTGAGCGACTCCTCGCTGGCGGCGAGCCGGAAGTCGAGGACGGCGTCGGCGAAGCGGCGGCCCTCGCAGACCTCACAGGGCACGTCGACGCCCGACATGAATCCAAGCTCGACAAAGACGGTGCCGGCGCCGTTGCAGTGAGGGCAGGCACCCTCGGAGTTCGCGGAGAAGAGCGCGGGTTTCACGCCGTTGGCCTTGGCGAAGGCGGTGCGAATGGAGTCGAGCGCGCCGGTATACGTCGCCGGGTTGGAGCGCCGCGAGCCCTTGATGGGCTTCTGATCCACGAGCAGGAACGAACCCGGCAGGCAGTCCATGAGTGAGGACTTGCCGGAGCCCGCGATGCCAGTAACGCACGTGAAGACGCCACGCGGGATATCGACGTCGACGTCGCGCAGGTTGTTCTTGGACGCGCCGCGGACTTCGATGGCGCCGGTGGGCTCGCGCACGGTCTCTTTGCAGTGGGCGCGGTCGGCGAGGTGACGGGCCGTGAGCGATTCGGCCGCGCGCAAGTCGGTGACGGTGCCGGCGAACAGGATCTCGCCGCCCTCGCTGCCGGCGCCGGGTCCGAGATCCACGACGTAATCGGCGAGCTCGATAATTTCCGGCTTGTGCTCGACGACGAGGACGGTGTTGCCCTTGTCGCGCAGCGCGAGCAGCAGGCGGCCGAGCCGCGCGATGTCGTGCGGGTGAAGGCCAGCGGTCGGCTCGTCGAAGACGTAGGTGGCATCCGTGAGCGCCGAGGAGAGGTGTCGCACCATGCGGGTACGCTGCGCCTCGCCACCAGACAGCGTGCCCGCTGGGCGGTCGAGCGTGAGATAACCTAGCCCCAGCTCGATAGCGTTGCACAGGGACTGCGCGATGGAGTCGACGAGCGGGGCGACCTGCGGCAGAGTGAGGGCGTCGAGCCAGGCGAGGGCATCGGAAAGCTCGAGCGCGCAGACGTCTGCGATGGACTTACCTGCGAGCTTTGAGTCGCGGGCATGCTGGGCCAGGCGCGTGCCCTCGCAGGCGGGGCAGGTCACGAACCGGACTGCGCGCTCGACGAACTCTCGGACGTGCTTCTGGAGACTCGCCGGATCGTTGGCGAGCATCGAGCCGCGCATGCGTGGCAGCAGGCCCTGGTAGCTCACGTTGATGCCATTGAGCTTCGTCTTGATGCCGTCGAGCTCAAGCAGCGCGTGCCGCTGTTCCTCGGTGAACTCGCGGACAGGGACATCCGTGGGATAAAGGCCGGACTGGGCGTAGGCCTTCCACGTCCACGAGCCGACCTTGAGGCCAGGCAGGAGGATGGCTCCATCGTCAAGGGAGAGCGATTCGTCCACGACGGCGGAAAGATCGATGTCAGAGACGGTGCCGCGGCCCTCGCACGTGGGGCACATGCCGCCGGCCCTTTCGAATCGCGTGAGCTCCTTCTTCTTTCCGTTGACGGACATGCCGCCTTGGGCAGAGACCGAGGGCACGTTGAAAGAGTAGGCGCCGGGGCCGCCCGCGCGGGGCTCGGCGGCGCGGGAGAAGAGCACGCGCAGCGCCGGCGTGATGTCCGTGGCGGTACCAAACGTCGAGCGCGCGTTGGCGGCCATGGGCTCCTGCCCCACGATGATGGCGGCGGTGAGCCCCTCCAGGCGGTCGACATCCGGGCGCGGCAGAGACTGCATGAAGCCCTGGACGAAACCGGGGTAGGTCTCGTTGACCAGGCGCTGCGACTCCGCGGCGATGGTGTCGAAAACGAGAGAGGACTTGCCGGAGCCCGACACGCCGGTGAAGACGGTGAGTTGGCGCTTGGGGATGTCGACGCAGACGCCGCGGAGGTTGTTATCGCGGGCGCCGGTCACACGGATGAAATCATGCACGTGCTTCATCATAAAACGCGTGCAACCCCGTCCACGGGTGGACGGGGTTGGCGGCGAGCCGATTAATTAATGGTGGTGGTGACCGGCGGCGGGGGCCGGGGTCTCCTCGGCAGGCTTCTCCACGACCGAGGCTTCAGTCGTGAGAATCATGCGTGCGACGGACGTCGCGTTGACGACGGCGGAGTGCGTCACCTTCACCGGGTCGATGATGCCCTGCTCGATGAGGTTGCCGTACTCGAGCGTCGCGGCGTTGAGGCCCTCGCCGTTGGCAAGGTCCGCGACGTGCGCGACGGCGACGGAGCCGTCCAGGCCGGCGTTCTGAGCAATCCAGTAGGCCGGGCGCGTGAGCGCGCGGGCCACGGAGAGCACGCCGATCTTGGCCTCGCCCTCGAAGTCCTCGGCGAATTTCTCGAGCTCAGCGGAGATCTGGACGAGTGCGGAGCCGCCGCCAGCGATGACGCCTTCCTCGACGGCTGCGCGGGCCGCGTTGATGGCGTCCTCGACGCGGAGCTTGCGCTCGTTGACCTCGGTCTCGGTTGCAGCACCGACGCGGATGACCGCGACACCACCGGACAGCTTGGCCAGGCGCTCCTCGAGCTTCTCACGGTCCCACGTGGAGTCCGTGCGCTCAATCTCGCGGCGCAGCTGCTCGCGGCGCTCCTCGACGGCCTCCTTGGTGCCGGCACCGTCGACGATGACGGTGTCTTCCTTGGAGACGGTGACGCGGCGGGCAGAACCCAGCACCTCGAGACCGACCTCGTTGAGGTTGATGCCCACCTCCGGGTCGACGACGGTGGCGCCGGTGACGACAGCCAGGTCATCCATGAAGCCCTTGCGGCGCTCGCCGAAGTACGGAGCCTTCACAGCGGCGACCTTGAGGGTCTTGCGGATGGAGTTTACGACGAGTGCCTGCAGCGGCTCGCCCTCGACGTCCTCGGCAATGATGAGCGTCGGCTTGGAGGACTCGGCAATCTTCTCGAGCAGCGGCAGGAAGTCCGGCAGCGAGGAGATCTTGTTGCGCACCAGCAGGATGGCGGCGTTATCGAGGACCGCGTTGTAGGTCTCCTCCTCCGTCGCGAAGTACGGGGAAAGGTAGCCCTTGTCGAAGGAAATACCCTCGGTCACGTCGACCGTGGACTCCATGGACTGGGACTCCTCGACGGTAACGACGCCGTCCTTGCCCACCTTGTCCATGGCGCCGGCGACCATCTCGCCGACCTCCGGGTCGCGGGAGGACACGGTGGCGACCTGCGCGATATCGCGCGAGGACGCGACCGGCGTGGCGCGCTTCTTCAGCTCTTCCACGGCCTTCTCCGCCGCTGCCTGAATACCGCGGTTGAGCTCGACCGGGTTGGCACCGGCGGCCACGTTGCGCAGGCCCTCGTAGACGAGCGCCTGGGCGAGCAGCGTCGCCGTCGTGGTGCCGTCACCGGCGATGTCGTTGGTCTTTACAGCCACGGACTTCACGAGCTGGGCACCGAGGTTCTCAAACGGTTCGTCCAGGTCGATGTCGCGGGCGATGGTCACACCGTCATTGGTGACGGTCGGGCCACCGAAAGCCTTCGACAAGACAACGTTGCGGCCGCGGGGGCCGAGGGTGACCTTGACGGCATCGGCAAGCGTGTCCACGCCGCGCTGAATGCCCGCGCGAGCCTCCTGATCGAATGCAATAAGTTTGGGCATACGGGCCTACTTTTCGACGACGGCGAGCAGGTCGCGAGCCGACAGCAGCAGGTACTCCTGGCCGTCGTACTTCAGCTCGGTTCCGCCGTACTTGGAGAACACGACCACGTCGCCTTCCTTGACGCCGACCGGGATGACCTCGCCCTTGTCGTTGGTGCGGCCCGGGCCGACGGCCACGACGGTGGCCTCCTGCGGCTTCTCCTTGGCGGAGTCCGGGATAACCAGGCCAGAGGCGGTGGTGGTCTCAGCTTCGACGATCTGGACGAGGACCTTGTCTTCCAGCGGCTTGATGTTTGCCATGATGATCCTTTCGAAATGAATCAGTGTAGTTGTATGTGCCGGTTGCATTCTTTTCTGCCAGCACAGCCGTCGTCGCGGGTGAACAACTGTGAGTCAAACAACCTACCTAGCACTCTACCCCCGTGACTGCTAACTCTCAACAAATACGAGTGCCAGGAAGTTCGCCCTGCGCGAACGGCCCGCCACCTGCTCTTATGACGCGGGCGACGGGCCGATTGTGGGGGGCGAGCATTCTCGCCGGACGAGTTAGAGCTGCTTGTCGGAGTTCATGACCGCAGCGCGCCACAGCTGGTATTCCTCCGGCTGGTCTTCGCGGTAGTTCTTCACCGCGCGCACGCCGTTTTCCACAGCGGCAATGACCTCCTCGATGGGCTCGTCCTGGCCCTCGGCGTCGACGAAAATCACCGAGCCGCAGATGGCGCGGATGGGATCCTGGAGGAAGGCCGAGTTGCCCGTCGCTGCGGCGTTGCGCGCGAGCGAGGCCACCGGGTTCGGCTCGGCGCCCTCCGCCTTTGCATTCGGGTTGAACAGTGCCGCGTACGTCGAGCCGTCATCCTGGAAAGCCACGGCCACGCGGTCCTCCGTGGCACCGCCCAGGAACTGCTGGGCGTGCTCAAGCTCGAAGTTGATCTGGCGGCGGGTGAGGTCCGGGTTGACGAGGTAGCCGGTGGTCATAGTATGTCTCCTTGCAAAAGGGGCGGGATCATGTAAACCGTACCGCCCCGAGAGCAATTTCGCGCGTCGAGAACATTCATTCTCGAATACATACGCAACACCACGCTCCGGCGCCCTGTCCATGGCGGGGCCTTGGTGACGGTAGGACATGAAAATTCCTCTCGGCCCCGTCCCTGTATCGCTGCGCTTCGGCGCGACCCGTGCTGTAGTTCGTGCGTTCTTTCAGAGTGACGAACTCACCGCTTTTCTCTGGATTGGTGCCGCGGCTGAAGAGTTGGAGGATGTCGTTTACTACGACGCCATTGGCCTGGCCTCGAAGTATTATGCTGTGTAAAGAACACAGCGTCATCTGCTACCCCACCGGCAGGACGAGCGGCGTTTCGACCTCGAGCGCCGTGTCCGTACCGCAGGCCAGACCCGAAGGCTGCGCACCCTCGTGGATGAGCTGGGCGGCGACGGCGGCGATCATCACGCCATTGTCCGTGCACAGGCGGAACGGCGGAACGCGCAGCTCGACGCCAGCGGCCGCGCAGCGTTCCGCCGCGAGCGAACGCAGGCGGGAGTTCGCCGCGACGCCGCCGCCGAGCAGCATGACCTTCGCGCCCGTGTCTTCAAGGGCGAGCATCGCTTTGTGCGTGAGCACGTCCGCGACGGCCTCTTGGAAGGACGCGCAGATGTCCTCGACGGAGACGACGCGGCCCTCGCGCTCGGCCTTCTCCACGTAGCGGGCGACGGAGGTCTTCAGGCCGGAAAACGAGAAGTCGTATCGGTGTTCACCGCGCAGGTCCTCGGCACGGGAGAGACCGCGCGGGAAGTTGATATTCGCTTCGCCTTGGGCCGCCAGCTTGTCGATGACCGGGCCGCCCGGGT
This sequence comes from Corynebacterium sp. SA-MJD20WY100, assembly GCF_039822565.1. Classification (NCBI taxonomy): domain Bacteria; kingdom Bacillati; phylum Actinomycetota; class Actinomycetes; order Mycobacteriales; family Corynebacteriaceae; genus Corynebacterium; species Corynebacterium sp. SA-MJD20WY100. The sequence goes on along the minus strand of NZ_JBCJKS010000012.1, from coordinate 60,636 downwards.
AGCCCAGGCCGAGCAGGCGCGAGACCTTGTCGTAGGCCTCGCCGGCGGCGTCATCGAGGGTCGTGCCGAGCTCGCGCATGGGCTTTCCCACGGCGTCGACCTCAAGAATCTGCGTGTGGCCGCCAGAGACGAGCAGCGCGATGGAGTGCGGCAGCTTCTGGCCCTGGAGGTTAGCGACGGCAACATGACCGCCAAGGTGGTTGACGCCGTAGAAGGGCACGCCCCAGGCTGCGGCGTACGCCTTGGCTGCCGATGCCCCCACCAACAGCGCGCCAGCCAGTCCCGGCCCCACGGTCGCGGCGACGGCGTCGGGCTTGTCGATACCGGCCTCGTCGAGCGCGGCACGCATGACCTGCGGCATGGCCTCGAGGTGCGCACGCGAGGCGATCTCGGGCACGACGCCGCCGAAGCGGGCGTGCTGCTGCATGGACGAGGCGACCTGATCGGCGCGGATATCCATGTACCCGTCGCCGTCGAGCTCGACGATGCCTACGCCGGTCTCATCGCAGGAGGATTCAATTCCCAGGACCAACATGTCTATTCCTTTTCAGTGTTATCGTGCGACGCGCCAGCGGCGCACGCTGCGCGCTTCATGGTGTGGGCGTCGGCGCCGGACGGCTGGTAATAATTGCGGCGCAGACCCATCATCTCGAAGCCGAAGGCCTCGTACATAAGAATGGCGGGGTCATTGCCCACGCGGACTTCGAGGAAGACAGGCGCGTCCTTGAGGTCCGCGATGTGGCAGATATTTTCCATCATGAGCCGGCCGACGCCGCGGCGCTGGGCCTCGGGCGCGGTGCCGATGGTAAGTATTTCGAATTCCGGGGTGCCGACTGGGCCCATCATGGCGAGCCCGGCGTAGCCGAGAAGCACGCCGTCCCCGTCGGGCTCGCCGTCTTGGACGCCGAAGTAAAAAGTGTGCGGCTGGGCGAAGTCGGCGAGGAAGACCTCCGTGCTCCACGGGGTCTCCCCCGGAAAGAGCTGGACTTCAAGTTCGGCGCAGCGCGGGGCGTCGGCGTCGGTGAGTTCACGCAGGAACATTTACTTCGCCTCAGAAGAATCCTGCGGCAGCGGAGGAAGGGCTGCCGAGCGCGGCGTGGGCTTCGGCGGCACGGCGTCGGGGCGGCGCAGGTAGAGCGGCACGAGCGGCGGGACGTCGGCGGCGGGTGCGGTAAGCGACTGGCCGCGGGAGGCGGCATCGGCAGCTGCGGCGGCGACGAGGCCTGCGGGGCGCGGGGTGTCCCATTCGCGCGGGAGCGCGGCGAGCGCCTCGGGCAAGCGCGGGGCGATGGCCTCGGGGATCACGATGTGGTCAACGGTGATGTCGCCGAGTTCCGCGGCGAGCGCTTCCGGCTTGGAGACGGAGGGCTCGGTGAGGCGGTGGACTCCGTCCCCCGCGAACTCATAGGTCGCCCAATAGACCTCCTTGCGGCGGGCATCGGTGGCGATGAGCCACGTGCCGGACTCGCCGAGCGCGGCGAGCTGGTGCGCGATGGCGTCGTGGGAGCACACGCCCACCACAGGAATGCCGAGGGCCTGGCCAAAGGCCTGGGCGGTCGCCATACCCACGCGCAGACCGGTAAAGGGGCCGGGACCACAGCCGACGGCGAGGGCGTCGAGGTCGGCGTAGGTCAAGGAGGCATCGGCAAGCAAGGCCTCGACGGTGGGCACGAGCTGCTCATTATGCGCGCGGGTATCGGTGAGGATCCGCTCGCGGGTGGCGGCGGGATCAGAAGGATCGACGAGGCCGGTGACCAGATCGGTCGTGGCGGTGTCGAGAGCGAGAACGCGCATTAGCCCGCGAACACCCACTGGCCCTCAGGCGTCTTGGCGAGCGGCAGCATAGACGCGGCGTTGGACATGGGCAGCTGGCCCACGTTGGTGCAGATGTCGACCTTGTCCATGGAGATCTTCTCCGCGTAGAACTGCTGGTCCGTGTTCATCGCCACGATGTAGTTGGTGCCCTGCGGGACGGTCTCGGTAATCCCGAGGTTTTCCGGGTTGACCTGAAGACCGTTGCGGATATCGTCCGGGGTGGTGCCCGGGCACAGGTTGAGGAACTGGACCCACGGTTGGCCGTACACGTCGGCGACGGCGAGCGCGGTGGCATTGAGGTTCGCGTCGTCGATGGTCTCGACGGCCTCGGCGAAGGTGCGGTCGACCGGCTGGGCCGGGCGCGTGGCGCTCATCGCAACCATGCCCACGAGGGCGATAGCGAAGAGACCGATGACAAGGGTGGTGATGGCTTGGCCGACCTTATTCATGAAGGCGTGCGCTCCTTAATAAATGCGAGTACATGGGGTGCAAACTTCCCTAAATGGTACTCGCCAGGCCACAAGCATGTCGAAACCCCGCCGCGTAACGGGGACGCGACGGGGTCATAAGCGATTGGTTTTACATGAGGAGGACGAGGAGCACCTGCGAGGCGATAATCTTGCCGATAATCGTCGTGGGGTAAACCGTGGCCCAGCCGCGGTTGGCGAGGTCCGTCTTGGTCTGACCCTGCAGGTAGCTGAACACCGCGGGGTTGGTGGTCATACCGGCAGCGCAGCCCATGGCCTCGTCCCACTTGAGGCGGAAGACGAGCATGCCGATGAGGCCAATGCCGATGGCAGAGATGAGGGTGATGATAAGGCCGACGCCCATGACCTTGAGCGATGCCGGGTCCGTCAGCGCCGCGCGGAAGGAGGCGCCTGCGGAGGTACCGACGCCCGCGAGGAACAAGGTAAGACCGAGGGTCGACAGGGCCTGGCGCGTGTGGAACGGCATCTGCCAGTTGATGGAACCGGTGCGGTTGAGGTAACCGAGGAAGAGACCCATGACGATGGGGCCGCCACCGAAGCCGAGCTGCAGCGTCGTGCCGCCGGGGATCGGAATCGGGATAAGGCCGAGCAGCATACCGAGGGTCAGGCCGATGGACATGGACAGCAGGTCAGCGTTGCCCAGTGCGGACTCGGAGTTACCGAGGTAGTCCTTGACGGCGGGGAGGCGCTCCGGAGCGGTGACGACGCGGACGCGGTCCGAGTAGTTAAGGACGGTATCCGCGTGCGGGACGATGTCGTTATCGCCCTGACGCACGCGCGCGATGATGAAGCCATGGTCCAGCGCCTTGATGTCGCGAATACGCTTACCGGCAATCTCCGGATTGGAGACCGTGACGCGGGTGTAGAGCAGGCCAGCGTCCTCGGTGAGTTCGACGGACTCTTCGGTGCCCAGGACCTCGATGGCGGCGTTGACGGCCTCTTCGGTGCCGTTGATCATAAAGACCGCGCCCTTTTCGAGCGGCATTTCCGGGATGGCGAGACGGTGATGATCAACGTCCGGGATGAAACGGGTGGCGACGACCGTCTGGCCGGTGACGCGGTTGATGTGGCCCGCGGTATCCGGGAAATCGCGCGTGAGCTTGACGGCCTTCCAGATGAGCGGCGAAGGAACCATGCCCTCATCGCGCGCATCTTTTTCGTGGTTGACCTTGAGGATAATGGCGCCCACGGCAGCGACGATGATCGCGCCGATGACCGCGCCCGGGTACGCCAGCGAGTAGCCGACGACGGGCTCGGAGTTGCCGAGCATTTCGACCACAGCAGCCATACCAGGCGTGGACGACAGAGAGCCGGCGAACATGCCCACGGCGACGGGAACCTTGAGGTGGAAGACAGTGATGAGGAGGTAGCCCACGGCAACGAGCGCGATGAGCATGCCGATCATAAAGACCGTCAGCTTCCAGCCGCGCTTTTTAAAGTCGCGGACGAAGGACGGGCCGAATCCCAAACCAATGGCGTAGACGAAGATGGCAAGACCAAATTGGTAGACAAAGGCCGGAATCTGAATGTCGGGGTTTGCCGTAGACAAACCCAACGCAACAAACATGGCGGCTGCGGCGCCGAGGGAAATTCCGAATACCTTTACTTTTCCGATCGCCAGGCCGACCGCCATGATGAGAAACAGCGTGAAGAGCGGATTGGATGCGAGGAAATTTAACACCGCTCCAGTTTGACTTAATCGATAATCCCGCGTCAACCTGGGACTATGGGATACTTATCACTTATATAGGTGCTCTACAGGACGCCTGTACTTGATAGCTTAATTTCCCGCGTTTACCCAGCGCCACGTGATTTCGCGTGTATCTGCGTCCGTTTCTGCCCGATTCTCAGGTTCGCGATCCAACCCCACATAGAGGTAGGCGTCTGACAGTTGGGCTAACAGTCCGCCACCCCATTCTGCGACGACGACAGCGTCCTCAAGCTCCGTGTCCAGGTCGAGCGCGTCGAGGTCGCCCAGCGGGTCACCAGAGCCCGCCCCGAAATCGTCGAGGAGACGGTACGCGTCGACGTGGACGAGCGCCGGTCCCTCCCCCAGCGACCGATGCTCGCGGGCGATGACAAAGGTCGGGGACGTCACGCGTCCCTTGACCCCCATGCCGCGCGCGATGCCTTGTGTCAGCGTCGTCTTCCCCGCGCCCAGCGGCCCGTCGAGGATGACCAGGTCGCCCGCCTCCAGCGCCGCTCCAAGCTCCTCGCCGAAGGCCTGGGTGTCCGCGGCCGTCGCGAACTGGCGGCGGCCCTCCTGCGGAAAACTGCTACGCATGTGTTCCTCCCACGTACTGGCGGACGGTGCGCCCCGTGGGGCGGCACACGACTTCGTAATTGATGGTGCCGGCGGCATCGGCAAGCTCGGTGGCGGACATGCCGCCCCCGCCGAAGATAATGGCCTCGTCGCCGGGGCGCACGCCGTGCGGGTTGTCGCCGAGGTCAACGACAATCTGGTCCATGCACACGCGACCCACCTGCGGATAGAGGTGCCCGCCAATGCCCACCTGGAGCTTGCCCTGGAACGCGCGCGGCAGGCCGTCTGCGTAGCCCACCGGCACGTTGGCAAGGTAGCCATCGCGCTCCGCATGCCACGTCATGGAGTAGCAGGTGCCCTCCCCCGCCGCGATAGGCTTGACGGCCATCGTGGTCGCCGCCCACGTCATGGCGGGAATCAGGCCATGGTCCTGTCCGGGGATGGGCTCCAGGCCGTAGATGCCCAGCCCGACGCGCACCTGCTCGTAGCGCAGGTCAGGCCGCGTGAACGTGCCCGGCGTATTACACAGGTGGTTCACGGGGCACTCCAGGCCCGCCGCGCGCGCCTGCTCGAGGGCCCGGGCAAAATTCGCGGCCTGGAAGTCCGTGTAGTCATTCTCCGGCTCGTCCGCGCACGCCAGGTGCGACATAAGCCCGAGCACCTCGAGGTGCTCCGCGTCGCGGGCGAGCGCGAAGGCCTCCTCCCACTCAGCCGGATCCAGGCCCGCGCGGTGCAAGCCCGTCTCGACTTTGAGGTACACGCGCGCCGGCACCTGCGCCTCGATGAGCACCCCCAGGTGCCGCAGGCTCGGAATCGCTACATCGATACGCGCGGCCAGCGGGGTGGACACATCGTCCTCCGGGTCCCAGAGCCACGCGCAGATGGGCTTGCCGATGCCCCCTTCACGCAGCTCCAGCGCCTCCGCCACCGTCGCTACGCCAAAGGCGTCCGCACGCTCGGCGGCGCGCGCAACTTCCAAGGCGCCGTGGCCGTAGGCATCCGCCTTGACGACGGCCATAAGGTTGACGTCCGGCCCCACCATGTCCTTGATGGTGGAAACGTTGTGCGCAATCGCGTCCAAGTCGATGCGCGTGCGAAGTGGGGTCTGAACAGTGGGCTGTGACATGGCGTCTATTGTGCCACTGTTACCCGCGAGCACGGGCTGCTGGACCGCGAAAAGACAAAACTCGTATGAGTTGCGCGAAAATCGTGAATTTCCACGCGACTCATACGAGTTGCGAGAGCTCGTGCGCGATTACTCGACCGTCACGGACTTGGCCAGGTTACGCGGCTGGTCCACGTCGTAGCCCTTCGCGGTGGCGACGCCGCACGCAAAGATCTGGAGCGGCACGGTGGCGAGCAGCGGCTGCATGAGCGTGGGCGCCTCCGGGATGCGGATGATGTGGTTAGCGTAGGCCTCCACTGCCTCGTCGCCCTCTTCGGCGATGACGATGGTAATTGCGCCGCGGGCACGGATCTCCTGGATGTTGGAGACGACCTTGGAGTGCAGCGAGTCGCGGCCGCGCGGGGACGGCACGATAACGAAGACCGGCTGGCCTTCCTCGATAAGAGCGATCGGGCCGTGCTTGAGCTCGCCAGCGGCGAAGCCCTCAGCGTGCAGGTACGCGATCTCCTTGAGCTTGAGCGCGCCCTCGAGCGCGACCGGGAAGCCCACGTGGCGGCCAAGGAAGAGCACGGAGTCTGCATCCGACATGGACGTGGACAACGCGTAGACCTGGTCTTCCTGGTCGATGACCTTTTGAACCTTGTCCGGCATGGCGCGCAATTCGGAGATGACGCTCTGGACCTCATCAGCGAACATGTTGCCGCGCAGCTGCGCCAGGTAGAGGCCCAGCAGGTAGGTCGCGGTGATCTGCGCCAGGAACGCCTTCGTGGACGCAACGGCAATCTCCGGGCCAGCGTGAGTGTAGAGCGCAGCGTCTGCCTCGCGCGGGATGGAAGACCCCTGCGTATTACAGATGGCGATGACCTTCGCACCCTGCTGGCGTGCGTGGCGCACGGCCATGAGGGTATCCATGGTCTCACCCGACTGGGACAGCGCGACAACGAGGGTCTTCTCGTTGACGATCGGGTCGCGGTAACGGAACTCGTGAGCGAGCTCGACCTCGGTAGGAATACGACACCAGTGCTCGATGGCGTAGCGGGCCACGTGGCCAGCGTAGGCGGCGGTGCCGCAGGCGATGACGATGATCTTGTCGATGGACTTAAGGATCGACTCGTCGATGTGCACCTCGTCGAGAGTGAGCTTGCCCTGCTCGTCAAAGCGGCCGAGCAGCGTGTCGCGCACGGCGGCCGGCTGATCGTGGATTTCCTTCTCCATGAAGGAGCTGAAGCCGTCTTTCTCGGCAGCGGCGGCATCCCACTTGATTTCAAACGGCTTGCCCTCGGCCGGGTTGCCGTTGTAGTCGGTGATAGTGACCTCGTCTGCCGTGATGGTCACAACCTGGTCGTTGGCCATCTCGACGGCAGACTTGGTGTAGTCGATGAAGCCGGAGACGTCCGAGCCCAGGAAGTTCTCGCCCTCGCCCAGGCCGATAACCAGCGGCGAGTCGCGGCGGGCAGCGACGATGCGGTCTGCCTGCTCGGTATGAATGGCCAGGAGGGTAAACGCACCCTCGAGGCGCTGGCCGGTGAGCTGCATAGCGCGGGTGAGGTCACCGTTGGCCTCGTTGTGGAAGATGTCTCCCAGTAGCGCTGCAGCGACCTCGGTGTCAGTCTCCGACACGAAGTTGTGGCCCTTCGCCGTGAGCTCGGACTTGAGCTCGGCGAAGTTCTCGATGATGCCGTTGTGGACGACGGCCAGCTTGCCGCCATCAACAACGTGCGGGTGCGCGTTAAGATCCGTCGGGCCACCGTGGGTTGCCCAGCGGGTGTGACCGATACCCAGGACGGAGTTCTTGAGCGGGCGTGCCGCGATCTCCTGCTCGAGAGCGGCGACCTTACCGGCCTTCTTGCGCCAACCGATTTCTCCCTCCGCGAAGACGGCGATACCAGCAGAGTCATAGCCGCGGTATTCGAGTCGACGCAATCCCTCGAGAATAACGTCAAGGGCAAAGTATTCGCGGTCATCAGCGTAGTGACCGACGTATCCAACAATTCCACACATAGTTGCAGATGTTACCTGATAGTCCCCTATATAGAGGAGTAAGCACTTGGGGAACGACAATCACCCCTCTACGCGCCCGCCCTTGTGCTGACTCACTGCAAAAATCGCTTCTATCGCTCTTTGCGCCCAATGCCTACGCTTCTTCCTCTATCCTGGGTAGCGTGTCTGCGAATTTGAATAAGCATCTAGCGACCCTGTCCAAGCGTGGCCCGTACCGCGTTCTTACTGGCGATCTTTCCTACGCCGGCCTTGAAGGCAAGGTGTACACCCCTGCTGAGGGGAAAGCGCTGCCTGCCGTGGCTTTTGGCCACGACTGGCGCACGAATATCAAGCATTACCACTCCACGCTGCGCCACCTGGCCAGTTGGGGCATCGTGGTCGTTGCACCGGACACCGAAAATGGCTTGGTTCCCAACGTCCGCGGCCTCGTCGCCGACATGGAATCCGCACTGCAGATCGCCGCGGGCGTGAAGCTGGGCCAGGGTAATATCACCGTCTCCCCGGGCCGCTTGGGCATGGTGGGCCACGGCATGGGCGGCGGTGCCGCGGTGCTCGCAGCAGCCAATAACGAAAAGGTGCGTGCCGTGGGCGCCCTCTACCCCGCCATGGTCTCGCCTTCCGCGACGACCGCTGCCCGCTCGGTGCAGGCACCGGGGCTTATCATCGGCTCAAAGTTGGATGACTTCCTCTCCGCGGGCAACCCGGCCAAGCTCGCACAGAGCTGGGGCGGCACGGCCGTCTACCGCGAGCTCGACAAGGGCACGCAACCGGGCTTCGCAGAAAACACCATGCAGAAGCTGGCGCTCGGTACCGGCATCTTCCAGTCCGGTCCGCGTGAGACCGCCCGCGCGCTGCTCGTCGGCTTCCTCCTCGCCACGCTGGGCAATGAGAAGAAGTACTCCGACTTCGCCGAGGCAGACGCTACGGCCAAGGGCGTGCACTCCCTGCTGGGTGAGGAACTCGCAGAGAAGGCCAACCAGTACCACTAGGCCCTTGTGCTTCGCGGCACTTCCGCGACGACGCCGAACCCCGCGTTCCTGGCATCACAACGATGCGAGGGCCGCGGGGTTTGACCTATTTCTACGGACGTAACACTACTGCCGGCGCAGCACCGATTTCACGCGACCTTGGGTGCCACGGGTCTGATGCGCCGCATACGGACGTGCACCGGCTGCATGCCGAGTCTCTGTGGGTGCGTCCGCAGGACCGTTCGCGTGGCTGGGCGGGCGCTGGCGCATTTCATCGCGGGCGTCGTGCACGGCCTTCTCAATATCGTCTTGTGCCTTCGCCAGCGTCTTTTCAAATTCCAGAAGCCGGCGAGCAGTCCGCTCGCGGAAGGCGCGTGCGAATTCATCAAAGTTCGTAGTCATTACCACTGACCTGCCTTTCGAGCACGAGAGGACGAACCCCCAGGAGGAGGCACCGGCGCAGCGGGCGCTGGTGCGGAGGGCGGAGCTGCGGGTGAAGCATCGGACTGCGCGGGCGCCGCAGGGGCGGGCGTGTCTGCGACCGGCACCCCTGCCTGCGCAGCACCGGTATTGCCTGCCATATGCGCCAGCTTCTTGGGCGGCGGCGCAGGCTCTTTTACCTCGTCTAGCTCAGCTGGCGGCGTATAAACACCGTCATCGTTCTTCACCGGGGCAGGAGCGGGCGGCTCTGGTGCGCGCTCAGGCTGCGGCGCGGGCTCAGGGGCCGGCTCGGGTGCGGGTTCCGGAGCGACGTCAGGCAACTCGAGGTGAGAGACAAAGTCCACGGCTGCGGCGATGAGCAAGCCAGTTCCGATGATGGCCACGCCTACGCCGAAGCCACCAAGGAATCCAGAGCACAGGGTGCCGATGTCGACGCCGGTCTCCTCGCAGTCGTTCTGCATTTCGACGTCGCACTCGACGGCAGGCTCGGGCGCGACTGCTTCGTCCGTACGACACTCTTCGACAACCACGGGCTCCTGCGCCAGCACCGTGTCACAGGCGGCAGGAGGCTTCGTTTCTCCTGGCAGTGGCGTTGCGGGGCGGTCGACGCAGTCATCACGGGACTCCGCAGGCTCCGGGCACTCGCACTCATGAGGCGCTGGCGGAGTGCGTTGGGGTTCCACGGCAGGACGTGGCGTGGGCGGCGTCGAGCTCGGCGTCGTGCGTGGTTGATTCGGCGCAGGCGGTGCGCACTCCGCGGATGGGACGCTGTTCGAGGACGGGGTCGCAACGGCAGGCGCAGGCTGGGAAGGCGCAGGAGCCGGCGCAGATGCGGGTACCGAAGCCGGTGCCGTGCCGGAAACGGAATCCTGCGTGGGGCAGGCCGGCGGCGCGGATACGGGCGCGGGGGTCGGGCATGCGGGCGGCGGAGCGCAGGTTGCAGCGTCGGGAACACGGGTGGGCAGCTCGGTGGAGCAGGCCTGCTCACAGCAGTGCTCGAGGGCGTCGTAGCAGCGCTCGATGGTGCCATCGCGGTCGCGGCAGGTCTGCGCGATCAGCCCGTTGGTGTGCTCGATAATCTCATCGCCCGCGGAGGCGATGATGGGCACGAGAGCGCGAGCTAGCGGATGAATCTTGGAGACGAGCGAGGTGAGCGTGCCGAGCAGAGGGATGGCGGCGCCCAGGATTTCCTCGATGGAGGTTTCTGACACGTGGACGACATCGTCGATGGCGGAGGCACACTCCCCTGCCTGGTCCACGAGCTCCTCTCGCTGTTGCGCGTCGGCGGAGCCGAGGCCTTCGATGTTGCCGAGGAAGTCGAAGATGGAGCCCGCGGCGAGTTCGACGCCGAGTTTCTGAATGACGTCACGCAGCAAGCTCCACGCGCCGGAGCCGGAAGACGATCCCGAGGAGCCCGCACCGCTCTTGCCGCCCTTGCCGGCGCGTTGGACGCCGACGGCGGCCTCGACTGACGAGACCAGCGCGCGGGTATCGATGCCATCGGCAGAGCCCACGAGTTCCTGGAGCAGCCCCAACGGCATGGACGGGCCGCTGTAGGCGCCGCCGGTCGCGGCTTGGAACAAGGCGATGGCGCGTCCGTAGTCGCCCAGGCGCGAGGCGACGGCGGTGCTCATAACGCTCCTCCCACGCCACGTAGTTGCGCAGCGTTAGCGTCGTCCGCCGCACCAACGGCGGCGAACTGGGCTACGGCCGCCTGCGCGACGGACTCGGCGTGAGCGAAGCGCAGGGCGCCGCGTTCGTGCACCGTCATGAAGGCAGCCTGAAGGCGCGCGGCATGCCCGGCGAAGGCCTTGCCGGCCGCGTGGGGTGGAAAGTGTGGGGTGAGCGCGGCGTGCTGCGTGTGGCTTGCGCGAGCACCCTCAGCCACGGACTGGAGTGCGCGCGAGGCCTCACCCACATCAAGGAAGACATCAGTCATTGGGAACCTCCTGCGGTAGCGGTATGTCTTTCTGCTCCACCCCTATTGGACTGTGACCGCGCCCGAAAGGTTCCCAGCCCGCCGTGATTGATGGTCAGCGCCGCACAGAGCAATCCGACGCGGCCGAACGCGCGTGCCGCAATGGACCGAAAACGCCGAAGGCCGCCTCGCGCGGACGCGAGGCGGCATCGGAAAGCTGGGGCTTAAGCCGCGGCGACAACGGCGGCGAGACGGCCGGCGACCTTGCGGGCCTGCTCAGCATCGGCAGCCTCGACCATGACGCGGAAGAGCTCCTCGGTGCCCGAGGGGCGCAGGAGGACGCGGCCGGTGCCGTCGAGCTCAGACTCGGCCTCGACGATGGCGGACTGGACCTCAGAGCTGCTCATGATGGTCGTCTTATCGGCGACCGGAACGTTGATGAGGACCTGCGGCAGGACAGTCATGACGGATGCGAGTTCCGCGAGGGACTTGCCGGTCTTCGCCATGCGGGCCATGATGTTCAGACCCGTGAGCGTGCCGTCGCCGGTGGTGGCGTTGGCCGGGATCACGACGTGGCCGGACTGCTCGCCGCCGAGCGAGAAGTTACCCTTGCCCAGTTCCTCGAGGACGTAGCGGTCGCCCACATTGGCCTCGATGACGGTGATGTTCTGTTCCTTCATGGCCAGCTTGAGGCCCAGGTTGGACATGACCGTAGCGACGAGCGTGCTATCGCGCAGGCGGCCTTCTTCCTTCATTCCTACGGCGAGCAGCGCCATAATCTGGTCGCCGTCCACGACGTTGCCCTCAGCATCGACGGCGAGGCAACGGTCAGCGTCACCGTCGTGGGCCAGGCCCAAGTCGGCACCGTGCTCGCGGACAGCTTCCTGCGTCTTTTCAATGTGGGTGGAGCCGCAGCCCTCATTGATATTGAGGGCATTCGGCTTGTTATGGATGGCGATGACCTCGGCACCGGCGGCCTCGTAGGCGCGCGGGGCAACCTTGGAGGCGGCACCATTGGCGGTGTCAACGACGACCTTGATGCCGGTGAGGTCCACCGTGACGGACTCCGCGAGGTGCTTCAAGTAGCGCTCGCGGGCGTCCGGGGCCTCCGTGATGACGCGGCCGAGCTTCGTGCCCGTGGGGCCTTCCTCGGTGAGCGTGTCCATCTGAGCCTGAATCTGATCCTCGATAGAATCCGGCAGCTTGCGGCCGCCCGCAGAGAAGAACTTGATGCCGTTGTCCGGCATAGGGTTGTGCGAGGCGGAAATCATGACGCCGAAATCCGCGCCGTAATCATCGGTGAGGAAGGCGACGGCCGGGGTGGGCAACACGCCCACGCGCAGCACGTCAACGCCGCGGGAGGCGAGGCCCGAGGCGATGGCGGCGTCAAGCATCTCGCCGGAGACGCGGGGGTCGCGTCCGATGATGGCGAGCGGGCGGCGCTCGAAGGATTCGCGGTCGGCCGTGAACACCTCGGCGGCCGCCTGCCCCAGCTTCAAGGCCAGGATCGGTGTCAGCTTCTGGTTCGCGAGGCCGCGAACTCCGTCGGTTCCAAAGAGTCGAGTCATGTATTCAATTATGCACCGTAGGCGCAGCCTGCTCCACGTTAGGGCGGAGTCACCCCCTGCTCATGCCTCCTCGCACGCCGAGCGAGCCGGGTCCTGGATGAGCTGCGGCTAGGTCGACAGGTCTTACGCGGTCGTAGCTGGGTACGCGGGGTTCCATGAACCACGCAAAGGCGTGGTGGCGCTCAAGCAGGATGCTTTCTTCCTGCCCAATAAGCTCACGCGCCGTATCCGGGATCGGCGCACCCGGGGAGCGCCGCACCCGCATATCCACGCCGTACCACCGCAGCGAGAAAGTGCGCTCCCACGCCTCGTAAATCTCCTGCAACGAGGGCGGCTTCACCTCGATGACGTCATAGAGTTCCTGCGGATCCGCCAGGTCCTGGCGCGTGGGGTCAAGGTCCACGAATCCCACGATCCACGCGAGCACTCGCGCGGCCTCGATGCTCCAGGCCGCCTGCAGCAGGGCGTCGGGATCTTTCGAGTCGCGCGCATGCAGCTGTGCCTCCGTGAGGCTCATCGTGCGAGATGCCGGGCTTCTCCGGGGACTCTCCTCGCGCACGGTGGACTAGGCGTTGAGAATGAGCTCCATGCCTGTCCTGCTGCCCAGCGGCCCGTGGGGCGAGCCGGAAAACGGCGAAAGCCGCCGCTTCCACGCGGGAAGCAGCGGCTTTGGCGCAGTAAGAGCGAAGATTAACGCTTGGAGTACTGCGGGGCACGACGTGCCTTGTGCAGACCAGCCTTCTTGCGCTCCACGGCACGAGCGTCACGAGTGAGCAGGCCGGCCTTCTTCAGGGCAGCGCGGTCACCCGGGTTGTAGACGTTGAGTGCGCGGGCGATGGCCAGACGCAGTGCGCCAGCCTGGCCGGTCGGGCCGCCACCGTTGACGGTGACCTTGATGTCGAACTGACCCTCACGCTCAAGCAGCGTCAGCGGCAGGAGGATGTCCTGCTGGTGCAGCTTGTTCGGGAAGTAGTCGTCGAAGGAACGGCCGTTGACGACGATCTCGCCAGCGCCAGCGACCATGCGGACGCGGGCGACGGCGCGCTTACGGCGACCGACGGTCTGGATCGGACCCTCGTAGTACGCCGGGGCAGCAGCCTCGGTCTCCTCAGCGGCCGGTGCGAGCTGGTCACCGATGGTGTTGGTGAACTCCTCGGTTGCGGCGGTAGCTGCAGCGATGTCAGCAGCGTCGGCTACGTTGTTGTCGATGTTCTGCTCGGTCATTACTGTGCCACCTGCTTAAACTCGAAGGTCTCCGGCTTCTGACCGGCGTACGGGTGCTCCTCGCCTGCGAAGACGTGGAGCTTCTTGACGGCGGCGTCATTGAGCTTGTTGTGCGGCATCATGCCACGCACAGCTTCTTCGATGACGCGGACCGGGTTGGTGTCCAGGGACTGGCCCAGGGTCATGGTCTTCAGACCACCCGGGTAGCCAGAGTGGCGGTAACGCATCTCGCGCTCACGCTTGTTGGAGGACACGTGGACCTTGTCGGCGTTGATGATGACGATGTGGTCGCCGCAATCAACGTTGGGTGCGTACTGCGGCTTGTGCTTGCCACGCAGCATGTCTGCCACGGTGGAAGCAAGCTTGCCCAGCACCACATCGGTAGCGTCGATGACGTACCACTGGCGGGTGATGTCACCGCTCTTCGGGTGGAAAGTAGACAAGATGACTCCTTTAAAAGTCTCTTAAGTAGGCTGCCGGCCATCGCTGTGAACCTTGGCTTCCCCACTGCAGCGGCCGGTGGAGACCTGTAGGAGGAAGCTCGCGCAGCGCTCCACGGCGCGCGCGATGAACACACAGGGTGAAAATTCTAACCCGACCAGCGGCTAAAACCCAAAACGCCGTATTCTCCGCTTCCCAGCCACGGCACGGCGGGCCCCTCCCCAGGTAAGCCCGCCGCCCGTGCGCGGCCGCCCCAGCGGCCGCAGGAAAGCGAAAGAATACAGCGTTATTTCAGGTTTGTGCAGCTAGTAGCCGATTGTCTCAGCCCGGTCCGTGCGAATGCGCGTCTCGTATCCAAGGCAGCGTCCCCATCACGCATGCCCTCGTCTGTCCATTCCCTCTAACGGTGCACCGAGAACGCTTCGCCCGCACGGGCCGCGACCTATCCCCAGCTCGCCGCTGCTCGACGGTTGACGTCGGACATACGGTCGTTGCTGTCGGCCACCGTGGCGGAGATGGTGGCGAGCACGGTGTTGAGTTCTGCGGCGGCGCGGTCCCACTTGTCCTGGGCGGCCGCATACGCCGCAGCGGAGTCACCCTCCCACGTGGACGTCTTTGAAACGTCCACCTTTGTGGTGCATCTCCCCAAGAGCATGTGCACAGAGATACCCGACTTCTACAGCTCCACAGTGGACGGGAAGGTAGTGAAACGTCCACGCTTGGTTGCACGTGACTACGACGAGGCGCAGCGGTATCTGCGCGAGGCGATGGAGTGGATCGCCGATAATTTCATTCCCGGTGGTCGCGATGCCGTCAGCGGTGGTGATTTCAATTTCGATGAAAGCACCCCGCATGTGCAATTTATGGCGGACACGCTCTCTCCCGACCCGAAACATCCTGGCAAGCTCAGGTGTGCACCGGGCTTGTCCTACTCGACGCACCCGGAGTCTGTGTACACGTCCGGCCCTAAGCGTGGTCAGCAGATCAGCGGCCAGCAGAAGATTCTCGATGCCCAGCGCGGCCTGCGTGAGTACATGTACGCCAAGTGCTATCCAATTGAGCTGGAGGTCTCGGAGCGTCACGATGAATCCCTCACCCTGGAACGCTTTCAGAGGATCGAAGACCAGAAGCGTCTCCTGGCTCAGCGCGAGCAGGTCGTGGCTGAGGCTGAACAATTTTTGAAGGAAGACCGCGAGGCGGCTCATCGACTCGGCTACGGTGATGGGCTGCTTGCTGGACGCAAGGAAGGGTTCGACCGGGGTC
Organism: Corynebacterium sp. SA-MJD20WY100; assembly: GCF_039822565.1. Lineage (NCBI taxonomy): Bacteria > Bacillati > Actinomycetota > Actinomycetes > Mycobacteriales > Corynebacteriaceae > Corynebacterium > Corynebacterium sp. SA-MJD20WY100. Next base: position 45,120 of record NZ_JBCJKS010000012.1, on the reverse strand, counting down.
TTGATGAGGCACAGGCGGAGACGCAGGCAGACCGTGACGCTGCAGCTGCTGATCGCCAGGCCGCCGCGCAGGAACTGCAACGGGCACGTGAAACGGTACAGCGACAAGTCGAGCAGGCTCGCCGTAGGGCGCGTCAGGAGGCCGAGGACGAGGCTAAGCAGATCAAGGCCACTGCTGAGGCTGAGCGTGCACAAGCCGCAGACAAGCTCACTGAAGCGAACAATCTGTTTGGCGAAGCTGCTCAGGAGCGGGAAGAAGCTGAGCTAGAGAAATCAGCCGCAGCATCCGACCGTGCCGCCGCTGCAACGGAGCTGGATAAGGCCAAGACTGTTCACGAAAAGGCCAAGCGTGAGACACAGAGTTTCCTCAAAACCTCACGTGAGCAAACCATGATCCAAGCACGCCGCGACATCGAAGCGGCCAAGGCTGATCGCGAAGCAGCGGCAGCTGACCGTGCACAAGCGGCACAGGAACGTGCCGCCGTGCAAGCCGACGCTGACGGAATCCTGGCCGCCGCACAGGCCAAAGCAGCGGAGATCGTCGAGCAGGCGAAGAAGAAGGCCCTGGCCACGGCAAAGGCTGTACGTGATCACATGTTGGTTGTGGACTCGGAGTTCTTGGATTACATGCTCAAACAGCCGGGTGTGCAGGACATGTACGACAAATTCGTTGAGCGAGCGTTCAGCAACCCGCTTCTCGGTGGTAATCCGGTCAGGTACGGTCGGACCGTCGCCGAGGAGCGCGCCTTCATCGAGCGGCAAAAGCGCCGCAGCGCTGAGGCTCAAGAACGCCGAGCACGCCAGCGTGGTGATGGCGACCGTCAGCTGTAGCGGCAAGGGTACTGCTGAGCGTCTTCCAGAGAGTACGCTCAGCAGTACTGTTAGGCGTGCTGCCGGGTGTACTGCTTAGAGTCGCCGGGGCTGTACGCCCTGCCCTACTGCTGAGGGTTCTGGTCAGTGTTCACTACAAAAGCGTCGTCTCAGATCGACGCTCAGGCGTACGTCCCAGCGTTCCTGTCGCAAGCGTTCGTCGTAGCGTACGCCCCAGCGTTCCTACGGGAGCACGCTGCTGGAATGTACGCTCAGGCGTTCCCTGGAGCGTACAGATGGCATTTGTTCGCTGCACCGTACGCTCCACAGTTTCCTGCACCGTACCGCCCGCAGTCGATTGTGGCGTTCGCTCCACAGTATCCTACACCATACCGCTGAGCGTACGCTCCAACGTCGTCTCCAGCGTTCGTCTCGACATCACCAGTCTTTTCCGCCAGCCAGCACAGGGAAAGCTCGACGGCCAAAAAATAACGGCCCTGCTCACCCCTAGGGGCTTGCAGAACCGTTAAAAGTTAAGTTAAAATGGAGGGTTATCCGTTGCGGCATTTGCACCGGCAAAAGCTGGTTGCTTGGCCTGAGCTTTGGTCTTGACCTGAGTCTTGGCGCCGCGCTTCGCGGCACGAGCTGCGGATTCACTCTTGGAATCGATCAACTGCACGGTGTCGATGCGAGCTATGAGCTTAAACTGTTCGACGCCCTGGGTGTCAACAAAGCGATCAGTACGCAAGCTGTAGGAAATCGCAACGCGGTCGCCGGTGCGGATATGGGCAAACACGCCTGGCACCTCGACATCTGCAATGTAGCCTGCCAATTCGACAATCTCCGACTCGACCTCGCCTGTGTTCTTGTTAACAAAGCTGTTGCGAGCAAACACAGACAGCTTCACCGTCGCACCGCCAGCACGATTAGGGAAAATCTTCGGCTCAGATGCAGCGTGGCCGACGACAGTACCGTTGTTGAATGGATTGGACATGGGAACCTCCCTGGTCAGATACGAATCTTCTTTCAGTCCCCGCTCCGAGGCAGCTCTGCTGCCAAAGAAGGAATCCACACACCCTGCACCGCACCCACCGATGCGCTGGTGGCGCCTCGGGACAGTTCAACCCAAGGTGAGCGCCGCCAGCGCAGCCACGTTCAATAACAGTGAGTGCCGGCGCATAGAAAAAATAGCCCTGACCTGCACAAAGGCAAATCAGGGCTAGATGAATTAGGCAACCGGTTCGGGAATTCCCGCCTTAACTCGACCGATATGAACACCCTCTTCGAGGGCAGGGACCAGGACCTCAAGCGCCCCGACCATAGAGGCTTCCACAAGCAGCTGCGTGAGTCTGTGATCGCTGGATGCTTCGCCAGCAGCCTTGATCACGATACTTGCACGGGTATTGTGTCCACCGGCCAGCAATAGACACGCAAGCATGCTGAGTGCGCCCGCGCGTAACTCTGGGTTAGGTAGTTGCTGAGCAAGGTCTGTGAGCAGCTCGTCGGCTATCTCAGGGTGTTGTAGCAGCTCGCCAAGAGTGAGATCGCGGACGTCAGCACTAGCCACCATGGCGGCAACGAGGCGGGCCTGCGCTTCGTCGCGGCGCCCTGCGGCCAGGTCTTGACGCAGTGGCAGGATGAGGTCACGGATAGGGCCAACCTCGTCCAACAGCTCAGTGGCGTGACGCATGAGAGCCTCGCCCTCTTCTGAACGAGCCGGATCGCACCGCAGTGGGTCTAGAGCCTCATCGCGGTCAGGAGCGATGAGATCCCCCTTAGAGAGCAACTCCTTGGTGCTAACGGCCGCGTGAACAGGGGCAATCAGACCAGCTAGGAAGCTCGGGTCGTACGTGGATGCAGGCCGGTCGGTCCACAATGCGGTGTAGCACTCGTCTTCACTGATGCCGCGACAGTGCCACACAACGTCGAGGTTGTCGATGCTAGCCGTGACGACCTCGCTGATGAACGGGTAGTTCGACGACTCAGCAACAACCACGGCGAAGACGGCGTCGGCACCGAAGCTGTTGATGCAAGCTGTGATGTCAGGCAGGGAATTGGAGTCACCGACATCCATGCGCAAGACAGGCCCGAGGCTACAGGTGCTGTCATCGATGCGCTTGAGCAGCATGAACACGACGGAGTTGGCAGGGTGAAACCCGAGGATGCCGGGGATTTCAGCAATGAGGGCGGCCGGGGATGGGAGCGGAGACGGTACAGACATGACCAGGACCTTTCGTACTGTGACGGATGTTCAGTCATCAGTCCAGAACGACGCTCTGCGTCGTTAGGTCAGTTCTGCCAACATCCGGGTCATCTCTTGCCAAGCCGGTGCGAAGAAAGTCCCGTACCCGCGATGAATCAGATACGGGACTTAGGGGCGTAATCTAATTACCGCCTTCACCCTCATGCTTGTCCCGGATGAGCTGCTCAAGGATTTGGTCGCGGAAGAACTTGATGCCCTCGTCATCGAACAACACCAGGTCATCAATTTCCTCACGCCCTTGACGCTGATGCCAGAGAATGCGCATGAGCATGTCACCGAAACTAGAGGAGTTCCGAATCTGTTCATCGGTGTTATCACGGACGAGGGCCATGATTGCTTCGTCGGCCTTGATGTTGCCCCAGGTGGTCGAAACGAAGCCCTGAGCAGCCTTGAGGTCTGTCTCCTTGCCACGTGCAGCCAGCATCTCATTGATGCGCTCCACGACCTCCTGCAGCGGCCCCAGCTCCGGCTCAGCGCCTGTACCGGTCTTAATCTCGGCCTCAAACTGTTCACCGGTCCACTCGCCGTTCTCGGCGTCGCTGTTGGAGGTCAGGCCAAGTGACTGGTTGATCATCGCAGGCTGCATGGACAAGCCTTCGAGTCGCACCATCTGGCCGTAGTCCTGCGGCGTACCACCAGCCTCGTCGATGAGCAGGCGGCGCAGATGGGACAGCAACAGCGCACGCTTATGGATGACTGGGTCACGGTAGTCGAGAATCTGAGTCAGGAACTCCCAGGCAGACACGTACTTACGGGTGAGCTTGCGGAAGCCCTTGACTATCTCGATGCCTTCCTCGTCACCCTTGAGACGGGCTTCGCGTAGGTCGTCCTTCCACTCAGCGGCAATACGCTGCAGCGGTGCCATGAAGTCGGTATGGGTAGCATCCTTACCATCAGCTACGGCACGGGCGATGGCGTTCATATCGTCCTCTGTGTAGTACTCCAAGGCATCAAGCTGTACTCCCATCTGCTCCAGCACCGCAGGATCAGTAGGCGTAGTGATCGCGGCATCCTGGTAGTAGCGCTGGAAGGCATCGAGGATGACGTTCTCGTCGTTGACGAAGTCCACAACCATCGGCGCCGTCTTGCCCTCGTGGGTGCGGTTAAGTCGGGACAGTGTCTGTACGGCCTCTAGGTCCTTGAGCTTCTTGTCCACGTACATTGCCAGCAGGCGCGGCTCGTTGAAGCCGGTCTGGAACTTCTCCGCGACGATGAGGACGCGGTAGTCCATGTCGCCATCCTTGAAGGCCTTCTCGACATCTCCCAGACCATTCATGTTGGCCTCGGTGTACTCGTGATCACCCGTCTCGTCGAGGGTCAACGACCCGGAGAAGGCCACCAGCGCCTTGAACAGGTGCTTGTAGTTATGGTCTTCGAGGTACTGATTGAACTCACGCGCCCATTTCACGGCCTGCTCACGTGATGACGTGACCACCATCGCACGAGCCTGTCCGTTTAGCTTGCCCAGGACGTTGGTCTTGAAGTGTTCAACGACGATTTGGACCTTCTGGGCTAGTGCCGTGTCGTGCAGCCGCACGAACTTATAGACGTCAGACACGCCCTTTATGAGTTCGACCTCGGAGTCTTCAGATTCGGCCTTCTCAGCGACACGGGCGAACATCTCGTAGGTGGAGTAGTTCTGGAGCACATCGAGGATGAAGCCCTCGTCGATGGCCTGGGCCATGGTGTAGGTATCGAAGGCCCGGTACTCGTAGCCGACATCGGTGGCAGCGTCATGCTTGGTGCCGAACAGCTGCAGAGTCTTCGGCTTCGGAGTAGCGGTCAACGCCACGTAGGTCATATTGACGGCCTCGGTCATCCGGCGCTGGTTGTAGAGCAGCAGGTCATCGCCGCTCATCTCCTCGTCCTCGGGGGCATCTTCACCAATGTCCGCCAGCAGCTGTCGCAGTGCTGTTGCAGTCTTGCCTGTCTGGGAGGCGTGGGCCTCGTCGGCGATGATGGCCCAGCGGCGTGAGCGCAGCTTGGCGTCGCTTTCAATCTTGTTGATGACCTCGGGGAAGGTCTGCAGCGTACAGGTGAGGATAGTGTTGCCGGTCTCCAGCACGTCGGCCAACTTCTCGGACTTCGATTTGTAGTCCTTGTCGCGGGTAATCGGCGTGACCAGGCCTTCAGAGGCACGGAGCATCTGCACACTGTCACGGAGGTTCTTGTCCAGCACGGTGCGGTCGGAAACCAGAATGACAGAGTCGAAGGTGGACGAGCCGTCTTGGCCAACATGGCGAATCATTCGGTGGGCCAGCCATGCAATCGTCTTGGTCTTGCCGGAGCCAGCGGAGTGCCAGATGAGGTAGGACTTGCCCGGACCGTTGACCTCAATGTCGCCCATGACGTTCTCGACGGCTCGCAGCTGGTGGAAGCGCGGGAAGATGAGGGTGCCATCTGCACCTATCTTCTTCTCCTTCGGCTCGAAGAAGGCATAGGAGTTGAGGATGCGCAGGAACATCTCGCGGGAGAGCACTTCCTGCCAGAGATACTGGGTAGCAATACCGTCCTCGATGGGGTCGTTACCGGCATGGCCGTCGGCCTTACCCCTGTTGAAGGGCAGGAAGAAGGTGTTGGCTCCTGACAGCTTCGTGGTCATGTAGACCTCGTCGTCGGAGACCGCGAAGTGGACCAGACAGCGCCCCGGCTGCAGGATGCGGGCATGGGCATTGGGTTTGCGGTCCTCACGGTACTGGGTGATGGCGTTGATAACGTTCTGCGTGGAGTCGGACTTCAGCTCCAGCGTGGCCACCGGGATGCCGTTGACCGTGAGCACCAGGTCGATGGTGTCTTGGGTCTTTTCGGTGGAGAAGTGCACCTGGCGCATGACGCGCAGGGTGTTGCCCTCGGCCTTCTTGACGGCTGTAAGCGTGAGCGGGTCTTCCGGCGGGAAGGCAACCATCGGCCCGAACTTCGCTGTTGGACGGCCCGGGCGAGAGTACGTAAAGCCGCTATGGAGGATGTGCAGCAGTCCTGCGTTTGGCTGTCCAGTCTTGCGGCCTACCACCGGCTTCTTGTCCAGTTGAGCGGCCAACTCAGCCAGCAGCGATAACTCAGCGCGCTCACGGTCTTTGCCGGTCAGCTTGTCGGGCACGGCCTTGTCATAGGCATCCGGGTACTGCGTCTGGAGCCAGTGCAGCACGTCAGCAGTGTGCAGCCCGAGGCTGGGGTTGAACCCGGCGTCGGAGCCGTTGTTCTCGTAGGTCCACCCACGCTGGCTGAGTGCGTCGCAGATGGTATCTTCCAGGCCTTTTTCCAAAAATGCGTTAGACATGAGGGACCTCTCTCTGGCCGGTGACTACAGCCGTGATGAGTGCCGCGCGGCGCTCTTTGAGCAGGTCGCGCAGCTCGTTGCACTTGTCAATCATGGTGTCGATGCGGGCGGTAGCGGCGTCGAGTCGCTCGGCAATGCGTCGCTGCTCGTCGAGGGGTGGGAGTGGGACTGGCATGGTTAGCAAAGTGTCTTTGCCTAACTCGATTTGGTTGGTACTGCCACGGGCTTCTCGCACTAGCCACTGCTCCTGCGCCCTGAGGAAGTATGCCAAAAATGCACCGAGCAAACTCGAACCATTAGGCCTTACTAGCGTGACGTGTCCGTCTAGGATTGTCGGTTCGGACAGTTCGGTAACCAAAGCGCTACGTCCAAGAGTTCCCGTACCGGTTGAATTGACGACCACGTCGCCTTCTTGGAGATAAAGCGACCTTTTGATCGATTTCTTTGCTAAGTCGTGTTGCCGTGCAAGGGAAAAGTCAATCAGGCCACCGGGACGAACACATTTCTGGTTGATAACTCGAAGCCCATTCTCATCAACATACGCAGGTGCAGCCCCTCGACTAACAACTTCGGAATGCGCGCCGAGATGAGACATAGGCCAGAGAGCTTGGGCACTTGAATCACCTGAAGTAAAGAAACTGCTTAGGAGTACTGCCTCTCGTCGCTCCCCCAGCAGCTCGACCAGCTCATCGAGTTTCGCCATCATCGTGTCAATTTGCGCAGTCTCGGTGTCGAGGTACTCAGCGATGCGGCGTTGGGTGTCGAGGTCATAGACAGGGACACTAAGTTGACTCAAAGTAAAGGAAGTCATACTGGGAATGGCTGTTTGTGTTGAGTACAACCAGTACGGCACCGTAGTTGCCCAGTAATAGAGGAAACGTGCATGAGTACGTTCCAACATCACGGTGCTGTATGCCGTATCCACATGCGCGAAAGGACCTTCGACGTAATTAGGCCTGTCAAGGGTGCCCTTGCGTCCAAACAAGACGCTGGGACCGACGCCCATGATCTCATCAGTAGATCCGAAAATGCCGCCAGATCCGTATAGCGGTACTAGACCACTCGTGGTTTGTTTTACGTCGTGACCATTACGGAAATTGACCAAATAGCCCAGCTTGATCGTCTTCAGGCGTTTCACTACTCCTTCACCTCCGCGAATAGCTCAGCCAGCTCCCCCATGACGCGCTGGACGTCTACGTCGATGGCATCCAGCGCACGGACAACCTCCGGCTTGTAGAAGATGCGAGTGAAGGGAATTTCGTAACCAACCTTGGCATTGTTCTCGTCCCACACCACGTCCGGAGCGTACGGCAGGACCTCGCGCTCCATGTGCTCAGTGACATTCTCAGAGAGTGCTACCCGCTCAGTCATCGAGAAGTCAGGCGAAAGTACCGGCTTGCCCTTGCTGTCGAAGGTCAGTTCTGCTTCCGGGTCTTCCACGGTGGCAGCGAACAGTAGGTCTCGCTTCTTCGCCGGGGTGACCTTGAGCTTGCGTTCCTTTGCACGCTGAGTGACGGTCTTCTCCAACTCAACGAAGCTCACACCGTCCAGTCCCTCAAGCAGCTGCGCGTGGGCGGCGGTCATACCCTTGATGGCAAGCACCTTCTGCGTGGTTTCTTCATCGACCTTCACCACCAGCCGAGCGTGCTTCTGCACGGGCACGTCCTTGTACCCCAAGTCATCAGCAGTGAGAATCTTGGAAATAGACGACTCCTTGAAGTCGGAGTAGGTTTCGACAATCGCCCGCTTCTGATCGTCGCTGATGTAGCGGCGCTTCTTACCCAAGGTCTTGGGCATCGGCTCCCAGAACTCAGAAGCATCGATGAGCTGAATGAAGCCTTTGCGGTGAGGCTCCTTGTTGGTGTCAAGAATCCATGCGTAGGTGGCAATGTCAGTACCAAAGAAGATGTTGTTGGGCAGCTGGATGATGGCGTCGATGAGGTCTTCCTCCAACAGCCACTTGCGGATATTGCCGGGGCCAGACTCCGCTGAGCCGTTGAACAGTGGCCCACCATTAGAGAAGACAACGCCTCGTCCGCCCGCACCGTCCTCGCTTGCCGGGCGCAGCTTGTGGGCTACATGGCACAAGAACAGCATCTGGCCGTCCTCCTTACTTGGCAGACCGTGGCTAAATCGGGAGCCTTCTTTCTTAGACTGTTCCGTAACGGAGGCGAGTTCATCCTCCCAATCGGTTCCGAATGGAGGGTTAGAGAGTACATAGTCAAAGGTTTGACCTTCGTAGAGGTCATCGGTCAGAGTATTGCCCTTCCGTAGCGAGTCTGTACGACCGCCTGCAATGAGCACGTCCGACTTGCCAGTAGCGTAACCAATCGCCATCCGTTCCTGACCGAAGATGTCTACAGTCGCGTTAGGGTTGACGGAACGGATACCTTTGGCGCCGTAGATGAGCATTCCTGCGGTACCTGCGGTGGGGTCATAGACAGAGCGAATTGGTCGCGCGTTGACGTTGTAGAGTTCCTTGTCATCGCTGGCGAGCAGCACGTCCACCACTAGCTGTACGGCGTCGCGTGGGGTGTAGAAAGCACCTGCGGCAGAACCCTTCTGCGAGAAGGAGCGGTACATGAGGTCCTCGAATAGGTTACCCATGGAGTACTCATCGAGGTTCTCCGGCGAGAGGTCGATTCTCGCATAGTGCTTGACCATCTGCACCAGCAAATCCTCTTGGGCGAGCAGCTCAACCTTCTTCATGAACTCGAAGTTCTCCCAGACATCGGCAATGTCGGTAGAGAAGGCTCCGATGTACTCTTCCATGGCCTCGTAGGTGATGGCGTTGGTCTCAGCCATGCGCGCTAGTGAGTGCACGGAGGTGTTGTAGAACGGCAACCGCAGCCCGTGGCGAGCAAAGCTGTCCAGCTTGGCGAGTGACTTCTCCGTTAGCGGCACCAGAGCACTAGCGTCTTTGTCGCGAAACCCCTGCTTCACTTCATCTGCGACAAGGCTGTTCATGTACTCCAGCAGCTGAGGCTTGGTCTTCTCCAGGACGCACTCAATGCGGCGCAGCACCGTGAACGACAGAATGAAGTCGCCGTAGAGGTGAGGCTCAACTATCTTGCGGAGATACTTGTCGGCAGTCTCCCAGATGGCGACGTTGGATAGTTTCTGATGATTCACGGATACCCCATTTGTTGTACTCGGATTGCGTTACATGTCGAGTTAAACACAAGGTCTGGACATGAACATGCAAGATGGATAATGTTAATTGTTATTAACACCATCATACAAAACAGTACTCACGAAAACAACCCCAAAGTGCAGATAAAAGGCGGTTTTATGGCGCGTCCAAAGACAGTGCGGCCAGTCGAGATATATCCCGACTGGCCGCTGCGTGGTGACACTGCTGCCCGGCGGGACCAATCGGAGACACTCCGCATCGCGATGGAGCGTCTCAGTGGGGTTGTATCGGCCCGCCAATGGTCGCTACGACAACTTGCTGATGCCACCGGGGTCAACCATGTTTCACTACACAACATACTGACGGGACACACCTGGCCCCGCGCCGAACACATCGCACAAATAGAGTTGGCACTGGGCATCTCCTTGTGGCCGCAGCCGGAGGAAGTGAAACACACCAGCAGTGAGGATTAGCAGAGCTATGGCTTCTTCGCGTCAGCCTCAACCTCGTGAATAGCACGGTAGATAGTTTGCCGAGACACGTTGAAGCCGCGCGCCACGGACATCACCGACTGGCCGTTCTCGACCAGCAGCGCAGCTTGTTGCTTCTGCTCCTTAGTGAGCTTTGGCTTCGGCCCTGCAACTCGACCTTGCGCCCGGGCATGGGCGACGCCCTCACGGGTGCGTTGAATAAGCAGGTCTCGTTCCCACTCAGCCAAGCTCGCCATCACGTTGATGACCACCTTGTCGGCAGGGCGAGAGGTATCGAGAGCAGGCTCCAGGACTCGCACGTTGATGCTGTTGTCGGCAAGGTCTGAGATAGTGGTCACCGTCTCCACAAGGTTGCGCCCCAGGCGGTCGAGACGGGTGACAACGAGAGTGTCGTCCGGGCGCATGCAAGCGAGAGCATCGTCAAGGCCGGGGCGAGACCACTTCGCGCCGGAAATAGTGTCGCTATAGATGTGTTCGGGGTCGCACCCCGCGTCCAGAAGTGCCTCACGCTGGGTATCGAGGGATTGCCCTTGACGCGCCGTCGAGACTCGGGCGTATCCGATAAGCATGTGCACCCCTTCGCTAGTTACAACATGGCTCGATTGTGGACACTTGGGTTTGGAGCAGGCCGTCCGGGGCCGGAACTCGGGCAAAAGACTGTCCAGAATGGTGGGCCATTATCACGATTGTATCACAATTAGTGAATTGACGATTATGGATTGTATCACAATTAGTGAATTGACGATTATGGACAGTAGGATTAGTTTTTCCACGTAATTTTCACTCGCGTGGGATCGAATTTCTTAGCGCCCTGCTTGCCGGGCTGAATGTGTATCTCCATGAGTAACTTTGTCAGGCGTCGCCTATCTTCAACACTGGCACTCTCCCACCATTCAGCAAAGACGACATCCTCCGTCAATTCAGCGGCCAACGGATCAGCGCCGAGCGCTTCAGTGATGGACTGAAGCTCTTCATCAACCTTGGCAAGCTGAGCGGCAATCTTCTTCTCAACACGAGCGAATGTTGACGCGTCAAGTTCGCCATCGATGACCGACTCTTCTAGCGCCTCGCGACGAGCTAACAGCGCCGTACGGTCTTGGAAGAGAGACTGCATCCGCTCACTGAGCGTGTCGTCCTCTGGCGTGAGAGCACTACGCAGCACTTCGAGTGCATCAGGCTTAGACATCCGAGCGATGATGACCTGTGAGACAAGATCATCAACCTCCTCGCCGATGGCCGTGTGACGCTCACCAACGCGGAGGCGCTTGCACGAATAATGGCGCTGCTTGCTTCCATCTTTGCGTGTGCGGACACGGGCGTGCATTGGATCACCACACGTACAGATAAGGACACTAGAGAGATATTTGGTGGGCGCAGCGCCGACGTGGTTGCGACGCCGCGAGGGGTCACGAAGCACTGCATCAAGTTTCTCGCCGAGTTCCTCGTCGATGATGGCAGGCCACTGACCAGGACCAACAACTTCACGATCTTTGTTGACGCGATAGCCGGTGTCAGGGTTGGTGGGAGTGAACGTCGACAACCCTCGCATACGCGGGTTGAGCAGGATGTCACGCAGAGTCGGTGGTGTCATAGGGTTGCCACGGGTCGTGAGAATGCCCCGCTTGTCGAAGACTTCGTGGACAGCCTCACGCAAGGTTTTTCCAGACACGATCATTTCAGCAGCGTCGAGAACAGCCTGAGCCTCCTCGGGAACAATGGTCTTGGCGTCAGCTTCGTAGCCCATCATGCGGTAACCGCCAGTCTTCGGTCTGCCAGTGCGTGCACGATCCACATAGGCCGCCTTAATTCTTGCAGCACGGTCGATAGATTCCTGTTCTGCAATAAGACCAAGAATGATGATCGTGAGCCTCGATGCCGGGTCAGAGGGGTCGATACCGTAACCTCGGTTAGCTTTGATCCTTACCCGGTGCTTTTCACAGAGTTCAAACAGCGCCAAGGTGTCTTTGGTGCGTCGGGTCAAACGGTCAAGCGCATAGACATAGATGACGTCTAACTCTCTGTTCTTAATGGACTGGAGCAATGCGTCGTATTGCGGCCGGAACTCACCACTGAAAGCCGAAACATTGTTGTCCACATATGTAGCGACAACAGTGGCTTCGTCGGCCTCGGCCTGCTTGGTCGCTAAGTGGACCTGACGCTTGACGCCCGCCTCCTCTTTCTTGTCGAGGGAAATGCGAGCATAAATTGCAGCTCGTAAAGGTTGCTTGTCTTCCATGCACTCTATGGTAGCCACAATCCACAGTGTGCATTTCCACTACCCGTCGCGCCGATGCACAGGCCGTGCGGGCCCGCGCCGCCATGCGCGGCCTCCTTGATGTCGAGGTATACCGGGACCCCGTCCGTGTCCACGCCCAAGGGCACATTGAGTCTCTCTCGTCCCGCACGCCCCGGCCACAAGCGCGCGGCAAGCTCGCCGATATCCCGGTGCCCCAGCAACCGCAGCAAGTCCCCGTCCGTCACGCGTGCGGTAGACACCGCACCCTCGGGGCGCCGGCACGGCGCCAACTGGCGGGCGAGGTGCAAGGCGGCGGCCTCCGGGGCGGCATCGGCAAGCCCGAGCTCCTCGTCGCCAGCCTCGGTGACGACGCGCAAGGCCCCGGTCTCATCCGTGACGAGGAAGAGTCCCTCCTGCTCCGCGCGCAAGCCCAACGCCGTGGACGGGCGGGCGCCCACGTCGATGATGGTCGTGAGCGTCTCATCGTGGAAGAAGTCCTCTAGGCCCGTCGTCGTCACCGAGTCGACGAGCAGCACGTGATAGCGCGCCGCCCGGGGCTCGCGCGTGTGGGGCAGCCACTTGAGCCATTCCCAGCCCTCCCCCAGCGCCGAGATGCCCACCGTCTCCGGGCCGTGCGCTGCGGCGAGTTCCATGACCATCGCTCGAGCAAGCTCCCGCGCCCGTGGACCGCCGATACCCAGGAAGCGAAACGCACGCAGCTGAATGACGATGGGCATCCCCGGCAGCTGCCCCGCGGAATGGACGAGCTGGCGCAGGCTTACCGTGCACACTGGATCGACGTCCTCGGGCGCGTCGATATCGGGGAAGGTAATCGGCGTGCACAGCGCCACCGCACCCTCGCCCACGCGCACCGCGAGCGCATCGTCATCCTGCGCGTCGCGCTCCCACAGGCGGTTGGAGCCCACCCACGCGACCAACTCGTCATGCCGCGGATAGTGGTGAACCGCATGCGCACGTTGGGCAGCGGCATGCTCCTCCGCCTTGCCGCGCAACGCCTTGAGGTGCCGCAGGTAGGTGCGGCGCCGCTCGTTCGGATCATCGGCGGAGCCCTGCGGCGCAAACATCGTCGCGACGGAGGCAAGCATCATGAGCGGGAACATGAGCATCATCGGGTTGAGCTCGCGCCCGCCACCGCCGAGCACCATGAGCGCGACCATGCCGAGCATGGCTACGATCATGACGACGGGTAACAACAGACGCACGAGCGGCACGGGCTTGGGCTTCGCGGCGTCCGGCACAGCCTCGGCCTGTAAAGAGCCGCTGGGCAGCGGCGGTGCCGGGTCGCGCGGCGCGCGCGGAATGGTGATCACGGGCATGGAGTACTCCCCCTCGTAGAACTGATCCAGGTACTGGGGCCACCCCACAACCGGCATCCCCCAGCCGTAAGCCCCCTGCTCACGGCCCGTCCGCCGCCGTAGCGGTGGACATGCGCCTACAAGTAAGCCACAATGTGAGCCATTGGGCAAGGGGGACGCCCAGCCGTCCCAGAACATTTCTGGGGCGCCACCACGAAAAATACCGGGGGAAAATTCCGCCATGATGACCGCTACGAGCGTGCGCGTCACCGTCCGCGCGCACGCCGGCCGCTTCCACAAACAAATCGACGTGTCACTGCCCGCCGAGGCCAGCCTCGACGAGGTCTTAGGCGAGGTCACCGATCTTCTCGGCGCGCCGCTGCTGTCCACGCCGTGGCGCGCCGTCACACCAGCCGGCCGCGCGCTCGACCACACCGTGCCGCTGCGCGAGACCCCGCTCTCCGATGGCGCGCTCATCCTCCTGCGCCCGCACACGCCCACCGCCGCTCCCGTCATCCGGGACGCGGCGGAGGCCCTCGCCGCGGTCGGCACCGGCGCCCCGGCCCGCGCACTCGCCGCGACGTGGTCCGCGCTCGGTCTTCTGCTCGCGGCCGCGCTCGGCACGAGCGCGCTGCGCCTCGTCTTCCCGCTTCACCTCGCCGGGGGCGCGGCCTGCGCAACGGCCGCAGCCTGTGCGCTCGTGCTCCACGCCTGGGCACCCGGGGCACGCGCGCTCGGCACCGCGAGCGTCGCCTTCGCAGCGGCCTCCGCGGGTCTCGCGGTGGGCACGCCCCGCTTGGGACTCCTCGCGGCCGCGCTCGCCGCGACGACGATGGTGGGTCTCCTCCACGTCCTGCGCCGGGGCACCGCGTTGCTCGCCGGCGCTACGCTCACGGGCGCGCTGCTCGCCTGCGTCGCCGGGCTCGGCGGCCTGCTGCCCGGTCTGTCCGGTCCCCGCGCCGCCCTCTCGCTTGCCGATGCCCCCGGGCACGCCAGCGCCGCAGCCGCCCTCACCCTCGCCACGTGCGTCGCCATCATCCTCGCCGGTCCCTCGCTCGCCACGCACGCGGCGGGGCTGCGCGTGCCCCAGCTCCCCACCGCCGGCGAGGAGCCCACAGAGGACGAGCTCGGGGATATCCTCGATCCTCTCGCTGACTCCCGTGCCCGGCGCGCCCGCGAGCTCTACGAGGGTGCTCTCCTCGCGTGTTCCCTCGCCTGCGTGCCCGCACTGGGATTCCTCGTGCGTGGCGTCGCAGCGGGTCTGCCCGGTGGCTGGGTCTCAGGACTCGCCGCGGCGATGAGCGGCGCCTTTCTTCTCCACGCCGCCCGCCATGCCTCGGCACGCGGAACGTGGCTGCTCATGGTGGGCGCCGCCGGCGGAGCCATCGCCCTCTGCGTGCTTGCCGTTATCGCCGTGAGTGCAGGGTTCGCCACTGGCACGTGGGTCCTGCTCATCGCCGCCGCCCTCGTTGCCGCAACAGCTGCGACGGCCTGTCTCTGGGCACCGCGCGTCGCGCGTCTCGAACCGACCACGCTCGTGTGGTGTGAGCGCGCCGAGGCCCTGGCGCTCACCGCCATCGTGCCGCTCGCGATCCATATCACCGGCGTCTTCGTCCTGATTCGCGGACTGGGCTAACCATGCGCCGCATTCTCCTCGTCGTGGCCATCGCTGCCACGTGTGCTCTCGCCCCTCCCGTCCTCGCCCAAGAACCCGCAACGGCCTGCATGGTCCCGGCTCCCGGGGCAGGATCGCCCGCGCCCACCGCGCAACAAGCCGACTACCGTGCGCGGCTCCACGCCTTGGCGACGGGTCGCGGCGTGCGCGTCGCCGTCATCGACACCGGAGTCGCACGCCATGATCAGCTCGCCCGCTTGGAGTCCGGGCCGGACCTCGTCGCGCCGGATTCCCCGGACCCGCATCTCGACTGCGACATCCACGGCACCGTCGTCGCCGGCGTCATCGCCGCCCGCGACACTGGAATCGCACCGTCGGCCACTATCCTCTCCATTCGCCAGTCGAGCGCCCACTATCGTTCGGACGCGCGCGACGCCGAGGCCCGCGGCGCCGGTGATCTCGAGTCGTTGGCGCGCGCCATCACCGCCGCCGTCGAGGCCGACGCCGACGTCATCAACGTCTCCGTCGTCTCCTGCGTCGCCCCCGCCGTCGCGGCCAAGCTCACCACGCGCCCGCTCGATGACGCCCTACGCCGGGCCGAGGAATCCGGTGCTCTCGTCATCGCCGCCGCGGGCAACACCGGTGGCACGGACACAGGGTGTTCCCCCGGCGACGTCGTCTACCCTGCCCACGGCCCCACGGTTGTCTCCGTCGCCGCCGTAGAGGAACCCCGTGACCATGCGGATTACTCTCTTCCCGGACGCCTCGCGGCGCCGGGGACCGTGCCGCTGGGGCTGTCGCCCACTGGCGGATGGGCGCGCGGCGACGCAGCCTCTCCCCTGGCGCTTGCGGCCGACGAAGTGCAACCGCTCACCGGCACATCCTTCGCCGCGCCCGTCATCGCAGGCACCGCGGCCCTCCTGCGCGAGCGCTTCCCCGACGCCACCCCGGCGCAGCTGCGCGAACGCCTGCACGCAACAGCTCATCCGGGCTCTGGGTTCGTCGAGCCACTCGCTGCCGTGAGCGCCTCCGCACAACCACATGCTTCTGTACCGCGACCGGTGAGCGTGGCGACCCCACGGCGCACCGACACTGTCTCTCACCAACGTCTAGCATGGCTTGCGGCATTGTGCGCAGTCCTCGCCCTCGCTGCAGCGCTGGCCACTGCACTACGCCGTCCAGCTCCCTGAACTGCAAGTATGCACCCACGGATGGCATCGCACTCGACGTCCCCCAACCCTTCCGCGCTCGGCCAGCGTCTGACTTGGCCGCGCACGCCGACGACATCCTCAACGAAGCCGAAGCTCGTCCTGTTGTCTTGCCCCAGCCCGACGGACCACGAAGCCTGCGTGACCGAGCTGTGTGCCGCCGCAGCGAAAGACGACTGGTTGCTCCTTGTCTCCGACTACAACGCGTGGAGCGAGAATGCACTCGCACGTGCAGCAGGGCTCGATGGCTCCGTGGACGATATCCTCGATGACTGTCCACTTGTCCCGCGCCCTTAGTCTTTGTTCCCCTCATAGTTCAGAGCTGCCGCACGAGATAGCTCCGAGCCTTCAGGCAACAGGCGCACGATGGCCCAGGGCGCGCTGGCCGCGGCGTGCAAGCCGAGTGCTTCCCATTCGGCTTGCGAGGGGACGGCGTGGCGGGTGCCAGTGGCGGAGACGACGAGACGGCCGTGCCCCGTGTCCACGGCGACGCCGCCCGCGTCGAGACCGCCGAAGTGCGTGGCGACGGACTCACCGGCCAGCGGCACGAGGCCACCGGTCGGCCACGCGAAGCCGACGCCATTGCTCGTCGCGCACAGCCAGCGGTCGTCGGCGGGCGCGATGCGCAGCGGACGCATGGGCAGGTTCAGTGAAAGCCCCGCATCGGGCTGCGCGGCGACGTCATCCGCGGGGACGTCGCGCAGGCGCGCGCCGGAGGCGACGAGGACTTCGGCTTGCGCGGCGGTGAGCGGTGCGACGCCGTCATCCATGTGCGCCCACAAGCCTTGGCCGGAATCCCAGACCTCCGGGAGTTCATCGGGCAGCGCGAAGGCTGGCAGCTCCGGAACGGCATTGAGGAACTCCGGCGGCACCGCACGGCGCGGGGCGTCCGGCTCGATGCCCACGACGCGGGCGATGGTTGTCGCAAGCTCGTCCTCACCCAGCGGGCGCCGGCCATCCTCGGTGATGAGCCACGTGCGTCGTTCCGCCACGACGAGGGCGGCATCCTCGGGGCCAAGGAGACGCACGGGGTGCTGGGCGTGGACGATGGTGCGGCCGGTCGGCTCGCCGGCGGCGTCAATGGAGGTCACGAAAGCGACGGTGTCCTCGGGCGTGGGTTCCTGGCACAGCGCCCAGGGGGTGCTGGAGGGTGCGGGGTTGAGGAAGCCGGGGGCATCGGCAAGCCCGGCGGGCACACCGAGCGTTGCTGCTGCGAGGATATCGGGGCCGATGGGGGCGGCATCGGCAGGCGCACCGGTGAGCAGACGCGCCGAGGCGAGGTTGGGCACGGGGTGGAAGGTGCCGTCGATATTAGCGAGGACCTGGCCCTGCGCGGTGCGGACGATGGGTTGCGCGCCCGGATCCGGATTGGGCTGGAGCCAGGCAATGAGGCCGGCCCCCGCGGCGATAAGGACTGAGAGGCCCACGGAGATCCAGGCAGCACGGCTGCGGCGCGCGAGGGGATCGTGAATCATGCGAATATCGCCGAGGACGAGACCATGCTCAAGCCGTCGTTGCAGGAAACGGTGACCGGAAATTTGGGCTTTGGTGGTCGGTCGCAGACGCGCCATGGTGAACTCCCCCGAGTAACAATGCGATGTGCGCTCATCCTAACCCGGGGCGCGCTGGCCCGCTACTCGAGCGAGCGGCGGTTGCGGGCCGCCTCGGCGCGGGCGGCAAGATCCTCCGGCGCCGGGTAATCGACGCCGGTGAGCGACAGGCCTTTGGCGGGCGCCACCGGGCATGTATCCGAGCGTTGCGTCTCCCCGAGGAGCGCCGCAGCGAAATCGACGTCGCGGCGGCCCTCCCCCACCGCCAGGCAGCAGCCGACGAGGGAACGGACCATATTCCAGCAAAAAGCGTCTGCGGTGAGGTGGGCCTCGTAGAGCTCCGGCTCGTGCGGCGTTGAGACATCGTGCCAGGTGAAGGACTGCAGATCGCGGATCGTCGTCGCGTGCGGCTTGGGCCGGCAGAAGGCCGCGAAGTCGTGGAGGCCAACGAGCACAGTGGCGGCTTCCTGCATAGCGTCGATGTCCACGGCGTGGGGCCACATGGCCGTGTCGCGCGCGCGGGTGGGCAGCGGGCCCGCGGGGAACGTGGTGACGCGGTAGACGTAGTGACGGGTGAGAGCGGAAAAGCGCGCGTCGAAACCCTCAGGTGCGAACGTCACGTCGTGGACGCGGATATCGTCGGGCAGGAGTTTGGTCAGGCGCCGCACAAGGGTGGACGGATCGCCGTGGATGCTGCGGGACTCGAGCAGCGCGCGGGGCACGTCCGCGTGGGCGACCTGATGCGCGGAATGCACGCCGGCGTCGGTGCGGCCGGCGACGGTGAGATCGATCTCGGTCTGCGCGATGAGCGAGAGTTTCTCAGCGAGGACGCCTTCGACGGTGCGCAGCCCGCCTTTCTGCTTGGCCCAACCGTGGAAGTCCGTGCCGTCGTAGGCGAGGTCGAAACGCAAACGGACGGTATCAGGCGAGGGGGCAGTCATACTCCGGGATACTACCAATTCGGTGCGGCTGTACCGCGGCTGAGTAGGCATTCTGTGTTGCGGCTGAAAATTGTGGTGAAATTCCAATACTATTGCCAGCCAAAATGAATGCCATACTATGTGCCATGCCTCACGTGAGCACGCTCACGTGGCGTACGACCGACAATATTTCCCAATCGAAAGGAAACACGATGACGAAGTTCAAGAAGTTTGGCGCCTCTGTATCCGCCATCGCGCTTGCCGGCGCACTCACTGTTGCTGCACCGAACGCTGTGGCCGCAGACAACGGCAACCAGACCGGATCCTCCAACGCCGACAGCGACAAGGGCTCCTCCACTGGCGGCACCAAGGACGGCAACGGCTCCAGCGAC
Organism: Corynebacterium sp. SA-MJD20WY100; assembly: GCF_039822565.1. NCBI lineage: Bacteria > Bacillati > Actinomycetota > Actinomycetes > Mycobacteriales > Corynebacteriaceae > Corynebacterium > Corynebacterium sp. SA-MJD20WY100. The sequence goes on along the minus strand of NZ_JBCJKS010000012.1, from coordinate 25,910 downwards.
GAGGAGCTGGCCAAGAAGTTCCCGACCCTGAGCTCCAAGGAGGGTGAGAAGCCGGATTCCTCCTCCGCTGAGGAGCAGGCACTGCTCGGTGTGGGCATCACCGCCGGCATCCTGGCTCTGGGCGCCGCTCTGTGGCCGCAGATCCAGCAGTTCCTGCCGAAGATGTAATTCTCCCGGGAATCCAGACTGCGCGCGACGACATCTCCGCAGACGACAAAGACCGCAACCCTTATTCAGGGTTGCGGTCTTTGCGTATGCGGGCTTTAGGCCCCGGGGAGATTAGTTCTCCTCGGTAGCCTCGGCCTCGGTGGCCTCCTCGGCCTCAGCGGCCTTGGAAGCAGCAGCGCGGGTTGCGCGGGTGGCCTCGGAGGAAACGGTCTCCTCCAGCACCAGGGCAATCTGGGACATCGGGGCGTTGTCGCCACGACGGTTGTCCAGCTTGATGGTGCGGGTGTAGCCGCCGTCGCGGTTTGCGAACTGCGGTGCGAGATCATCGAAGAGGTGAGCAACAACATCCTTGCGCGGGATGAGCTTGAGAACCTCGCGACGGTCGGCAATGGAGCCGCCCTTCGCCTTGGTGATGATCTTCTCGACGTACGGGCGAAGCATCTTCGCCTTAGCATCGGTGGTCTTAATCGCGCCGTGCTCGATGAGGCTGGCTGCCAGGTTGCTCAACAGGTGAGCCTGCTGCGCAGCGGAGCCGCCGAGACGGGCGCCCTTCTTCGGGGTAGGCATTGTGTACTCCTCGTGTGCTTTTTAAGTGTTAAGCGCGTTTAGTGATTATTTACTCGGATTCGCCCGCGGACGGATCCTTGAAGTCACCGGTTTCTGCGTCATAACCCTCAAGCTGGGTCGGGTCGAAGTCCTCAGGGGTGTCCTTGAGGGCTAGGCCCAAGCTGTTCAGCTTGATCTTCACCTCGTTGATCGACTTCTGACCGAAGTTGCGGATATCCAGCAGATCCGACTCGGTGCACTCAGCGAGCTCACCGACGGTGTGGATTTCCTGGCGCTTCAGGCAGTTGTAGGAGCGAACAGAGAAGTTCAGGTCCTCAATCGGCATGGAGTAAGCAGCGATGTACTCGGTCTCCTGCGGGGAGGGGCCGATCTCGATGCCCTCGGCAGCCGTGTTCAGCTCGCGCGCCAGGCCGAAGAGCTCGACCAGGGTGCCGCCGGCCGAAGCCAGAGCGTCACGTGCGGTGATCGAGTTCTTGGTCTCGACGTCGATGATGAGCTTGTCAAAGTCGGTGCGCTGCTCGACACGAGTAGCTTCGACCTTGTACGAGACCTTGAGGACCGGCGAGTAAATCTGGTCGACCGGAATGCGGCCGATCTCACCGGACGTCGGGGCGGCCGGGACGTAGCCGCGACCGCGCTCGACAACGAGCTCCATCTCCAGACGAGCAGTGTCGTTGAGGGTGGCGATGTGCAGATCCGGGTTGTGGATCTCAACGCCTGCCGGCGGCTGAATGTCGCCTGCAGTGACCTCGCCGGCGCCTTCCTTGCTCAAGTACATCACGACCGGCTCGTCAGAGTCGGAGGAGAGCACGAGGCCCTTGATGTTGAGGATGATCTCGGCCACGTCTTCCTTGACACCGGAGATCGTGGTGAACTCGTGGAGCACACCGTCAATCTTGATGGAGGTCACTGCTGCGCCCGGGATGGACGACAGCAGCGTGCGACGCAGCGAGTTGCCGAGGGTGTAACCGAAACCCGGCTCGAGCGGTTCGATGGTGAACTTGGAACGAGCCGAGTCGATAACTTCCTCGGTGAGCTGAGGACGCTGGGAAATGAGCATGGAACTTCTCCTTGTCGACGCCCGCTATTTGACGTCGGTAGAGGGTGAATATGTGGGTTAGACGAAGGGTTACTTCGAGTAAAGCTCGACGATGAGCTGCTCCTGCAGCGGGATGTCGATCTGAGCGCGCTCGGGCAGCTGGTGCACGAGGATGCGCAGGGTGTCGGGAACGACCTGCAGCCATGCCGGAACGACGGCATCAACAAGGCGATCCTGAGCGTCTTCGAACCATTCCATCTTCTTGGAGCGGTCACGGACATCGATGATGTCGTACTGGGTGACCTGGAAGGACGGAACGTTGATCTTCTTGCCGTTCACGGTGAAGTGACCGTGGGAGACAAGCTGGCGAGCCTGGCGACGGGTGTTGGCCAGACCTGCACGGTAGACCACGTTGTCGAGACGAGACTCGAGCAGGATGACCAGGTTGTCACCGGTCTTGCCCGGACGACGGTTGGCCTCTGCGTAGTAGCGACGGAACTGACGCTCCAGCACACCGTAGGTGTACTTTGCCTTCTGCTTCTCCTGGAGCTGCAGCAGGTACTCAGATTCCTTGATGCGGTTGCGGCCTGCCTGTCCCGGGGGGTACGGGCGGCGCTCAAACGCCATATCTCCGCCGACGAGGTCGACGCGCAGACGGCGGGACTTACGAGTTGCTGGGCCGGTATAACGAGCCATGAGTTTTTACCTCTATCCTTTCTGTCTGCTTAGACCTTGCGGCGCTTGGTCGGACGGCAGCCGTTGTGCGGCTGGGGGGTGGCATCCGTGATCGAGGAAACCTCGAGGCCTGCAGCCTGCAGGGAACGGATGGCGGTCTCGCGGCCGGAGCCCGGACCCTTGACGAAAACGTCAACCTTCTTCATGCCGTGGTCCATGGCCTTGCGGGCAGCGGACTCAGCAGCCATCTGAGCTGCGAACGGCGTGGACTTACGGGAGCCCTTGAAGCCGACGTGACCGGAGGACGCCCAGGAGATGACAGCACCGGACGGGTCCGTGATGGACACGATGGTGTTGTTGAAGGTGGACTTGATGTATGCGTGGCCCTGGGCCACATTCTTCTTTACGACGCGACGGCCAGTACGACGCGCGCCGGAACGAGTCTTCGGAGGCATGTATTACTTCTTCTTTCCTGCGATCGTCTTCTTCGGGCCCTTGCGGGTACGAGCGTTGGTCTTGGTGCGCTGACCGCGGACCGGGAGGCCACGACGGTGGCGAATGCCCTGGTAGCAACCAATTTCAATCTTGCGACGGATGTCAGCCTGAACCTGGCGGCGGAGGTCACCCTCGACCTTCCAGGTAGCTTCGATGACGTCACGCAGAGCGGCAACCTGATCATCGGTCAGGTTGTCGGTACGCAGGTCCGGAGAGATACCAGTCTTCTCCAGCAGCTCGGCGGCGCGAGCCGGACCGATGCCGTAAATGTAGGTCAGTGCGATCTCCATACGCTTGTTACGCGGGAGGTCAACACCAGCGAGACGTGCCATGTGGCGTGTCCTTTCGGGTTGTTACGGTGGTTTTCTCCCTATCCGTCCCACACACCGTTCACGCTTCGCCCGGTCCGTGCCGGGAACTGTGGGTAAACGCTACTGTGCGGGCTCTGGCCACCGCGGCCTGAGGTGCACGGACGACCAAAGCGCGAGCTCACGCTCGCGCACAGTGATGGTCGCCTTGGGTAAGGAGGCTTAATTTCTGTGTTTACTTGTAGCGGTAGACAATGCGTCCGCGGGTCAGGTCATAAGGGGACAGCTCCACGACCACGCGATCCTCAGGAAGGATGCGGATGTAGTGCTGACGCATCTTGCCCGAGATGTGAGCAAGAACCTTGTGTCCGTTGTCGAGCTCGACACGGAACATTGCATTCGGCAGGGGTTCGATGATTCGACCCTCGACCTCGATTGCGCCTTCCTTAGCCATAACCTCTACTTTTCTAGGCCCGGACAAGTACGCCGTGGCCTGCATGTTTGTATCTACTGCGGTGGTGCGTCAACCCGCGTGCAAGCACGCGCGCATACACCAACGTTCAATAATACGCATGAACGACACGAAAACCAAATAAACGCCGAGCGCACGAGGCGCTAGGCGTTCGCAGCTCACGCCGCGCAGTGACAAAGACTAGTAGATGAAGACCTTGTCGCCTACCTGCAGGTCGTTCCAGTAAGCCAGGGCGTCCTGGTGCTGCAGGTGGATGCAGCCGTGGGAATCATACGCCGGGGAGCCCTCGTGGAAGGCGTGGCCGGTGTTGGTGAAGTAGATCGAGTACGGCATCGGCGCGTTGCCAAACTCGCGGGAAACTTCGTCCTTGACCTTGTACTGCACAGAGAAGGTGCCACGCGGGGTGGCCAGCTCCGGGGTGCGAGCGCCGGAGGAGATCCACTCGGCGACATGGGTGACGTTGCCGTTGTCGTCCTGCAGCCAGGAACGGTTGCGATCGATATCGACGCATGCGTCAGCGTCACGCGGGCAGGGGCCGCGGTCGAACTCGTTGCGCTTGCGCTGCTCCTCGGCAATGCGAGCGGCTTCCTGAGCGGCGGCCTGCTCGCGAGCAACCTGTGCGGCGTGCTCGCGCTCGAGGCGCTCCTGCTCTGCGCGAATCTCAGCGTTCTTGCGGGCGACGAGACCCGGGAAGACGGCGTTGACCGTGTTATCGACGGCCTGCTCGAGGACCGGAATAACCTGCGGGTTGTTGATGGTCTTGATCTGCTTGATGAGATCGTTGCGCTGCGCCCATGCCTGCTCTTCGCTCAGGCCCAGGAACTTGCCAATCTGAATCTGCGAGGACATCTGCTCCACGGACGGAGCGGCAGGAAGAGTCTGAGCGCCGGCAGCGGGGGTCGCCAAGAGGGATAGGGAGACGGCCGCGGCCGCGAGCGGCGCGGCGACCTTCGTCAGCTTGATTTTCGACATGCTGGCAGTATAGACCGAAACCTAGCAGTGACATAGCCAGGGAATTAGTTTTCGCTGGGATTTTTTAAGACCAACTGCCTGAAGCCCAGTTCATAGCTGAAGTCGGCGTGGTTGAACTTAATAGCGCGGGGTGAGGATACGGGGGCCCTCCGCCGTCGCGGCAACGGTGTGCTCCCAGTGCGACGCCCACGAGCCGTCGGTGGTGACCACGGTCCAGTCGTCGTCCAGCACTTCGTTGTCCTCCGTGCCCAGCGTGAGCATGGGCTCGATGGCAAGGACGGAGCCCTCCATGATGAACGGACCGCGACCGCCACGCCCCTCGTTCGCGAGATACGGGTCCTCGTGCATTTCACGGCCAATGCCGTGTCCGCCATAGCCATCCACGATAAAAAGCTCGGTCTCGAACTTCAGCTCAGCATCATACGTCGCCTGCTCCAGCGCGTGCGAGACGTCCGTGAGCCGGTTGCCCGGCACCATGGCCTTGAGTCCTTCCATGAGCACCCATTCCGTCGCCCTATTCAGGGCGTCGGCGCGGGGGCCTAGCTTTCCGATGCCGAATGTCCAGGCGCTGTCTCCTACCCACCCGTCCAGCGTGGCCCCGCAATCAATCGAGATGAGATCGCCGTCTTCGAGAACCACGTCGGCCGAGGGGATGCCGTGGACGACGACATCGTTGACGGAGGCACAGATGGACCCAGGGAATCCGCCGTAGCCCTTGAACGTCGGGATAGCTCCGGCGTCGCGAATGGTGGCTTCGGCAAGCTCATCGAGCTCCAGCGTCGACATGCCAGCCTTCGCAGCGGCCTTGACGGCCTGGAGAGTGCGGCCGACGATCTCTCCGGCTGCCTGCATGGCATCCAGCTCGCCCGGGGTGCGGGCGACCATCTTTTTGTGGCGACGTGCCATGATGTGGGGTCCTTTCTGGGAGGGGTGAAAACTGCGCAAGCGCCAGGGTATATCTCCCTGGCGCTTGACTGCTGCGTCTTCGGCTTACTTGCCGATGGCAGCGAGGGTCCGAGCGTTGATGTCTTCAACGGTGCCCTCTGCCTTGACGGTGATGATCTGGTCACCGTAGTGCTCGATGAGCGGGAAGGTCTCGTCGCGGTAGACGCCGAGACGGGTGCGGATGGTCTCCTCGTTGTCATCGGCGCGGCCGCGGGCCAGCATGCGCTCAACGACGACGTCCTCAGACACCTCGTAGTTGATAACGCCGTCGAGCTCGAGGCCCTTGTCGGCGAGCAGCTTGGTGAGGATCTCGGCCTGCTCTACGGTGCGCGGGAAGCCATCGAGGAGAAAGCCGTTGGCGGCGTCGTCCTGGTTAAGGCGATCCTCAACCATGCGGGCGGTGACGTCCGTGGGGACCAGCTTGCCGGCATCAATGTAGGACTTCGCCTCGACGCCCAGCGGGGTGCCCTCGCCAATGTTGGCACGGAACAGGTCGCCGGTCGAGATGTGCGGGATATTCAGCTTCTCGCTGAGGATAGCTGCCTGGGTGCCCTTGCCAGCGCCGGGAGGGCCGAGGAGTACGTAACGCATTACTTGAGAAGTCCTTCGTAGTTAGATTGCAGAAGCTGGGACTCGATCTGCTTGACGGTGGTCAGTGCAACCGAGACCATAATCAGGATAGCCGTACCACCGAACGCGGACATGCCGTTTGCGGAATTGTTGCCAACACCAAGGTCGAGCAGGATGTTCGGCAGGATGGCGATGGTGGCCAGGTACAGCGAGCCGACGAACAGCAGGCGGTTCATGACGAAGCCGAGGTATTCCGCAGTGGGGCGGCCCGGGCGAATGCCCGGAATGAAGCCACCGTAGCGCTTCATGTTGTCTGCCTGCTCGTTTGGGTCGTACTGCACAGAAACGTAGAAGTACGAGAAGAAGATGGTGAGCACGAAGTACGCCACGATGTACTGCCAGGAGCTCGGCGCCTGCAGGTGCGCGATAACATTGCGCTGCCACCAGTTATCCGGCACCGTTGCAGAACCGGAGTTGACGATCTGCGTGATGAGCACCGGCATATAAATGAGCGAGGACGCGAAGATGACCGGGATAACGCCGGCCTGGTTGACCTTGAGCGGCAAGTAGGTGGAGGAACCACCGTACTGGCGACGGCCGACCATGCGCTTGGCGTACTGCACAGGAATGCGGCGCTGGCCCTGCTCGATGAAGGTGATGCCCACAACGAGGACGATGAGGCCGACGGCAATCATCGCGAAGACGAGACCACCGTTGTTCTGGAGGATGTTAACGCCATCGGTAGGCAGGCGGGTCGCGATACCCGCGAAGATGAGCAGCGACATACCGTTGCCAATGCCCTTCTCCGTGATGAGCTCGCCCATCCACATGACGAGCACGGCGCCCGAGGTCATGGTGATAACGAGCAAGATGAGCGTAAAGATGTTGCGGTCCGCGGTAAGGACCTCAACGCCCTGGCCCAGCAGCTGCTGGCGGTCAGCGAGCGCCACGATGCCTGAGGACTGCAGCAGCGCCAGAGCGAGCGTGAGGTAACGCGTGTACTGCGTCATCTTCGCCTGTCCGGACTGGCCTTCCTTCTTGAGCTGTTCGAAGCGCGGAATAACCACGGTAAGCAACTGCACGATAATCGACGCCGTAATGTACGGCATAATGCCGATGGCGAAGATGGACAGCTGCAATAGCGCACCACCCGAGAAGAGGTTGATGACCGAGTACAGGTTGCCCTGCTCCTCAGTTAAGGTACGCAGTCGACCGGCGATCGACGCGTAGTCGACGCCCGGGGACGGAATCTGCGCGCCGACACGGTAGAGGATGATCATCACGAGAGTGAAGATGATCTTCTTACGCAGGTCGGCGTCCTTGAAGGCCTGGAAAATGGCGGACACTACTTTTATCCTCCTGCCCACTCGGCAGCGCGCCGCATCTGCACAAGGCGATGCGGAGATCCGAGAGGGGGAACTCATCTGCCCCGGCAGGTTCTCTTATAGGAGCTCGCCGCGCGAAGGCGACGGGCGGCCGATAAGAGGGCCTCTAGGGACGGTTGAAACTTATGACCCCACTACCCTACCAGCCGTGTCGGGCGGTGCCACAATATGTCGGCACAAAATCTCACCCTATGATCCGCCAGGATTCCGCCGCCGGATACATCGGCGGTGCCACATTCACCAACGAAGCTTTCGATACCCCGCTCGTAGGGATTTTTGGCAGAACGCCTGCGCATCCCAACCTTCGATGACAGTCGACGGCTTACCTGGTGCACCCTCACACTTACACCGTGACGCGAAACCGCCCGTTCCAACTCCTCCTGCTACCGGTATGGGCACGTGCCGGTAATGGAAGGATTCCCACTTCTAACGTTGAGCCCGCAGCGGGCTACAGTAGTTACGACGGCTGCGGACGCTGTCGCGAATGTGAGGAGCATATATGTCATTGTGGGCAACGCTCGGCCCAGCACTAGTCGCATCCATCGCGTACGTTGATCCCGGCAATGTCGCCGCCAACATCTCGGCTGGCGCGCAGTTCGGCTACCAACTCACGTGGGTGCTCGTCGTGGCCAACCTCATGGCCATGTTTATCCAATATCAATCGGCCAAGCTGGGTATCGTCACTGGCGCTTCGCTCACCGAGGTTCTCGGTGATCGTCTGCCCCGCGTTGGGCGCTACGCTTTCTGGGCGCAGGCTGAGTTCGTCGCCGCCGCCACCGACCTCGCCGAAATCATCGGCGGCGCCATCGCTTTGCAGCTCCTCTTCGATCTTCCGCTGCTGCTTGGGGCGGTTATCACTGGCGCCATCTCCCTCGGGCTACTTGTCTTCCAGCGCGGCCGTTCACTCTTCGAAAAGACCGTCGTGGGTCTCCTCATCCTCATCTCCGCCGGTTTCCTCGCGGGGCTCTTCGTTAATCCACCCGATGCTTCCGATACCGCCGCCGGCCTCATCCCGCAGCTCCACGGCCGCGAATCCATTGTGCTCGCCGCCTCGATGCTCGGTGCCACCGTGATGCCGCACGCGATTTATCTCCACTCCGCCCTAGTCAAAGGCCATGGCTCCGACAATATCGATCACCTGCTCGCGCACACCCGCCACAGCATCATCATCGCCCTCAGCGTCGCAGGCGCGGTCAACGTCGGGCTCCTGCTCCTCGCTGCGGAGAGCCTGCCCGATGTGCCCGGCACTGACACCATCGCCGGCGCCCACGGCGCCATCGCTGCTCACCTTGGCAACGTCGTCGGCGTACTCTTCGCGCTCGGGCTCTTCGCCAGTGGTTTGGCCTCGACTTCCGTGGGAACGCTCGCAGGTTCTGAGATTATGTCTGGTCTGCTCGGTGCCCACATCCCCGTAGTTGTGCGGCGCACTGCGACTCTCGTTCCGGCGTTTATCATCATCGCCGTTGGTGTCGAGCCTTCCACCGCGCTCATCATCAGCCAGGCTGTGCTCTCACTCGGTATCCCGTTTGCGCTCGTTCCGCTCATGCGCTTCGTGAGTGCCCCGGCCATCATGGGTCGCTGGGCTGCCGGGCGATGCTCGCGCGCCGTCGCCGTTGTACTTTCCGCCGCAGTCATCACGCTCAACCTCGCCCTCGTGGCCACAGCTTTCAACTAGACCCTAGCCGATAGAGGTGGTGCAAGGGCGCAGCACGAATTGGACTCATCACCTCGCAGATCTGGGCTCGCTTCTGCACTGCCCTTGTATCGCGATCTTGATCACTGAATAGTCATGTTTGCGCGACTTATACTGCTATCAAAAAGACATCCATGCTAAGGGAGGACGTCATGAAAGCAGCTCGTTTCTATGACCGCGGGGACATCCGCATCGAAGACATCCCAGAACCCACCGCCGCGCCCGGTGAAGCACTGATCAAGGCTGCCTGGTGCGGCATTTGTGGAACTGACCCTCATGAGCGCCTCGATGGCCCAATCTTCTGCCCGCCGCGGGGACACCCCCAGCCCGCCTCTGGCGAGGAATCTCCCGTCCCTCTCGGCCACGAGTTCTTCGGTGTGGTGGAGGCACTCTGCGTGGGCGTCGACGCCCTGGCTGTGGGCGACCACGTGGTGCTCGAACCCTACATCATCTCCGAGGAGGTTGATACCACGCCGGGCAACAAGAGCTACCATCTAGCCAAGGACATGAACTTCATCGGCTTAGCTGGCCGCGGGCGGTGGACTGGCAGAATAGACCGCCGTCAAGCGGCGGTGGATCCACAACATCTCTCCGGACATGCCACTCGATGAAGCCGCACTCATCGAGCCACTATCGGTCGCCGTACATGCTGTCAAGCGCGCCGGCGAGATCAAGCCGCGCGACGTTGCCGTCGTGGGCGGTGCCGGCCCCATCGGCCTGCTCACTGGTGCGGTGTTGCACGCCACGGCAGCCACCGTCACCACCAGCGAGCTGTCCCAATTACGCCGCCAAAAGCTCTAGATGCCGGCTCCGCCGACTACGCCTTCGGCCCCAAGGAGGTCGACGTCGTCGAGGAGGTTCGCAAACTCACCGCTGGAAAGGGTGCTGACTACGACTTCGAGTGAACCGCCGTCCAGCCCGTGCTCGATATGTTGTTCGAGGCTCTTCGCCCGCAGGCTGCCCTGGTCATCGTGCCCATCTGGGGCAAGAAGGCTGAGGTCGACATGCAGAAGATCGTACTCAAGGAGCTCGACGTTCGCGGCACCATCAGCTACGTGAGTAACCACCCTGAGGCCATCGAACTTGTAGAGTCCGGCAAGCTCGACCTCACGCCGTTTATCACGGGCAAGATCCACGTCGACAACCTCATCAACGAGGGCTTCAACACCCTCATTCACCGCAATGAAGCCGCCGTAGAGATCCTCGTCACCACCGACGAGACCGCCCTGCACAAGTAGCGTTGGCCCTGCGAGGGTGCGCCACAAAGGCGGATACCTGGTGCCGTGGATTAAAGGCGGGGAACCAACGTGAATAGCAGGTTGATGTTGTGCGAATACCACAACAGGAAGAAACCCGTTCTCCTGGCAGAGAGAACGGGCAATCCAGCATGCCTGGATGCGGAAAAGGCATCGGCAAGCTGGGCATAAAGAAACGCCCCACCCGATGGTGAGGCGTTATCTTCCGCTAATTACTTCGCGGCAGCGGTGGTGGAACCACCGGCAGCCTCGATCTTCTCCACTGCGGACTTGGAGAACTTGTCAGCGGTGACGTTCAGCTTGACGCTGAGCTCACCGTTGCCCAGAACCTTGACCGGCTGGTTCTTGCGAACCAGGCCAGCTGCGACGATGTCAGCCTTCGTGACGTCGCCACCGTTCGGGAACGCCTTGGCCAGGTCGGCAACGTTGACAACCTGGTACTCGACGTGGTTCGGATTCTTGAAGCCCTTGAGCTTCGGCAGCCGCATGTGGATCGGCATCTGGCCACCCTCGAAAGCGGCCGAAACCTGCTTACGAGCCTTGGTGCCCTTGGTACCGCGACCAGCGGTCTTACCCTTGGATGCCTCACCGCGGCCAACGCGGGTCTTCGGCTTGTTAGCGCCCTTGGTCGGGCGCAGGTCGTGGAGCTTGATGATGTCAGCCATGGTTTACTCCCCTGCCACTTCTTCGACGGTGACCAGGTGGCGAACCTTCTGAACCATGCCGCGGATGATCGGGGTGTCCTGCTTAACAACGGACTGACCGATGCGCTTGAGGCCGAGAGCCTCCATGTTCGCGCGGTGGTTCGGCTTGGTGCCCACCAGGCCCTTTACCTGAGTAATCTTCAGAGCCATTGTTTATGCCTCCTGACCTGCGCGCTTGCGCAGCATACGGGCCGGGGTGACCTCTTCGACGGTCTTGCCACGACGGGCAGCGACCTCTTCGGGGCGGACCAGCTGCTTGAGGCCGTCCACGGTAGCGCGGACGACGTTGAGGGCGTTGTCGGAACCCAGGGACTTCGCGAGGATGTCCTGGACACCGGCGCACTCGAGCACCGGGCGGGCAGCGCCGCCAGCGATGACACCAGTACCGGGGGCAGCCGGCTTCATCATGACGATGCCGGCGGCGTCGCGACCCTCAACCGGGTGGGTGATGGTGCCGGCGATCATCGGGACGCGGAAGAAGTTCTTGCGAGCCTCTTCGGCACCCTTCTGGATGGCGGCCGGAACTTCCTTGGCCTTGCCGTAGCCGACGCCGACCATGCCCTGGCCGTCGCCCACGACCACGAGGGCGGTGAACGACATGTTGCGGCCACCCTTGACGGTCTTGGAGACGCGGTTGATGGTCACAACGCGCTCGATGTACTTGTCGCGCTCAGCATCCTGCTGGTTGCGACGGTCGTTGCGGCGGTCGTTACGACGTCCGCCGTTCTTGCGGTCGTTGTTACGACCGTTGTTCTCGGCGGAGCGTCCGCCGTCACGCTGTTCACGGTCCGACATTAGGCGTTCCTTCCGTTGATGTTTCCGTTTGCGTTGATCATTAGAACTTCAGACCACCTTCACGTGCGGCGTCTGCCAGAGCGGCAACGCGACCGTGGTACTGGTAGCCCGAGCGGTCGAAGACGACCTTCTCGATGCCAGCAGCCTTGGCGCGCTCAGCAACGAGCTCGCCAACCTTAGCGGCCTTGGCCTTCTTGTCACCATCGATGGCGCGCACGTCGGCTTCCATGGTGGAAGCAGCGACGAGCGTGTGGCCAGCGAGGTCGTCGATGACCTGCACGTGCATGTGGCGCGACGTGCGGTGCACGACCAGGCGCGGAGCCTCAGCGGTGCCGCGCAGGGTCTTACGGATGCGGAAGTGGCGGCGAGCACGGGCTTCACGACGACGCGTGGAGATGTCCTTGCCGACCGGGGTGCGCTTGGAATTCTCAGTGTTTGCCATTGCTTACTTACCCGTCTTTCCGACCTTGCGGCGGATCTGCTCGCCGTCGTAACGAATACCCTTGCCCTTGTAAGGATCGTCCTTACGCAGACGGCGGATGTTCGCGGCGATCTGTCCGACCAGCTGCTTGTCAATACCAGAAACCGACAGCTTGGTAGCGCCGTCGACTGCGAAGGTGATTCCCTCCGGTGCCTTGATGAGGATCGGGTGGGAGTAACCCAGCGAGAACTCGAGGTCCTTGCCCTTGAGTGCAACACGGTAACCAACACCGAAGATTTCCATCTTGATGGTGTAGCCCTCAGTAACGCCAACGACGGCGTTGTTGAGCAGGGAGCGAGTCAGGCCGTGCAGAGCGCGGTGCTTGCGCTCGTCGTCCGGACGAACGGCCTTGAGCTCGCCGTCTTCGACGACAGCAGTGATCGGCTCCGGCATGGCGACGTGCAGCGTGCCCTTGGAACCTTTGATCTCTACATCCTGGCCGTTGATGTTGATGTCAACGCCGGACGGGACGGTGATTGGTGCGAGACCGATACGAGACATGTGTCAATCCTCCCTTACCAGACGTAGGCGAGAACTTCTCCGCCTACGCCCTTCTCCTGAGCCTCACGGTCGGTGAGCAGACCCTGGGACGTGGAGATGATAGCCACGCCCAGGCCGCCCAGGACCTTCGGCAGATTGGTGGACTTTGCGTACACACGCAGGCCCGGCTTCGACACGCGACGCAGGCCCGACAGGGAGCGCTCACGGTTGTTGTACTTCAGCTCGAGCGAGAGCTCGCGGCCCTCGACGGTGTAATCAGCGATGTAGCCTTCCTTCTTCAGGATCTCGGCGATGTTGGCCTTAATCTTGGAGGTCGGCATCGACACGGTGTCGTGGTGCGCGTGGTTTGCGTTGCGCACGCGCGACAGCATGTCGGCGATAGGATCAGTCATGGTCATGGTTAAGTGACCGTTACCTTTCTCGTTGCGGTTCCCGCGTAAGTGCGCATCGCGTTAACGCGACGCCACCCCGCGCCCTCAATAAAAAGGACGTGCGTTGTCCGTGTGATTTCGGGCCACTTATCGCCCCGGACGGTCAATACCGCCGGCGCTCGCTGCCCTTTGATGCATACACGGTCCGCCACGGCGGGGCGGTGGGCCTACAACAAAGTTGAAATGAAATTCTTGAATTTTGGTATCCCATAACGCCGTGAGCTGCACAAACAGCACCCGGGCATGAGTCCAAGGTTCTAGGTTACACGGCGACCTGGGTTTTTCCAAAATTTCCGCTGCTAGTCGCTAGACTGTGACCATGACCTCCATCGCAACTGTCTCCCGTGCCAATCCTGTGGCCAACCGCTTCGATAACCCGCGCATCGGCAACCGCGTCACCGCCGCAGCCGGCGTGGGCGGCGTGTACCACGCCATGGAGAAGGCCATCCCTAACCGCGCGCTCGTGCCGCTGCTCAAAATGAACCAGCACGGCGGCATCGACTGCCCCGGCTGCGCCTGGCCGGAACCGGCGCAGGGCGATATCAACTTCGTCGAGTTCTGTGAGAACGGCGCGAAGGCCATCGCTCAGGAGACCACGCCCAAGCGCGTTACCCGCGAATTCTTCGCGAACACCACCGTGCAGCAGATGCGCGAGATGACGGACTACGAACTCGACCAGCTCGGCCGCCTCACTGAGCCCATGCTCTACGACCGCTCGCGCGGCGACGAGAAGTACCATCCGGTGAGCTGGGACGAGGCCTACGACCTCATCGCGGAGCAGCTCAAGGCGACGGATCCGGACCGCGCCATCTTCTACACCTCCGGCACGGCTGTCAACGAGTCCGCGTTTATCTTTGGCGTGCTGGGCCGCCGCCACGGCTCCAATAACCTGCCAGATTGCGCGAACCTCTGCCACGACTCCACGGGTGTGGCGCTCGCCAAGACCGTGGGCGTGGGCAAGGGCTCCATCGTCATGCAGGACATGTACAACACGGACCTCATCATCTCCGTGGGCCAGAACCCCGGCACGAACCACCCGCGTTCGCTTACTGCGTTTAAGAAGCAGAAGGAAAACGGCGGCAAGTTCATCACCATCAACCCGATGCCGGAAACGGGCCTCATGAAGTTCAAGGAGCCCCAGTCTGTCAAGGGTGCCCTGGGCATCGCGGACAAGATCAGCGACGAATACGTGCAGGTCCGCCTCGACGGCGACCGCGCGCTGTTCCAGCAGATCAACCGCGAGGTGATCCGCCGCGACCTGCTTGACCGCAAGTTCCTCAATGAGTTCTGCTCCAACGTCGACGAGACCATCGCGCACCTTAACTCGCTTGACGATGCCGCCCTCGAGCGCGGCTCCGGAGTCTCCCAGCGCGAGGTGAAGAAGATCGTCGACTACGTTGAGGAGGCAGAGACCGTCGTCCTCGCGTGGACGCTGGGTGTTACGCAGCACCGCAATGCCGTGGCCACCATCCAGGAGATGATGAACTTCCTGCTGCTCACGGGTAACTACGGCAAGCCGGGCGCCGGCTCGGCCCCGTTCCGCGGCCACTCCAACGTCCAGGGCGACCGCACCATGGGTATCTCGGAGAAGATGCCGGAGTGGTTCCTCGCCAACATGGAAGAAGAATTCGGCTTCGACGTCCCGCGCAAGCACGGCGTCTCCTCCACCGGCGCGGGTATCCAGCTGCGCGATAAGAACGTGGACTTCTTCATGTCGCTGGGCGGCAACTACATCCGTGCGATGTCGGACACCACGGCGCTTGAGGACGGCATGACCGCCACCAAGCTCTCGGCTCATATGCTCACGAAGCTCAACGGCACGTGCGCGTGGCCGGGCGAGAAGTCGCTCATCCTGCCGGTCCGCTCCCGCACAGACGTGGACATCCAGGCCTCCGGCCCGCAGAAGGTCTCTGTCGAGGCATCGGACTCCAAGGTTTCCGCGTCCTTCCCCAAGCGCCGCGCCAACCGCGACCTGGACCTCCACTCCGAGGTGCAGATCATCTGCAACATCGGCGAGCGCGCCTTCGGCGACGCCTTCTGGCGCCCGATGATGGACAACTATGACGTCATCCGCGACCACATCGCGAACGTCATCCCTGGCTTCGAGAACTACAACGAGCGCTTGAAGCGCCCCGGCGGCTTTATGCTCCCGCACGCGGCCCGCGAGCGTATCTTCAATACCTCGGACGGCAAGGCGCAGCTCACCATCAACGAGACGGACACTATCGAGCTTGAAGGCGACCAGTTGCTACTTACCACCGTGCGCAGCCACGACCAGTACAACACCATCTCCTACGGTCTCGATGACCGCTACCGCGGTGTCCGCGGCGGCCGTCGCGTGATCTTCATCCGCAAGGAAGATCTCATCCAGCGCGGCCTCAAGGACGGCGACATCGTCGACGTCGTCTCCGAGTACGAGTCCGGCCGACGCGTCGCGCCGAACTTCCGTCTGGTCGAATACAACATCGCCAAGGATTGCGTGGGCGGCTACTTCCCGGAGCTCAATATCCTGGTGCCAGTCGAGCACATGGCCAAGGGCTCGGAGACCCCGGTCTCCAAGTCGCTCGTGGTCCACCTCGAGCCCACGGGCAAGAACGCCAACGATCTCTAAGCCCGCCGCCTGAAAGTCCCGCCCCGTGCGGGACTTTCGCGGTCTTGGGCAGGTCCACGACTACAGTTGAGTTCATGACTGAAGACAAGGATCCCATCCAGACCGCCCACGAATGGCTTGAGGAAGCCGCCACCACGCTCGGTCTCGACCCCAAGGACGCCACCGCGCTCATCCGCGAGCTCCTCGACCTTACAAAGAACGTCGCCCACAACCGTTCGCGTCCGGCCGCGCCGCTCACCGCCTTCGTCGTGGGCCTGGCCAGCAAGGACGTCGAGGAAGCCCGCGCCAATATCGCCAAACTCAACGAGGCCGTGCAGTAGTGGCGGGCCGCGTAACTTCCAACTTCGCGGTGACCAAAGTGCGGCTCAACGAGGACCGCACCGAGGTCATCCAAGTCGACACCCGCGCTGATTCCGTCGCCGGGGAGGAGCCGCTGGAAATTCGCGTCGACGGCCAGACACTCACCACCACCATGCGCACCCCGGGCCACGATATCGAGCTCGCCCACGGCTTCCTTTACTCCGAGGGACACATTCAGGCCGCCCGCGACATCGAGACCGCCAAGTACTGCGAGGGCGCCACGCGCGACGGCGTCAACACGTACAACCTGCTCGACGTCGAGATGCGCGACGACAACGTCATCTCGCTCAAAGACCTGCGTCTCACGCTCACCAACTCTGCGTGCGGCGTGTGCGGCACCTCGTCCATCGAGGAGCTCACCAAGAAGACCCGGTATCCCATCCCCCACATCCCGGTCGACCCGCTCGTTATCGCGCAGCTACCCGGTAAGCTACGCGAGGGCCAGAAGCAGTTCCGCAAGACCGGCGGCATCCACGCCGCGGGTGCCTTCACCCTAGACGGCGAACCCGTGGTCATTCGCGAGGACGTCGGCCGCCACAATGCTGCGGACAAGGTCATCGGCCACCTGCTTATGGAAGGCCGCCTGCCCGCGGACGATCTCATCCTCGTCATGAGCTCCCGCGCCAGCTTCGAGCTCGTCCAGAAGGCCGCCATGGCCGGCTTCGGCATGCTCGTCGCCGTCTCCGCCGCGTCCTCGCTCGCCGTGGAGACCGCGCGCGAGACCGGCATGGCCCTCGTCGGCTTCGCGCGCGGCGACCGCTTCAACCTCTACTCCGGGAAGCTGAAAAAATGAGTCTCATCGATTTCCTCGTCGACGTCGAGCTCGACACGCCGCGCCCGGACTACCGCGCCCTGCTCATCGCGGTCCGCGGCGCCCAGGCGCCCACCACCGACGCTGCCGCAGAGCCCTCGGCCTTCCAGCCCCACGTCGCCGCGTGGCGCACAGCCTGGCAGAGCTTCGGCCTCGACCCCGCGCTCTTTGAGCTCGGCGCCCAGCCTTCCGATGCCCCCTTGGTCACCCTCGGCACCACCGTCGCCCGCCGCTTCGAGCTGCCAGTCACGGTGTTCGCTCTCGACGGCTTCGAGGGGGCCGTGCGCGTCGACGTCGCCGCCGCGACCGTCCGCGACGCAGCCGGGACCGCCGCGCGTCGCTTCCGCCCCGAGCACCGCGTCGCACCGACGGCGGAGACGACGGACGCGCTCTTCCTCCTCGAGGCCCTCGACCCGCTCACGGACGACGATCTGCGGCTCGCGGGCGACGACATCCTCGACGCTCTGCGCGCCGCGAACCCCGACGTCGAGGTCGCGCAGCGTATCCTGCGCCCCGAGTAGCCCCTAGTCAGCCCTAGTGTGTCTCACGCACGTCAAGGAAGCCGCACACCAACGCATTGCGGCGGCGGGTGCCGGCCTCGAAGGTCGCCTCGTCGAAGTCTGACATGTCCGGGACACCCGCGACGAGCTCGATGATCGACCTGGGTGCTGTCTGGGGCGCCGCCGTGGCGGTTGGATTCGAAAGGGCCGGTCGCGTTGCGCACGGTGGTGTCGAGGTCCTTGGCGTCGATCACGCCCTAGTACACGAGCGAGATGGCCTCCCACATGACCACCTTCTGGATGCGGCCCGGGATTTCCTTCTTCAGCGCGCTGGGCTCAAAGCAAGGCTGCGTATAGACCTCGAGCACTGGCATGAGCGCCGGCGGCGTGAACGGGTGGCCGATAACGATCCGGCCCACGGCCGGGTTTGCCTCCGCCAACGTCGACGGCAGGATCGCCGTGTCTGTGAGCGATGCGAGCCGCGCAAAGTTGTCAGGTTTGAACTCGAGCTTCGCCGGGCCTGCCTCCTAGACGACGTCCACGCCGTCCGCGAGCTCCGCGCGCGCATCAGTCATGCGCACTTCCCATCCCGCGTCAACGAAGCGCCGCGCGAAAGGTCACAGTGGAGGCTAGTCCCGGTACGCCTCCGGCCCCTTATTGAGCCAGGCGTAGACGCCGCCGATGAGGAAGCCGCCGCCGATGACGTTGCCCACCCAGACGATGCCCCAGTTGGTGAGCACCGACGCGAGGCTGAAGTGCTCCGGCATGGACACCGCGTCGAAGAAGGTAAGGCAGACCAGGCAGAAGTTCGCGATGACGTGCTCGAGGCCCATGCCCACGAAGGCCGCGATGAGCGGGACGATGACGATGAACTTCGAGATAATCTCTTTGGCGAAGATGCCGCCCACAATGGACATGTTGACCACGAAGTTGGCGAGGATACCCTCGACGAGCAGGCCCATCGGGTCCTTGGCCAGTTTGCCTTCGGTGAGCGTCACGATGAGGTGGTCCACCGGCAGGTCGCCGAACTTCGCTGAGACGCCGAGCGCCGCCGCAAACAGTGCTGTGCCCACGAGGTTGAACACGGTGGTAACAAGGATGAGCCAGAAGGCCTTGCCCCACGAGACCTGTTTGTTCACGGCACCGTAGATCATGAACATCATGTTGCCGGTCGCGAGATCCGCGCCCAGGATGATGATGGCGAACAGGCCCAAGCCGAAGAGGAAGGCGAAGGTCACGCTGCCCAGGCCCGGGAAATGGCCCTCCACTGCCTGCCCCACAACACCCGCAAACGCGGTACCGATGAGCAGGTACACACCCGCGAGGATGGAACGCACAATGAACCGGAACGGCGATTCATCGAGCAGGATGGTCTTTTTATTTACCGCAGCGGCGACGGAGTCGTTAAGCGACATTTCAGTCCTTGAGATCTAGAAGATAAGACCCATCTATTTTACCCCCTAGACATGCCAAAACCCCAGCCTACGGTGCCGGAAAGGGGGCATCGGAAAGCTGGGGTGGGTAAGCGAAGCTTACTTGAACGGGAAGCCGAGCTCCTTGAGCAGGCGGCGGCCTTCCTCGTCCGTGGTGGCGGTGGTGACAACGGTGATGTCCATGCCGCGCGGGCGGTCAATGGAGTCGATGTCGATCTCGTAGAACATGGACTGCTCGGAGAGACCGAAGGTGTAGTTGCCACGGCCGTCGAACTGACGGTCAGACAGACCACGGAAGTCGCGAATACGCGGCAGCGCGATGGTCAGCAGGCGGTCCAGGAACTCCCACATGCGGTCGCCACGAAGGGTGACGCGGGCGCCGATGGGCATGCCCTCACGCAGCTTGAAGTTTGCGATGGACTTGCGTGCGCGGCGAACCTGCGGCTTCTGACCGGTGATCTTGGTCAGGTCCTCGAGAGCGCCGTTGATCAGCTTGGAGTCGCGAGCAGCGTCGCCGACACCCATGTTGACGACGACCTTGACGACGCCCGGGATCTGCATGACGTTGTCGTACTTGAACTCCTCGTTGAGGGTGTTCTTGATTTCCTCGCGGTAGCGAGTCTTCAGACGCGGGGTGTAGTTCTCGCTCATGATTAGATGTCCTTCCCGTTGCTACGCGCGATACGGACCTTCTTGCCGTTCTCGTCGAAGCGGTAACCGACACGGGTCGGGTTACCCTCCGAGTCAACGATGGCAACGTTGGACACGTGGATCGGAGCTTCCTGCGTGACGACGCCGCCGGACTGTGCGCCGCGCTCGTCGGCAGAGTTGGCAACGTGCTTCTTGATGCGGTTGACGCCCTCAACAAGGACGCGCTCGCGGGCCGGGTAGGCCTCGATGACCTTGCCCTGGGCGCCCTTATCCGGACCGGAAATAACGACAACCATGTCGCCCTTATGGATCTTCATAAGTTAGATCACCTCCGGTGCGAGAGAAACAATCTTCATGAACTTCTTGTCACGCAGCTCACGAGCAACCGGGCCGAAGATGCGGGTACCGCGGGGCTCGGAGTCGTTCTTGAGCAGAACGGCAGCATTCTCGTCGAAGCGGATGTAGGAGCCGTCCGGACGACGGGTCTCCTTCTTTGCACGGACGATGACGGCCTTGACGACCTCACCCTCCTTGACGTTGCCACCGGGGGCAGCGTCCTTGACAGTCGCGACAACAACGTCGCCAATGCCAGCGAAGCGTCGCACGGAGCCGCCGAGAACGCGGATGACGAGAATCTCTCGTGCACCGGAGTTGTCGGCGACGCGCAGACGCGATTCTTGCTGAATCACTATGGGTCTCCTTGACCTGGATTAATGTGCGCCAAGATTTCCGTCCTTGACACACGCGGTCTATGTACATGCGGCTTGCGACTCTACAACGAACCTGCGCGGCGGAGCCGTGCTGTCGAGGGGTCTCGGGGCTGGCAGTTCGGAAATCAACCGCCGGTACCGACCGGCCACAAGCAACCTGAATATTCAACCATATCCACCCCACCTGGGCCAAATCTCCCGTTTATGTGTGCGAGCTGCAACAATGGAGCGCGTGACTGACACATCTCTTTCCGGTCTAGACCGGCTGCGCGCCGACCCGCTGCGCCGCCTCGGCCTGCGCGAAGCCTTGGACGACACGGGCGTGCACCGCACCTCCCTGCCGCCGCTCGACGCGGCAGGCCGCGCCCAGGCCAACAAGGGCCTGCGCTCCTACGCCGCGGCCGCCTGCCTGCACAGCCCTCGAAGCCTTGGGGCATCCTCACCTTCATCCAGTGGCTCGCACTCCTCGCTGCCCTTGTGGGCGTGCTGTGGTACCTCGCCGCGGCCTTCATCCCCGGCGCACTCACGCCGCTTTTCGGCGCAGACCTCACCCCGGAAATCGAGGGCTGGCCGTACCCCACGCTGCTCATTCTGGGCGGCCTCCTCCTTGGCATCGTGCTGGGACTCATCTCGGCAGCCTTCGGCGGCGTCATCGGCGCCGGCGTCAAGGCCCGCACCCGGCGCGCCCTGCGCAAGGAAATCGCCGCAACCTCGCAGGAGCTCATCGTCGGACCGCTCACTGCACTGCGCTCGAGCTACGGCGTATTCCTCGACGACATCCACGCCGCCGCGCGCTAAACCCCCACACGCAAACCGGTTGCCTTGAAGGATTTCACGACAACGAAGGGCCTCAAACTACCGGATTTCGGTTCCTTGATTGTCGCGAAAAGCAGCAACGCCGCCCAGCGCATGCTGGACGGCGAGGAAGCTAGCCTGGGTTAGGCGGGGGCATCGGCAGGCTCGGGTTTCGGGTCAACCGTAGCGAGCGGGTCACCGAAGTCGATGGTCTCGCCCGCCCTGTAGGCAGGGAGCACCGGGCCGGTCTTCTTCGAGTTGGACACGACGACCGGAGTGGTCACCGGGTAGCCGGCGGCCTTGATGGCCTCGATGTCGAACTCGCACAGGACGTCGCCGGCCTTGACCTCGTCGCCCTTCTCCACGTGCGGGGTGAAGTGCTCGCCCTTGAGGTTCACAGTGTCGAAACCGATGTGCATGAGGATGTCCACGTTCTTGCCCGCGGCGTCCTTGCCGCGCACAGCGTAGGCGTGACCAGAGGGGAACGTGACGGTCACCTTGCCGTCGATGGGCGCGACGAGCTTGCCCACGGTCGGCTCCACGGCGGCACCGGCGCCGAGCTTGCCCGCGGCAAACATCGGGTCAGACACGGAAGACAGCGCGATGGCTGTGCCGGACAGCGGCGAGGCGATGCGGAAAGCGTTCGGATCGGCGACAGCCGACGGGGCAGCACCGTCGGCGGCAGCGGCCGGGACGTCGGTCGCGTCAGGATCAATGGTGCCATTGCGGGAGATAAGCACGCGGCCATACGCAAAGGTTGCGCCAAAGGACACCACGAGGGAAAGCACGCAGCACAGCAGGAACTGGCCGTAGTCCTCCGGACGGATGGACACGACGCCGATGAAGCCTGCGGCACCGAGCGCGGTGGCCTTGACGTCGAGGATGGCGATCATCATGGAGGCAATAGCGGAAGCCCCCATGCCGATGTAGAACGGCCAGCGCAGGCGCAGGTTCACACCGAAGATAGCGGGCTCAGTAATACCGAAGAGGGCGGAGATACCGGAGGCACCGGCCAGGCCCTTCATCTTGTCAGACTTGGTCAGGAAGTAGATGGCCAGAGCTGCGCCACCCATGGCGATATTGGCCATGGACGCCGTCGGGAAGACGAAGGAACCGCCCTCGTTCCACAGCATCGTCTCGATCGGCGGGAAGGACTGGTGCAGACCCGTGATCACGATCGGCGAGTAGACGAGACCGAAGAGGAAGCCGGCCACAGGACCCGCGAACTCGTAGAGGTTCGCCAAGCCCAGGCCCAGCCAGTCGCCCGCGGTACGCAGGAACGGGCCGATGAGCACAAACGTAATGAAGCCCGTGACCAACAGCGTGAGCAGCGGGGTGAGCATGAAGTCCACGGTGCCCTTGAGGCGCTTGTGGAGCCACTTCTCGATGGTCGCGAGGATCCAGGAAATAACGAGCGTCGGGAGAATGGAACCCTGGTAGCCGGCCTGCGCGACGTCGAGGCCGAAGATGTGCCAGTACGGCATCTCACCGGCCTCGATGGTCGCAGCCACGTTGTACCCGTTGACGAGGTCCGGCATCACCATGGCCATCGCCATACCCGCGCCGAGGAACTCGTTGCCGCCAAAGCGCTTCGTTGCGGTAAAGCCCACGAGGACGGGCAGGAACGCAAACGGCGCAGATGCCAGCAGATTAATAAGGCCAGCGACGTCTGCGAGCGCCGGGTACATCTCGATGACGGACTGATCACCGAACAAACCGGCCTGGGACAGGACGTTGTTCAGGGCCATCAACAGACCGCCACCCAGCAGGATCGGGATGAGCGGCACGAAGATATCGGCCAGCACCTTCACGGCACGCGAGAAGCGGTTGCCCGAGCCCGCCGCGATGTCCTTGAGGTTATCCGTCGACACGGCGATGTCCTTGGACGTCGCCTTGTTGATTTCGTCGAACACGACGTTGACGTCGCCCGGGCCGACGATGACCTGGAGCATGCCGCCAGCCTCGAAGATGCCCTTGAGGTCAGGGTCGTTGTCGAGGGCTTGCTTGTCGATTTTCTTCTCGTCTTTGATGACGGTGCGCAGGCGGGTGGCGCAGTGCGCCATCGCCACGATATTGTCCTCGCCGCCCAGCGCGGTGAGGATGCGCGCGGCTACTTCTTTATGGTCCATGGAGCTTCCTTACTTCTTGACCATGTCTAATGTGAGACAAAGCAAAAGCTTTCTTATCTATTAGACCTGACACTCCGGACATAAATCCAACTACTCGGGCGTGAGATTGACCTCTTTCACCTTGGAAATATCGTGCTTTATACGCGGCGCCAGCCGTCCCAGCCCGCACCGCCCGGCGCGAAGACGGGCACGGCGAAAGCCGCCTGACCGTCGCCGCCGAAGATTTCCACGGCGCAGCCGTCAGCGCTGAGGACGAGCTCGCCCGCGCCGCACTCGGCCGTGCGCGTGTCCCACTCCCCCGGCACGACCGCCGCGCTTGCCGATGCCGCCGCCTCCGGCGTCACCGACAGCGCCGCCGTCCCAGGCTCCGCGGCATCGCCCGCGAAGCGCGGGCGGGCGACGGTGAGCTGCGCGCCGTCCCAGTCGACGCGCAGGCACACCTCGCCCGCGGCGGTGAGCTCGTACGTGCCGAGCTCGCGGGTTGTCAACGAGCCCGGAATCTCCCACACAGGCTCCTGGTAAAGCGCGCCGTCGCGCAGCGTCACCTGGCGCGGGACGGTGAGCGTGTGGACCCAGCCCTCGGACTCGACGGTCGGCGTGGCGTCGCGGGCTGGCATTCCCATCCACCCGACGAGCACCGCGCCCTCGTCATACGCGATGAGCTGCGGCGCATAGAAATTGTGGCCGTGGTCAAGGATGCGGTAGCCCTCAGTCACCGTGAACGTCGTGCCCTCGAGGTGGCCCACGATGTAGCCGCACTCGTCGCGGCCTGGGAACTGCGGACACACCACAAGAACATGCGACGTGGCACCGGTGGCGGCATCGGAAAGCTCGAGGAGATTGGGACATTCCCACATGTAGGCATCTGGGACGTCGCCCACGAAGGTGACCTCGCCCTCGAAGTCCCAGTGCGCGAGGTCGGTGGAGCGGTACATGACGAGTGCACCGGTCTCATCCTCGCGCTGCGCGCCGAGGACCATGCGCCAGCGGCCGTCGGCCTCGCGGACAATCTGGGGGTCACGGAAGTGGCCGGTGAAGCCGGGTTCGGTATCGGGAATCACAGGGTTGTGGGGGTCGAGCTCGTAGAAGCCGCCCTCGGGGCCCAGGTCGGTAACGCGGACGCGGTTCTGGCTGGGAATGCGACGGCCGTCGACTTTGAGGTTGCCCGTGTAAAAGAGCCAGAGGTCGTCGCCGTCGCGCACGGCGCCGCCGGAGTAGCAGCCATGCGCGTCATAGGGATGATCGGGGTACAACACATTAGGAAAGTGGCGCGGGCGCTCCGGGCGCGTGAGGCTCACCACGGTGTGTGCCCAGCCTGTGCGCTTGGGTGCGAGGGGATAGCCGGGATCGTGCTGGTAGTAGAGGTGGAGGTCCTCGCCGTCGACGAACATGCCGTTCGGATCGTTGAGGCGGCCGGCGGGCGGGGATACATGAAAGTGGGGGCGGTAACTCATACGCCCCGATAGTATTGAATTTTATGAAGATTCACGTCTGCGGCGAGGGTCTCGTTGATCTCGTTCCCGTCGCGCCCGGTCCCCTGCACGACCTCACCCCGGCTCTGGGTGGCGGCCCGTTTAATGTTGCCATCGCGGCCGCGCGCCAAGGCGCCGACGTCGCGTTCCAGTCGCGCTTGTCCACGGACGGCTTTGGCAACGCGCTCGTGGCGCGCCTGCGCGACGAAGGCGTGGACACCACCTACGTCCAGCGCGGCGAGGAACCCACGACCCTTGCGGTGACGTCCCTGGCGGGCGATCGCTCCGCCTCCTACACCTTCTACCTTGAGGGCACCGCAGACCGCCTCGTCGAGCCGGTCTACGCCCCGGCGGATATCGCGTGCTTCGGCACGGTCTCCCTGGCGCTGGAGCCGGGCGCCTCGCGCTACGCGGAGCTGCTCAAGCAGTTCTCGCGCCGCGGCACCATGGTCGCGCTCGACCCGAATATCCGCCCATTCTACGCCACGGACGAACACCGTGCGTTCTTGAAGGACCTCTTCCCATTCGTCACGCTGCTCAAGCTCAGCGACGACGAGGTGAACTTCCTCGGCAAGGACGCGCTCAAGCACGTGCCCGTCGTCGTCACGACGCTGGGCAGCGACGGCCTTTCAGTGAAGACCTCGCGCGCCGAGGTCCAGGTCCCGCCGGTACGCACCAATGTTGCGGACACCATCGGCGCGGGCGATACCATCATGGGTACGCTCCTGGCCGAGATCACCCGTCGCGAGCTGCGCGCCCCGGACCTTCAGGAACTCACAGTCGCCGAGTGGCGCGACATCCTGACGTTTGCCGCAGGCGCAGCCTCCGTGACTGTCTCGCGCCGCGGTGCCAACCCGCCCACGCGCGCGGAGGTGCAGCAGAAGATCGCCGCCGCGCGTTAGACGGCTCTTCCGGTTTTAGAGTGCATTGATTAGTTCGCCGGGGGTTCGGGCGTGGCACAAGATATTGGGGTCCTTGGCT
>NZ_JBCJKS010000011.1:0-93817 GCF_039822565.1 Corynebacterium sp. SA-MJD20WY100 | reverse complement strand
CACAACGACACTTTCCAATCAACAGAACCACGCTTTCCAATCACCGGAAGCATGCTTTCCGACCGCCGCGCTGCACATCGAGAGCCGCAAGCGCTCGGGAGAAGAAGCCAGGGGAGACGACAACAGCCCGAGTTCGACTTCCACGGCTTGTGATTACCACGGGCTCCGATCGGATGATGTCGAGAACGCGGCTGTGGTCCTAGCGCATTTCGCTTGATGCCATTGTGTGCATGGTGAACATGCACATCATGTACACGCCGTGGGGTAAAGGGGGCGGTGGCGCAGGGTAGGTAGCGCGAAAACGACGAAAGCCTCCGCACCAGGCGGAGGCTTCAAGCCGTGAGAAGCAGCAGCGCTTAGTGAGCGGTGTGCTTGCCCTCGGTAACGGCGCGCAGGTGGGTCACGCGGGCCGGGTCGATGTTGAGGGCACGAAGCTCATCATCGGTCAGCTCGGCGTAGGTGTGGCCCAGGGTCTTCTGCTCGTATGCCCACTCCGGCTCGGTGTGGCCGAGCGGCTGGTTGCGGGCGGTAAGGGTACGCACGTTGGCGAGCTTCGGCTGGAAGAGGTGGATGAGCAGCAGAAGCGCAATAACGACAGCCAGGAAAATAAGGAAGATGGTCTCCACGTGGCCCTTGTGGTTACCGAAGTTGAACATCAAAAGCATGAAGACGGAGAACCAACCGGCAATCTGGATGCCGCTGCGCGGGGTTTTGGACCAGCCGAACGCTGCAGACGGGACGTCGTCGGTGGAAACGCCGTTGTAGACCTCAGAGGTCACTTTGTGGGAAGACACTTGTTCTCCTTCGCGTGTACGTGCCTATTTGTCCCCAATAGAATAGTCCATGGCCCGCCGGAACGTGGACACCTACCCCCGAGATGTCGAGCTCCACGCGGGGAAGTAAACTACGTCACACCCGCGTGGGTGGAGGGGCGTTCCACGCGACCTACTACAGTAAGGACCTGTGACTCATCCCGACATTGCGGCGCAGCACGCGCCAGAGACTGCACAACGCGTCCTTATCCTCGGCTCCACCGGTTCCATAGGCACCCAGGCCTTGGAAGTCATCGCGGATAATCCCGATAAGTTTGTCGTCGTCGGCATCGCCGCTGGCGGCGGACACCCGGACCTCGTCATTGCTCAGGCGAAGGCCCTCAATCTTTCGTCTAACCACGTCGCCGTCGCCAACGTGGAGGCTGCGGAGAAAGTAAGCGCAGCCCTCGGCGGCGCGGTCCTCGAGGGGCCAGACGCCGCGGAGCGGCTCACCCGTGAGGTGGAAGCCGACACGGTCCTCAACGGACTCGTGGGCTCCATGGGCCTCGCAGCCACCCTCGCGACCATCGAGATGGGGGAGTACCTCGCCCTCGCCAACAAGGAATCCCTCGTCGCCGGCGGAAAGATGGCCATCAATCTGGCCAAGCCCGGCCAGATTATTCCGGTGGACTCGGAGCACTCCGCCATGGCGCAGTGTCTGCGCTCCGGCGAGCGTGGGGAGTTAGCCAAGCTGGTGCTCACGGCATCGGGAGGCCCCTTCCGCGGCTGGACCCGCGAGCAGATGTGGGACGTTACCCCTGAGCAGGCCGCGAAGCACCCCACGTGGTCCATGGGGCAGATGAATACGCTGAACTCCGCGACGATGATCAATAAGGGCCTGGAGCTCATCGAGGCCACCCTGCTCTTCGATATCGAGCCCGAGCGCATTGACGTCACCGTCCACCCGCAGTCCATCATCCATTCCATGGCGACGTTTGTGGACGGCGCCACCATCGCGCAGGCCTCTCCGCCGTCGATGAAGCTTCCCATTTCCCACGCGCTCTACTGGCCGCGACGCGTGCCGGACGCACAACCGCAGCTCGACTTCAGCCAAGTTGCGGACTGGCACTTCGAGCCGCTTGATGATGCCGCCTTCCCGGCCGTCCAGCTCGCCCGTGAGGCCGCACAGAACAGCTCAGGCGTGGTCTACAACGCGGCGAACGAGCAGGCCGCCGCCGCCTTCCTTGCTGGTCGCATCCACTTCCCAGAGATCGTGGACACAGTCGCGCACGTGCTGGGCCAGTATTCCCAGTTGGCTGGTGTACTCTCTAGCGTCGATGACATCCTCGCCGTGGAGCGCGAGGCGCGCGCCAAGGCGGACGCGCGAATTGAACAGATCGCACGCTAGGACACTTCACCTATGGCCTACATTCTGGGCATTCTTCTCTTCGCCCTAGGCATCGGCATCACCATCGCGCTGCACGAGGCGGGCCATATGCTCACCGCCCGGTCGTTTGGCATGTGGGTACGCCGCTACTACATCGGCTTCGGCCCCAAGATATGGGCGAAGAAGAAAGGCCGCACCGAGTACGGCTTCGCGGCCCTGCCCGTGGGCGGCTTTTGCGACATCGCGGGCATGACCGCCAACGACGAATTCCTCACCGACGAGGAAGAGCCGTATGCGATGTACAAGAAGCCGGCCTGGCAGCGCGTCCTCGTCATGGCCGCCGGCATCCTCGTCAACATCGTGCTGGGCTTTTCCATTCTTTTCTGCGTCGCCGTGACCACAGGCTTGCCCGACGTCCACGCGGACGTGCGTCCCAAGGTCGGCGAGGTGGTCTGCTCCGCCGACCAGATCGACGAAAGCACCTACGAAGACTGCACCGGTACCGGACCTGCCGGCGCGGCCGGCGTTGAGCCCGGCGATATCATCGTCGCCCTCGACGGTGAGGAGATTGCGGACTTCAACGCCCTGCGCGAGGCGGTCATCGCCAAGCCGGGGGAGACCGTCACGCTCACCGTCGAACGCGACGGCCAGCCCCGCGACTTTGAGGTTCACCTCGACACCGTCGAGCGTCTCACCACGGACGGGCAGAAGGTCGAGGCTGGCTCCATCGGTCTCACCAACGCGCCGCTCGATATCGTCAAGAAATACAATGCCGCCACCGCCGTCCCGGCGACCGCGGATTACTCGTGGTACCTGGCCAAGTCCACCGTCGACGCCATCATCCACATGCCGGAGAAGGTCCCCGGCATCGTCGCGTCTATCTTCGGCCACAACCGCGCCGATGATTCGCCCATGTCCGTCGTCGGTGCCTCCCGCGTGGGCGGCGAGCTCGTGGAGAATAACCTCTGGTCCTCCTTCTTTATGATGTTGGCCTCGCTCAATTACTTCCTTGCGCTGTTTAACCTCATCCCGTTGCCGCCCTTCGACGGCGGCCACATTGCGGTCATCGCGTACGAGAAGATCCGCGACGCCCTACGCCGCGCCCGCGGCCTTTCTGCCAAGGGCCCGGCCGACTACACGCGCCTCATGCCGGTCACCTACGTCATGGCGGCCATTCTCATGACCTTTGGCGCGCTCGTCATCATCGCGGATGTGGTGAACCCAATTCGCCTCTTTGGCTAAACGCCACGTGGTGTAGGACGTGTCACTGACTGCACCGATGGTGAAACTCAGAACCTCCAGCTCTGCCCATTTGCCATAGTCATTAGACTGTAGGGATAGCGTAGAGTGGTTTACATCTAAACCCCCGTGTACCCATCTTTTTTCCAGTAAATAGGAGAACGTATGTCAACCCCCATCGGACTTGGAATGCCGGACGGACCTGCCCCGACTTTGGCGCCGCGTCGTAAAACGCGTCAGCTCTTCGTCGGCTCCGTGGGCGTCGGGTCCGAGCACCCGATCTCGGTGCAGTCGATGACGACCACCAAGACTCATGACGTCAATGCGACCCTCCAGCAGATCGCTCAGCTCACGGCTTCCGGCTGTGACATCGTGCGTGTCGCCTGCCCGAAGACCGTGGACGCGGACGCTCTGCCTGCCATCGCGAAGAAGTCGCCTATCCCGGTCATCGCGGACATCCACTTCCAGCCGAAGTACATCTTTCAGGCTATCGACGCGGGCTGCGCTGCCATCCGCGTTAACCCGGGCAACATCAAGGAGTTCGACGGCCGCGTTAAAGAGGTCGCTAAGGCAGCTTCGGACGCTGGTATCCCGATCCGCATCGGCGTCAACGGTGGCTCCCTGGACAAGCGCCTGCTCGAGAAGTACGGCAAGGCCACCCCGGAGGCCCTCGTCGAGTCCGCCATTTGGGAGGCTGGCTTGTTCGAGGAGTACGGGTTTGGCGATATTGCGATCTCCGTCAAGCACTCGGATCCGGTCCTCATGGTCGAGGCCTACCGCCAGCTCGCAGAGAAGACGGACTACCCGCTCCACCTCGGCGTGACCGAGGCTGGCCCGAAGTTCATGGGCACCATCAAGTCCTCCGTCGCCTTCGGCGCTCTGCTCTCGCAGGGCATCGGCGACACCATCCGCGTCTCCCTGTCCGCAGACCCGGTCGAGGAGATCAAGGTCGGTGACCAGATCCTGCAGTCGCTCAACCTGCGCCCGCGCAAGCTGGAGATCGTCTCCTGCCCGTCCTGCGGCCGCGCCCAGGTCGACGTGTACAAGCTCGCCGAGGAAGTCACCGCTGGCCTCGAGGGCATGGAGTTCCCCATCCGCGTGGCCGTCATGGGCTGCGTCGTCAACGGTCCGGGCGAGGCTCGCGACGCTGACCTTGGTGTTGCTTCCGGCAACGGCAAGGGCCAGATCTTCGTCAAGGGCGAGGTGGTTAAGACCGTGCCGGAGTCCAAGATCGTGGAGACCCTCATCGAGGAAGCTCACCGCATCGCCGAAGAGCAGGGCCTTGAGGCCGTCGAAGGCGCCAAGGCCGAGGTGCGCGTTACCCGCTAAACCGCGCGCCTAACCCGCGTTGTGCCGCCGTCCCAGTAGTGTTGAAAGACATGAAACGGACGGCGGCTTTTCTTTGCGTAGCGGGGCTTATGGGCACCTCGTTGGCTGCGTGTACGCCCAAACCGGTCGCGGCGGATCCGGTCGCTGAGGACTTCATTGCGGCGCTCGAGAACCACGACGTCGACGCACTCAAGAGTGTCGTCGACGCCCCGGATGTTGCCGCGGAACAGTACGGGGCCACGTACTCCGGCCTCCAAGCCGAGGGCCTCGAGGTCGAGCTCACCTCCATCGACCAACAAGACTCCGTCGCCACCGCCAACTACGCCGTGACGTGGGACTTGCCCAAGGACCGCGAACTCACCTACGACGCCAAGGCCGTACTGACCAAGGTCAATAAAACGTGGACCGTCAATTGGGAGTCCACGGCGCTGCACCCCAAGCTCGGTGCCCACCAGCACCTCGAGCTGCGCCCCGTTGTCGCCGACCGCGCCTCCGTCGTGAGTTCCGACGGCGTCGAGCTCATGAGCCCGGGCGTCCAATACCGTCTTCTCGTCGACACTTCCTCCGGCGACATGCGCGCGCTCGCGGGCCAGCTCGCGCCCCTCGTCAACCAGGATGCGGGCGAGCTTGCCACGAACCTTGAAGAGGCAGGGGAGACCTACTCCGTGGGTCTCTTCAACGAGGAAGACCGCAACGCCATTCAAGGCGCCAATCTCCCTGGAGTCCGCTTTAACGAAGAGCCGGCGCTCATCACCAAAGAGACGGGCTTTGCCACGGACATCATGTCTCGCGTGCGTTCCATCGTCGCGGACAAGCTGGACGGCACGAATGGCTGGCGCATAGCCGTCGTGAACGAGAACGGCGCTTCACTCAGCGACGTCGAATTCCATGACGCCACTCCGTCGCCCGCCATCCGCGTGGGTATCGATTACAACGTCCAGCGTGCCGCGGAGCAAGCCGTCGATCTCCGCGCGGACTCCGAGGCCATGCTTATCGCCATGCGTCCCTCCACCGGCGAAATTCTCGCCGTCGCGCAGACCGATGCCGCCGATAAGAAAGGCGACCTGGCCCTGTCCGGTCAGTTCCCGCCCGGCTCCGTGTTCAAGATCATCACCGCCTCCGCCGGCGTGGACAAGCAAGGCCTCAACGCCGGCACTATCGTCCCGTGCCCCGGCACGATGGACCTCTACGGCCGCACCGTCACGAACTACAACGGCTTCTCCCTGGGCAGCGTCCCGCTCGAAGAAGCCTTTGCGCAGTCCTGCAACACGACCTTCGCGAACATCTCGACCGACCTCGCTGAAGGCGAACTCAAGGAGGAAGGCTCCCGCTTCGGTCTGGGCCTCGACTACGACATTCCTGGACTTACCACGATTACCGGCTCCATCCCCAAAGGCGAGACTCCACTGGAGCGCACCGAAGCCGGCTACGGCCAGGGCGCGGACCTCGTGAGCCCCTTTGGCATGGTTCTAGCTTCGTCCACCGTCGCCGCAGGCGTGCGTCCCACCCCGACCCTCATCGCGGGGCAGAAGACCACCGTCTCGGAAAACCCCGATGGCCCGTCACCCGTCGTCATCGACAACCTTCGCACCCTCATGCGCGCCACGGTGACGTCCGGTACTGCGCGCGGCATGGGCGCTGGCGGCACCATCTATGGCAAGACCGGTGAAGCCGAAATCAACGGCGGTTCCCACGCCTGGTTCACCGGCTTCCGCGACGATGACATTGCCTTTGCCACCCTCGTCGTCCTCGGCGGCGGTTCCGAGACCTCCGTCGCCATCACGGACAGCTTCCTCAAGCGCCTCGACGAACTGCGCACTCAACAGGACCCCGAGCAGGTCGCCACCGGCGGCGCCGAGTAGCTTGCCGATGCCCCCATCGCTGCCGCCCAGCCCGACCGCCGGGGTGGCAGGGCGGAGGACTACCATAGACGGCATGAGCAATCGCGCAAAACTTACACCAGGAAAGCCCACTCCCGTTCGCACCGTCCCTGACTCCATCGAGCGTCCCGAGTACGTGTGGAAGGACTCGGTCCAAGAAAACATCGGCGAGCCCTTCGTCCAGACCCCTGAGGTCATCGAGGCCATGCGCGAGTCGTCCAAGATTGCCGCCAACGCCCTCAAGGAAGCGGGCAAGGCCGTCGCCCCCGGCGTGACTACCGATGAGATCGACCGCATTGCGCACGAGTACATGTGTGACCACGGTGCTTACCCGTCGACCCTGGGCTACATGAACTTCCCGAAGTCCTGCTGCGTCTCCTTGAATGAGATCGTCTGCCACGGCATTCCGGACACGACCGTCATCGAGGATGGCGACATCGTCAACATCGACGTCACCGCCTACAAGAACGGCGTCCACGGCGATACCAACGCCACCTTCCTCGCTGGCAATGTCTCCGAAGAGCACCGCCTACTCGTCGAACGCACCAAGGAAGCCATGATGCGTGGCATCAAGGTCGCCAAGGCTGGTCGCGAGATCAACGTCATCGGCCGCGTTATCGAGTCCTACGCACACCGCTTCGGCTACAACGTCGTTACCGACTTCACCGGGCACGGTGTGGGGCCCACGTTCCACAACGGCCTCGTTGTCCTGCACTACGACTCCATGGCCTACCGTAACGTTCTGGAGCCGGGCATGACGCTCACCATCGAGCCGATGATTAACCTCGGCGGCCTCGACTACGAGATCTGGGATAACGACTGGACCGTCCAGAACAAGGACGGAAAGTTCACCGCTCAGTTCGAGCACACCCTCGTCATCCAGGAAGAAGGCGAGCCGGAAATCCTCACTCTTCCCGACGAGGACTAATCGAAACAGTCGCTCCACGAGCCTTATAGCGACTCACAGAGCGAACAAAAGCGCCCGTCCCACCACTGCGCGGTGGGACGGGCGCTTCTTTGTGCTTACTGTTCATCCCTACGCCTTAAGCTCAGCCCCATTTGAGCGACGTAAAAAGCGCCCCGCAGTGCGGAGCGCTTGAAGGCGTGAAGGTTCTCAATTAGAACTTCAGCTGACCGTTCATTGCCTGAGCAATGTAGTCCGGGATAACGCCGTTGTACACAGCGAAGTTGTAGGTTGCGGCGGCAACGGAGACAGCAGCAGCGGCAACACCGACGTAGGTGGTGTCGCGCCACAGCTGAGCCCACTGCGGGTTCTTCTCGTCGTTGACGGAAGAGCCGAGCAGGTCGCGGCCGTTGGCAGGGGTGTCAGCGCCGGTAGCGTTGCCAGCCTTGGAGGACAGCGAACCCTCGCCCTCGGAGGAAGCGCCCTTAGCGGCAGCAGACAGAGCGCCGGTGTTCTCGGTCTCGGCAGCGGTAGCAGCGGAAACGCCGCCGAAAGCGACGGTGGTGGCGGTTGCAAGAGCAACGGCGGCAGTGCGGAAGTTACGCATTGAAGTGAATACCTTTCAAAAAGATTTTGGTAGGGGCTGTAAGGCCGTTACTAGAACTTGATGGGGCCGAACTTGATGAAGTTCAGGGCCGGACCGACGAGGCCACCGATGACGGTGACGACGGCGGAAGCGATACCGATGCCGTAGAGAGCCTGTGCCCACTCCGGCTGGGAAGAAAGGTTGGATTCCTTGCCGAAGATTTCACGGCCGTCGGCCTCTTTGTCGGCGTTCAGCCAGTCACCAGCGGTAGAGGAGCCACCGTTAGTCTCGGGGTTGTTGGAGGAGGTGGTCTCCTGGTCGGAGGGAGCCTCTGCCGCAGTGGCGACGGAAGCGCCGGAGAAAGCGACGGCGAGGGCGGTTGCGCCAGCGATGGCGGCCTTGCGAATACGCATATCAAAAATCCTTAAGAGTTGTCTGTGCGCGGCTTCCGGGGGAGGGAAACCCATGTGTGAATCTCACGAAGAGATTCTCGAGCATCTCGAGTCCGATTACGGAAATGTAACGGACGGTCGATGTTGCGCTAGCAAGTATAGAGCATTACGCACAGCAAAGGGGCATGGGGGTAACAATTCGCCTACAGGTAGATAAATATTTACTGCGCTAACCCCATTTATCTGCCTGAATGAAATTGAGGTGAAACAAGACAAAAAGAAGACCCGCACTGTGTGCGGGTCTTCATCCAGACGTCTTCGTCTAAGCGAGTGGCTTAGCGGTTGAACATCGGGTCAAGGATGTGGTTCGGCAGGATGTGGTTGTACACAGCAAAGTTGTAGGCAGCGATCAGGGCGCCAGCAATGCTGGTGCCGATGAGGGCGTAGGTGCCGTCGCGCCAAATCTTGAACCACTGCGGGTTGTTCTCGTCATTAACCTTTTCGCCGAAGCCATCCGTACCCTTGGCCTTCACCTTGTTGTCGGTGACAGCGCCGACCTTGGAGGACCCAGACGGGTACTTGTCGTCCTTGGAGGAGAGAGCATCAAAAATCTCGGAGGGAGTAGCGTCATCGTTGACGTCCTGGTTCTCGGTGATGGTGTCGTTGTTCTTGGCCGGCGTGTCGCCCGCGTCAGCGGCGGAAGCGATAGCGGTGCCGCCGAAAGCGACGGTGACGGCGGTGGCGGCAGCAACGGCTGCGGTGCGGAAGTTACGCATTGTGTGTTTTACCTTTCGAAAGTGGTGTGAGCCGGTGAGCTGCGTTTAGCGGGAGAACGGACCGAACTGAACGAAGTTAGCCAGCGGGCCGACAACCATGCCGATGAGGGTGGCAATAGCGGTGGCGATGGTGGTGCCGTACAGGACCTTGGCCCACTTCGGCTGCTCCGACAGGTCCTTGGAGGAGCCGAAGATCTTCTGGCCGTCAGCTTCCTTATCGCCCTCGAGATTCAGGCCGGTGTTGATCTTGGAGGAGAGGGAAGCGCCCTTTGCGGCATCCTTGTCTTCGCCAGTCTTGTCTGCCGTGTTGGATTCGCCAGCCTTGTCTGCCGAGTTGGAGGAGCCGTTAGCGTTGGAGGACTGCTCCTGGTTCGGGGTGGCAGTTTCCTCAGCGGAAGCAACGGTGGTGCCGCCGAAAGCGACTGCGAGGGCGGTTGCGCCGGCGATGGCTGCATTGCGGATACGCATATCAAATGTCCTTAAATGTCGTACTTGCAAGGCTCCCAAATGGAAACCTAAGTGTTATTGGATTCCCAGGGGAATTCCAGAAACACGCGGTCGCCGGTGGAACGGCTTGAGCCGGTGTTATTGGGGAACTCTAGCCGCTTATCGCCGAATATGCACACAGAGTGCCGCCTTTAAGCGCCCGTTAAGCAAAAATCCACCCCATAATCCTGTCAAGTTCATGGGGGTAGCGCTCATTAAATCCCAAGGTTAGGAAACGAATGTTACTCATGTGACTAAGCAGGAGGGGGTGGACGTGATTTATGTCACGTAACGTTAGTTAGGCAAATTCGAGGCCCAAAATCGCGTTCTCGGTTACCTCGGCAAGGGCCGGGTGGATCCAGTACTGATTGCGCGCGAAGTCGCGAAGATCGAGGTCATATGTCATAGCAGTAATCATTTGCTGGATGAGCGTGGACGCCTGCGGGCCGAAGTAGTGCGCACCGAGGAGCTTTCCGGTCGTGCGCTCTGCGATGAGCTTCACAACCCCGGTGTGGTCCTCCATGGCCCAGCCGTAGGCAACGTCGCCGTAGTTCTGGACCTTGACGGTGATGTCATAGCCAGCCTCGCGAGCCTGAGCCTCGGTCATGCCGACGGTGGCGATTTGCGGGTGAGTGAAGATGGCAGACGGGACGTGCTCGTGCGGCATCGGACGAAGGTCGTCGTGGTGGAGGAGGTTGTGCGCGATGGCACGGGTCTCAGCGTTAGCGACGTGCTTGAGCATATAGGGCGACGAGACGTCGCCCAGGGCCCACACGCCCTCGGCGGTAGTGCGTCCGTACTCGTCGACCTTGATGCGACCGTCCTCGTGCATTTCAATGCCGGCGGTGTCGACGTCCATGAGATCGCCGTTGGGGGTGCGGCCGGTGGCAACGAGGATGGCGTCGGCCTCAACGGTGTCGCCATTGTCGAGGGTGAGCTTGACGCCGTTCTCGGTTTGCTCGAGAAGGGTGCCGTTGCCGATGCGGACGTCGAAGCGTTCGCGGGCGATGGCGTTGAAACGGGTGACAAGGTCCTCATCGAGGAAGCGCAAAAGTTTTTCTGAGCGGTTGACGATGGTGACCTTGGTGCCCAGGCCGTCGAAGACGTGCGCAAATTCCATCGCGATGTAGCCGCCGCCGACGATGATGAGGCTCTTTGGCTGTGTGGGCATGCGCATGACGTCTTCGTTGGTGTAGTACTTCACGCCAGAGTTGCGGTAGACCGGCGGGATGGTAGGGCGCGAGCCCGCGGCAATGACGATTTGGTCGCCAGTGATGACTTCGCCGCCGACCTCGATGGTCTTCGGACCGACGAAGCGGGCGTGCTGGTCATAGACCGTGATGTTCGGGGTCTCGTCGCCGCGGCGGTACGCTTCGCCGCCCTGCGCGATGAGGTCGATGCGGTTGGTAAAGACGCGGTCAACGATGGAGTCCCAGTCCACGCTATTGACCTGAGCATCGAGACCGAGACGCCCTGCCTCGCGTGCAGCAAGGGCGACGTCTGCGGCATAGACATACATCTTGGTGGGGATGCAGCCGACGTTGAGGCAGGTACCGCCGAACTTGCCTTCCTCGATAATGGCGATGGAGACATCGTCGTACTCCGGGGTGGGGAT
This sequence comes from Corynebacterium sp. SA-MJD20WY100, assembly GCF_039822565.1. NCBI lineage: Bacteria > Bacillati > Actinomycetota > Actinomycetes > Mycobacteriales > Corynebacteriaceae > Corynebacterium > Corynebacterium sp. SA-MJD20WY100. Next base: position 82,471 of record NZ_JBCJKS010000011.1, on the reverse strand, counting down.
GGAATTTCCCGAGCCCGTACCGATAATGATGAGGTCGTAATGCGCCGACGGGGTTGCGGGGGAGCTGGTGTTCGAGGTGTTCAATGTATTCTCCTTGAATATATATAGGAATAAGCCGTGTATTTGATCTAAGCCTGCTAGCCGGATTCGCGGAAGTAACTCTGCGACCGCTGAATGGCAATGGAGACTGTCGATGCTGTCACGTGGTGTGCATACTCGCGGAAACAGCCCAGGGTACATCTTTATTTCGGACTGGGTTGTGCCGGATGTGGACGTCGGCAATGAATGCCTAGTGGCTGGGCGCCGGCTGGGCCGAAAGATGGGTGGTGAGCCAGTCATCGACTGCGCGGAAGACTTCGGGACGGATTTCGGGGCGGGAGGCAAAAGCCTCGTGGCGTGCGCCATGGATGGGACGCAGCGTGCAATCCTTGCCGAGGGTGGGTGCCCAGTGCATGGTTTGGGTGACGTCGACGACGCAGTCGACGTAGTTGATTTCCTCCGAGTAGGGCTTGCCCAGGATGGAGCGAGTCGAGCAGATAGTGAGGTAGGGAACGCCTACGTCGACGCCGCGGTGCAGCTTTGTGAAGCCACCGAAGATGGCGCGCAGCCAGCCTAGATACTTTCGGTGACCGCCCAGCGGCTTGAGGGTGAGGTCGTAGTCCCACTCGCCATGTTTACTGGCATGCATGGAATCGCCGAAGGCTGTGAGGTTACCGCCGGGGAAGGCGAGCATCGGAAAGCGTTTGCCAGCGCGGTTGATGACAGGGGAGAGCGCCTTGACCACCGGGCGGGGCACGCTCATCATGTCGAGCCAGGGACCGTTGAGGATAAGACCAGGAACCTGCTCAGGGTGTTCGGCGTCGAGCCACAGCGCGCAGATGAGCCCACCGGTGGAGTGACCCATGGGGACCACGCGGGAGTGAGGGATGGCCGCGAGGGCGGCATCAAGATCCTGGTAATAGAGCGTGAGATCCGAAATGTAGTGCCAGGTTTGGCCCTCGCGACGGGAGCGGCCGCACTTGCGGAGGTCGACGGCATAGAAAGCGTAGCCGAGCTCGTGATAATGCTGCGCGACGTGGGCATCAAAGAAATAGTCCGTCATGCCGTGGACCCATAGGAGGGCAGGGCGCTGCGGGAAATCGGGGGTGTCACGCTTGTAGGCGACGAGGGTGGCGGAGACATCGCCTTGGCCGTCAGGGTCCGGCCCCAGCGGAAGCGTTGCCTGGGTGAAGTCGGGGCCCAGCATGTCCTCGGTCCAATGAAGTTCAGTGCTCATGTAGACCAGCTTATCTATCGCTGAGTGGGTCCGCTTGGACCATGACGCGGGACTATTGTGCACGAACGGGGGTAGGGAACGGCGTCGAAAGTGGGCAGTACGTGCGTTCTGCTGGGCTGATATTTGCGTGCGTGGGTAAAGGCGTAAGGTTGATAGGTAATGCGTTGAGTGCTTGCGCCGCGGATGTGACTGAGGTCTTTGGTGGGCTTGGGTAGTCGCGAGGAGACTGCCTTCAAATGCGTACACCGCAGGTTGATCGGAGAGCTTAGGTCCTGCACGCGGCGCGGTATGAGCGCACAGCTTTATAAGACGTGCACGAATAAGCGAAAGTCAAAGAGGTTTAACACCGTGTCCTCCGCAAAGAAGACCGCACAGGTCACTGAAGAAGTTGATGTAGCCCTCGTCGGTGGCGGCATCATGTCCGCTACCCTCGGCGCCATGCTCCGTGAGCTAGAGCCGAGCTGGACGCAGATGGTGTTCGAGCGCCTCGACGGTCCGGCTCTGGAGTCCTCCTCTCCGTGGAACAACGCCGGTACCGGCCACTCCGCGCTCTGCGAGCTCAACTACACCCCGGAGAAGAACGGCCGCATTGACGCGACCAAGGCCTTCGGCGTTAACGAGAAGTTCCAGGTTTCCCGCCAGTTCTGGGCACACCAGCTCAACAACGGCATCCTCACGGATCCCAAGGCCTTCATCAACCAGGTTCCGCACGTGTCCTTCGCTCAGGGCTCCATTCAGGTCGATTACCTAAAGCGCCGCTACGAGCTGCTCAAGGACAACCATATGTTCCCGGGCCTGGAGTTCTCCGACGATGACGTAGTCTTCCAGGAGAAGCTGCCGCTCATGTCCAAGGGCCGCGACTTCAACGCCAAGAAGGTCGCCATCTCCTGGACCGAGGCTGGTACCGACGTGAACTTCGGTGCCCTGGCGAAGCAGTTCTTTACTGCCGCAAAGGCATCCGGCACCGAAATCCGCTACGGTTCCGAGGTCATCGACATCAAGCGCGATGGTGCGAACTGGAAGGTGTACGCCAAGAACGTCCACACCGGTGATTACTCCGTCATCCGTGCGAAATTCGTCTTCGTCGGTGCGGGTGGCTACGCCCTCGACCTGCTGCGCAAGGCAGGCGTCAAGGAAGTTGCTGGCTACGCTGGCTTCCCGGTCTCTGGTCTGTGGCTGCGTGCCAAGAACCCGGAGCTCATCTCCCAGCACCAGGCCAAGGTCTACGGCAAGGCTGCCGTGGGCGCTCCGCCGATGTCCGTGCCGCACCTCGACACCCGCGTCATCGATGGCGAGAAGGGCCTACTGTTCGGCCCGTACGGTGGTTGGTCTCCGAAGTTCCTAAAGAAGGGCTCCTACCTCGACCTGTTCAAGTCCATCCGTCCGGACAACATCCCGTCCTACCTCGGCGTTGCCGCCCAGGAGTTCGGTCTGACCAAGTACCTCGTCTCCGAGGTCCTCAAAGACTTCGAGCAGCGTGTTGAGGCCCTCAAGGAGTACGTCCCGTCTGCAGACCCGGCTGACTGGGAGACCGTCATCGCTGGGCAGCGCGTCCAGGTCATCAAGCCTGCCGCTGCACCGCGCTTCGGTTCCCTCGAGTTCGGTACGACGCTCATCAACAACCCGGAGGGCAACATCGCCGGCCTGCTCGGCGCTTCCCCGGGGGCTTCCATCGCCCCGGCCGTCATGGTCGAGCTCATCGAGCGTTGCTTCGGCGAGCACATGATCCAGTGGGGCCCGAAGCTGCAGGAGATGATCCCGTCCTACGGTGAGACGCTCGCCAAGAACGTCAAGCTGTACGACGAGATGTGGGAGTACACCCAGAAGACCCTCAAGCTCGAGCAGTAATTACTCGTAGCATTCCAGCGCATACCAGCGGCCCTTTCCTGCTCCGGCGGGGAAGGGTCGCTGGTTTTGGGCTATACGGCACAAAAGTTCCATGAAGCGTAGACTGTCGTTACGTAGACATTTTCCATGCCGCCTGCTCTGACTTGCCGGCGAGGACGTCGCGTCCGTAGCACGTAGTCACGGTAGAGTGGCATTACTCATTCTTCCAAGGAGACACGCGCGCAGTGAGCACAGCCCACAACGACGACGGGGACAGACATAACGACACGTCAGATCGGTCGGTGAACAAGGGGGACAAGCGCGGCCGGAAGACGTCGAACAGGCGCCCGCGGTTGCCGAAGCTGAAGGACGGCCCGCACCAGAAGCGGCTGACGGCATTTACCTTCGTCATCACGTTGGGCGGACTGCTCTTTGGCTACGACACAGGCGTCATCAACGGCGCCTTGGCCCCGCTGAGTGAGGAGTTTGGGCTCGATTCCTGGGGCGAGGGCGTCGTGACTGCCTCGCTCCTGGTTGCTGCGGCACTCGGCGCCATGGGAATGGGGCGCGTTGCTGACGTGATCGGGCGGCGCAAGGCAGTCTTCGCGCTGTCCTTTTTATTCCTCGCCGGCGTTGCGCTGTGTAGCCTTGCCCCGAGCTTTTGGGTGCTCGTCGTGGGTCGCGCGGTCCTGGGCCTTGCCGTGGGTGGCACCTCGACGGTCGTTCCGGTGTACCTAGCGGAGATGTCTCCGTACGAGGTGCGCGGGCGTTTCTCCGGCCGCAACGAACTAATGATCGTCGTCGGTCAGCTGGCTGCGTTCGTTATGAACGCGATCATCGGCAGCGTGTGGGGTGAGCAGCCGGGAATCTGGCGCGTCATGCTGGCCGTGGCCGCCGTGCCCGCCTTCTTGCTCTTGGTGGGAATGTTCCGTGTTCCGGAGTCTCCCAGCTGGCTAACAGCCAATGGCGAAGAGGCGCTGGCACGCCGCGTCCTGCGGCTTGTGCGCGCGCCGCGACGCGCGGAGGCCGAGTACCAGTACCTCGAGGACAACGTCGAGTCCTCTGAAGAAGGCTCCGGGAGTGACGGCGGAGAGACTCGCGTTTCTGTGCGTGGCATTGCGAAGAACAAGTGGCTGCGCCGCATTCTTCTGGTCGGCATCGGCTTGGGGCTTTTCCAACAGCTCACTGGCATTGATTCGGTCATGTACTACGGCCACACCATTCTCATGGATGCGGGTCTGGGATCGACGGCCGCATTGGTGGCGAATATTGGCCCGGGCGTCATCGGCGTCGTGGGTGCGATTGTGGCACTGCACCTCATCGAGCGCATCGACCGCCGCACGACCATCGTCACGGGCTACACGATGACGATGGTCTTCCACATCGCGATTGCCACGTCGGCACGGTTCATTCCCGAAAGCGCGGCGGCTCGCCCGTATATCCTCCTCGCATTCATCGTGTTGCTCGTGGGCGCCATCCAGACCTTCCTCAACGTGGCGACCTGGGTGCTGCTCTCCGAGATTTTCCCGCAGGGCATTCGCGCCTTCGCCATGGGCACGTCCGTCTTTGCCAAGTGGATAACGAACGCGGCGCTGAGTTTGTTCTTCCCGTCGGTCATGGAGGCATGGGGCATGGCCGTCACGTTCGGAGCCTTCGCCGTGGTCAATGCGCTGGCCGCATTCTTCATGTGGCGCATGCTCCCTGAGACGCGCGGCAGGTCGCTCGAGGACGTCGAAACTGGCGTCCTGAACGGAACGATTTTTCAGCGGAAGAAGGCAGCGGAGTAGGGCACAACAACGCGGGGACACTCGTCGCAAACGAATATCGACCGAACGACCGAATAGCGCGGAGGTGGCACGTACACTAAGCGCAATGAGAACCCGAGTGAATTGAGGAGAATTCGATGTCCGCACCTGCGCCGCGCCAGACCCTACTCAACGCCTACTTCGGAGAGTACGGCGGACAGTATGTGCCGGAGCAGCTGTACCCGGTGCTCGACCAGCTGGAGAAGGCCTACGTCGACGCGCTCGCCGATCCGAGTTTCGAGGAAGAGCTCGACCGCCTGCGTCGCGAGTACCTGGGGCGCCCGACGCCCATCACCGAGTGCGCGAATCTGCCGCTCGAAGGCCGTGGCAAGGGCAAAGCGCGCATCTTCTTGAAGCGCGAGGATCTGTGCCACGGCGGCGCGCACAAAGGCAACCAGGTCCTCGCGCAGGCGCTCATTGCCAAGCGCCTGGGCAAGACTCGTCTTATCGCGGAGACAGGTGCGGGCCAGCACGGCACCGCGACGGCTATGGTGGCGGCGCTCATGGGCATGGAGTGCACCATCTACATGGGTGCCAAGGACGTCGCGCGCCAGCAGCCGAATGTCTACCGTATGCGCCTCATGGGTGCCACAGTGGTGCCGGTGACGAACGAGCACGGCGACGCGATGGCCGATGCCATCGACGTAGCACTCGGTGACTGGGTTGAAAACGTTGAGAACACCCACTACGTGTTGGGCTCCGCGTGCGGCCCGCACCCGTTCCCGACGCTCGTCCACGAGTTTCAGGCCGTCATCTCCCGCGAGTCGCGTCCGCAGATGCTTGAGCGCACCGGTGCGCTTCCCGATGTCGTCGTGGCCTGCGCCGGTGGCGGCTCCAACGCCATCGGCGCTTTCTCCGAGTACCTGCTCGGCACGGAGGACGGCGAGCAGTATGCAGGCAACGACACTGTCCGCCTCATCGGCGTCGAACCGGCAGGCGAGGGCCTTGACACGGACAAGCACGGCGCGCCGCTCAACAAGGGTGTGGTGGGCATCCTGCATGGATCCCGCTCGTATGCGTTGCTCAAGGACGGCGAGATCCTGCATTCGCATTCGGTGTCTGCGGGCCTCGACTACCCGGGTATCGGTCCGGAACACTCCTACCTCAAGGACACCGGCCGCGCGGAGTACCCGGCCGTCACGGACGCGGAGGCCCTTGATGCCTTCCGCATGCTCTCACGCTACGAAGGCATCATCCCGGCGCTCGAGTCCTCCCACGCGCTGGCGTACGCGTTAAAGCTTGCGCAGCAATGCGAGGAGACCGGTGAGGAGATGAACATCCTGGTGAATCTCTCTGGCCGCGGCGACAAAGACGTGGACTACGTCCGCCGCATCCTGGGCGACTTGGCAGCCGAAGACCCGGCCACTCATCCGGTGGTCAATCCCAACGTCGAGGGCGTGCTCGCGGAGATGACCGCCGAGTCCAACGCGCGCGAGGGCGTCTAAGTTCCGCAGTAGGTACGATACATTTCCAGCTGAGCGGGGGCGCTGGGCGCCTCGAACTCGTCGTTCGGCGTGAATGGATGCGTAACGGCATCGAGCAATCGGTGGAACTGGCTCATGTCGGTCGGCGCGTCGCGCAGCGCGGCTTCGACGGCGAGGTTGCGGGGAATAACAACCGGGACGCGTGGTCCGGTCTCGGAGGGCGCGGCGGGGGTTGCCGCGGCGTAACGCCGCTGCCATTCTGTCAAGCCTCCGGCCGGAACATCGCGGCCGTAGCGGAGTGCGGCGAGAGTCTGTGTGAGGTCGTGACCGGGGAGCGCGGCGAGGAGATCCGTGGTGAACTCGCGGGAGGTCTCCGGTGTGAGACCGAGCGCCTGGGCGAGTTGAGCGTGGTGTTCGGTCTCGAAGGCGTCGTAGAAACCGTTGATGGTCTCCTGCGCGAAGGAGACCGCCTCGTTGGGATCGCCATCGAAGAGCGGCAGCATGGACTCGGCGAGGCGAGCGAGGTTCCATCCGAGGATGCCGGGCTGGTGGCCGAAGCGATAGCGGCCCTGGGTGTCGATGGAGGAGTACACCGTGTCGTGATCGAAGGTTTCGACGAAGGCGCACGGGCCGAAGTCGATGGTCTCGCCGGAGAGCGTCGTATTATCCGTGTTCATGACGCCGTGAAGGAAGCCGAGGCGCTGCCATGCTGCGACGGTGCGGATTTGGGCCGCCATGACGGATTCGTACAGACCTGTGTAGTCGCCCGCAGCGAGCTGCGGAAAGTGACGTTCGGCAGCGACGTCCGCGAGCGTGCGGAGCGTGTCCTCACCAACCATCTGCGCGTAGTGGACCGTGCCCACACGGATATGGCTGGCGGCGCCGCGCACGATGACGCCGGCGGGCTCGACCATCTGGCGTTGAATCTTGCGACCGGTGGAGAGCACCGCCAGCGGTCGGGTGGTAGGCACGCCAAGTGCGTGGAGCGCCGAGGAGACGAGGTATTCGCGCAGCATGGAACGCAGCGTGCCGCGGCCGTCCGAGCCCGGACGGGAAAACGGCGTGCGACCGGTGCCTTTGGCGTGGAGATCCCAACGGGCGCCGTCGCCGTCGACGACCTCGCCGAGAAGCAGTGCGCGGCCGTCACCCATGCGGGGATTGAACTGGCCGAATTGGTAGCCCGCGTACGCCATTGCGTAGGACTCTTCGCCGTGGCCGAGGAGAAACTCGAAGCCCTCGGGCGAACGCAGCCACTCCGCGTCGAAGCCGAGCTCGGTGGCGAGTTCCTCGTTGAGCAGCACGAGACGGGCGTCGGGATGATCTTCGCCGCGTGCGGCTGCGACGAGGTCCGGAAGTGCTGCGGCGTAGGTGTGCTCGATAGCGGGGTGCATGGCGCTCCTTAGGATTCCAGCGTGCCGCGCACGCGGATGGCGGCTGCGCCGCCGACCCAGATATCGGTGCCGTCGTCGTGGATGTGAACGCGGCCGGCACGGCCGAGCTGCGAGCCTTGCGCCGCGACATAGGTATTGGGCACGAGGCCGCGGCCGCGGAGGAATTGCGCGGCACCGCCGTTGAACGAGCCGGTGACGGGGTCTTCGAATGCGGACGTAAACGCGCGAACCTCATAGGCGGTCTCGCTTCCGGGGGCTTCGAGGCCCACGACGCCGACCTTGACCCCGGGGATGGGGGAAGGCTGCAGGGCGCGGACGGAGGCGGCATCGGCAAGCTGGATGAGCCGCCAGCCAGGGCCGTTGTCGACCCAGCCGGAATCGACGACGTCGGCGGGAGTGACGCTAAGGAAGCGGCACGTCTCCTCGAGCTCTTCGGGGCTCAGAGCGCCTTCGCGGCGCAGCGGCGGGGTGGCGAAGGAATAGACGCCGTTGTCCTCGCGCAGGTGGACCAGACCCACGCCGCATTCCTGGACAAGGGCGCTGCGCTTGCCGGTGAGTTCGCTGAAGACGCGGGCGGTGCCCAGCGTGGGGTGGCCGGCGAAGTCGAACTCCTCTGTGGGAGTGAAAATGCGCACGCGGTAGTCAGCCTCTGGGTGGTGGGGCTCGAGCAGGAAGGTGGTTTCTGAAAAATTCGTCCAGTTGGCGATCTTCTGCATCTGCGCGGTGGTGAGCGAATCTGCGCCCGTGATGACGCCCAGGGGGTTACCACTGAAGGGTGCAGTGGCGAAAACGTCGACCTCAAAATACTTGTGCTGCATGGGACACCAGTGTAGAGGCGCGATAGTCTAAACGGTATGACCCAGTCCCTCTTCAGCCGCCCCGAGCCCATTCTGCGCATGGCGGACGGCACCGTCAAACAACTCAATCCCTTCTCCGGCACCGAGGTATGGACCGTGCCAGGCCGTGGAAACCGGCCTTTCTCGACGACTGCGTCCGAGGTACACGATATTGACGCGCAGGCGCACGTGGCTTCGTGTGCCTTTTGTGCGGCGCGCCGGTTGGAGACGCCGCCGGAGAAATCCCGCATTCTGGCTAATGGGGAGATTCTGCGCGGTGTGTCGGCGGGGGCGCTCGATGCGACGGAGCCGCTGTTCCGGCGCGTGCCGAACCTTTTTGAGATTGTCTCCTTCGACTACTGGGAGCAGAACTACGGCTACCAGCTCGACGCGGCGACACAGGCGCGCATGGATGCCTATCTCGCAGATCCGGCGGGGCGCGAGCATGTTCTTCGCACGGTGCGGACGAAGCGCGCGGCCTCCGGGCAGCCGGACGCGGACGACGAGGCGTTGCTGGCGCAGTCGCACTGCTTCTTTGGCGGCGGACACGACGTCATCGTGGGACGCAATCACTATGTGCCGGGTGCAACGACGGATGACCAGCTGGCGTCTTCGGGCACGCTCACGCCGGAAGAACACCGGTTGTTCGTGCAGTTTACGGCCGATAGTATGCGCGACCTGTATGAGCGCAATCGGTATGCGTCTTATGTCGTTGCGTTCCAGAACTGGTTGGCGCCGGCGGGCGCGTCCTTTGACCACCTACACAAGCAACTCGTGGCCATCGATGACCGCGGCATGGCGGCGGGCCATGAGCTCGAGATTCTACGTGCGCATCCCAACATGTACAACGAGTGGGCCGTGGACTACGCGATGCAGCACAACCTCATCATCGCTGAGAACGACCACGCCGTGCTCTTTGCCGGTTTTGGCCACCGCTATCCGACGCTGGAGATCTACTCCAAGTCCGCGACGTGTGAGCCGTGGCTGCAGTCGTGCGAGGAACGCGACGCGATGAGCGACCTCATCCATGCCGCGCACGTGGCTGTGGGGCCGCAGGTCGCGTGTAACGAGGAGTGGCACCACCGTCCGCCGTCCACCGCGACGCCGGCACCGTGGCGCGTGATGATCAAGTTGCGCGTGTCCACGCTCGCGGGCTTTGAGGGCGGCACGAAGATTTACATCAATACGATTTCCCCGTGGAATCTGCGGGACCGGATTGTGGATCCGCTCTATAAGGCGCGCGATGAGGGACGCGTGGCGCGGTCTATTCGCATTGCAACGGAATGCGAGCCGCGGCGCAACAGTCTGCGGTACAACCCGCTGCTGTAGCTCGGCATATCTTCGTTTAATTTTATTCACTGAATGGTGAAAGTGCAGCGCAATGGGGTACATGGCGGTGTGCGTTAGATGACGAGGACGAGCTCGTTTCGACGGGTTTCGGTGGTGAGTCCTGCGGCCTGGGCAAGGGCGGCGACGTCGTCGATGGAGTAGGCCTCCGAGGGTGCAGTCGCGAGCACGCGGGCAAGCTGGCCCTTGTAGTGCTTATTGAAGTGGGAGACTACCTTGCGGGAGCCGTCCTCCTGCACGGACTCGACGCGGGCGGTCACAGCGCCTTGGAGCCGGCCGAGCTGCTGGTACGTGCCGGAGCGCAGGTCGACCACGAGTTCTTCATCCTGGACCTTTGTGAGCGCGTCTGTGATGAGCGAGCCCCAGCGCGATTTCATGGTGCGGCCCTCGAGTTTCGTGCCGCCGGACAGTCGGTAGTGGGGAATGAGATCGCCTGCGCGGACGAGTCCGAAGAGGGCGGAGCCGACGGCGAGGCGGGAGCGGGCGGCATCGGAAAGCGAGGGAGCGTCCAAAGCGTCGTAGAGGACGCCGGTGTAGCGCTCAAGGGCGGGCATGGTGGGGGAGGTAAAGAGCTCCGTGTTGGCGACAGCCTCCCCACGCAGCTTCTGCGAAATCTTGAGGATGCTGAGCGCCTCGTCGGGGTCCAGGGAGCTTAAGACTTCCGCGATTTCGCGGCGCGCCGGGTTAAGTTCCGGGAAGGACAAAGAGTCCAGGTCAAGCGGGGCGCCGGTGCCTCCGGGCGCCTTGGTTTCAGAAGGTGGGAGGACGATGAGCATGCCACTAGCGTAGCGCCCGGCCCAGCGGGGTAAAGTTGGGAACCATGATTACACGCCTTTCTACGCTCTTCCTGCGCACTCTGCGCGAGGATCCGGCCGACGCCGAAGTCACCAGCCACAAGCTCTTGGTCCGCGCGGGGTACGTGCGCCGTGCCGCGCCGGGTGTGTACACCTGGCTGCCGCTGGGTCTGCGCACGCTGCGCAAGATTGAGGATGTTGTCCGCCAGGAGATGAATGCCATCGGCGGCCAGGAAATGCTCTTCCCGGCGCTGCTGCCGCGCGAGCCCTATGAGCTCACGGACCGCTGGACCGAGTACGGGGATAACCTCTTCCGTCTCCAGGATCGCAAGGGTGCAGACATGTTGCTGGGCCCGACGCACGAGGAAATGTTCGCCTCTGCCGTCAAGGACATGTACTCCTCGTACAAGGACTTCCCGGTCACCCTGTACCAGATTCAGACCAAGTACCGCGACGAGGAGCGTCCGCGTGCGGGCATTCTGCGTGGCCGCGAGTTCGTGATGAAGGATTCCTATTCCTTTGACATGACGGATGAGGGCTTGGACGAGTCCTACCTGCGTCACCGTAAGGCGTACCAAAACATCTTTAACCGCTTGAAGATCGATTACGCCATCTGCAAGGCGACCTCGGGTGCCATGGGTGGCTCTGCGTCGGAGGAGTTCCTGGCCGTCTCGCCTGCGGGCGAGGATACCTTTGTGCGCGCGACTGACGGTGACTACGCGGCGAACGTCGAGGCCGTTGTCACCCCGGTTCCGGCGGAGACCCCCATCGAGGGCCAGCCGGAGGCGACTGAGTACACGACCCCGGATGCCGAGACCATCGACACCCTCGTGGACTGGGCGAATGGTGAGGGCATTCAGATCGCTGGTCGCGCCGTGACGGGCGCAGACACGCTCAAGTGCATGGTCATCAAGACTGCTGCGCCGGCGGCATCGGAAGAAGAGAAGGAATGGGAGCTCGCTGCGGTTCTCATCCCGGGCGATCGCGCGCTGGACGAAAAGCGCCTCGAGGCGTCGCTGGAGCCGGTCGAGTTTGAGCTGGCGTCGGATGCCGACTTTAAGAAAAACCCGTTCCTGGTCAAGGGCTACGTGGGGCCGCGTGGCCTGAACGCCAACGGCGTCAAGGTGTACGCTGACCCGCGCGTGGTCAACGGCTCCTCCTGGATCACGGGCGCGGATGCGAAGAACCGCCACGTGGTGGGCTGCGTGGCTGGCCGTGACTTCACTGTCGACGAGTTCATCGAAGCTGCGGAGATCAAGGAAGGCGACCCGGCTCCGGAGGGCCAGGGCACGCTGACGCTGGAGCGCGGCATCGAGCTGGGCCACATCTTCCAGCTGGGCCGCAAGTACACGAAGGCCTTTGACGTGCAGATCCTCGACGAGAACGGCAAGCGCGCCGTCCCGACCATGGGTTCCTACGGCATTGGCGTCTCTCGCATGATGGCCGTCCTCGCCGAGCAGCGCTCGGACGAGAAGGGCCTCAACTGGCCCATTGACGTCGCGCCGTACCAGGTCCACGTGGTCGTTGCGAACAAGGATCAGGCGGCTCTCGAGGCGGGTGACAAGCTCGTGGCTGACCTGGATGCTTCCGGTATCGAGGTCCTCTTCGACGACCGCCCGAAGGTCTCTCCGGGTGTGAAGTTCAAGGACGCCGAGCTGCTGGGCATGCCGTTCATCGCGATCCTGGGCCGCTCCTTCAAGGATGGCATCATTGAGCTGCGTATCCGCGGAGGCGAGACCCTCGAGGTCCCGGCTGCGGAGATCGTGGAGAAGCTCACCACGCTGGTGCGCGGTTAAGGGTTAACTTCTGAGGCGAGGCGCCCCATCGACGTGTGTCGGTGGGGCGTTCGTGGTTGTGGAGGGACAGAAGGGAGCTTGTGAGGATCCCTTTTGTCCGACTGTGTAAAAGGAAACCAGAGGAAGTAAACCGAGCGGGTCTGGGAGATGTGTGGTTTACCTTTGGTGGTTTCCTTGTGCGTGTGTCACCACGGTTGGTGGGGCTAGACTCAAGGCATGAACATCGATTGGAATGAAGCCCGCGCGTTGACGTTCGGTTCGGTCATGCTCACCATGGGTACCCTCCACTTCGTGAAGAAGGAGGAGTTTGAGTCCATCGTGCCGCCGCAATTGCCGGGCACGGCGCGGTTGTACAACTACGCCTCGGGCGTGTGGGAGTTGGGGACGGGTGCCGCAGTAATCAATAAGAAAACCCGCCCTGTGGGCGGGTGGTCAGCGCTCGGGTTGCTCGCGGCCGTGTGGCCGGCGAACTTCTATCACGCCGCGCGCGACTTGAAGAACGGCGCGGGGTGGGGGAAGAAGGCCTATCACGTGCTGCGCCTTCCGGCGCAGCTGCTCATTATGCGTGCGGCCTATCGCCTGACGCACTAGCGGCTAGTAGGTCAGCGGGCCGCCGCAGTTGGGCCAGGCGCCAGCGCCCTGGCCGGCGAGGACGCGCTCGGCGATATCGATCTGCTGGGCCTTGGTGGCCTGGTCCGCGGTGGGCGCGTACTGCTGACCGCCGTAGCCGGCCCACGTGTCGTAGCTGAACTGGACGCCGCCGTAGTAGTCATTGCCCGTGTTGATATTCCAGTTGCCGCCGGACTCGCACGCGGCGACCTGGTCCCAGGCCGCGGTGGAGGCGGCGTGAGCGGCGGGGGCGCCGACGGCGGTAAGCGCTGCGGCGGCACCGAAGGTTGCGAAAGTCTTCGTCATAGAACGCATGGAGTTAGTGCTCCTTTGCATGGTTGAGGTCAGATTCTTGAAAGCAGCGGGAGGAGGGCCTGCCGCGTCCATGCCGACCTAACGTAGGAGTCCATGCGATTGTGTGCAATGAAATTCAACGCATAATTACCTGTCCTTCTGCTGAGTGGAGGACAGGCTTTGATCAGGAGCGCTGTGCAGCGGGGGATTCGGCAGATTTAATGGAAACTGTTTCTGAGTCGGATTTTCCGGCCGGGTGGGCGGGCCACCAGAACTTCTCGCCGAGGAGCTGGACGAGGGCAGGCACGAGGACGGTACGCACGATAAGAGTGTCGAGGAGGACACCGATGAAGACCGTGATGCCCAGTTGCGCGAGGACGACGAGGGGAAGGACGCCGAGTGCGGCGAAGACGGCGGCCAGCAGGATGCCTGCTGAGGTGATGACGCCGCCGGTGGCCGAGAGCGCGGTGAGCACTCCGCGGCGGGTGCCCACACTGCGGGCGTCCTCGCGGGCACGGGTGATGAGGAAGATCGTGTAGTCGATGCCGAGGGCGACGAGGAAGACGAACGCGAAAAGCGGCGTCGTGGAGGCGAAGCGGTCGAAGCCGAAGATGTAGTGGCTCACCCACCAGCCCAGGCCCAGGGCGGCGACGTTGGTGAGTAGGACGGAGGCGACCATGATGAGCGGTGCGAGCAGGGAGCGCAGCATGAGGATGAGCGCGCCACATACAAGGGCGAGGACGAGCGGGAAAATGGTGCGGCGATCGTCGGCTGCGGCGGATTCTTCGTCCGCGAGCTGGGCGTCGGAGCCGCCTACGTAGGTCTCGCCCGGCAGCTGCCCGCGCAGTTGAGAAAAATCAGCGGAAGACTGGAAGAGCGTCCAGCCGTTGGCAGCGCCGGTTTCACGAGCGTCGGGGAGGGCCTGCCTCACCGCATCCGCGTCGCGGGTGGCGATAATGGTCGGAGTGGCGGATTGCTCGGGGAATTTCTCTTCGAGCTCGGTGCCAGCGGAGATGGATTCCGGGGTGTCGAGGAACTGGTCGGATTGGGTCAGCCCCGTGGAAATGTGGAAGTAGCCGGAAGCGCACACGGCGAGCAGGAGAAGGGAGACAGCCGTGACGAGCTTGGGGCGTGCGCCCACGAGGTCGCCCACGCGGTCCCAGAGCTTGTGGTTCGGCTCGGTACCGACTTCGGGGCGGCGGGGCCAGAAGACCCAGCGACCGAAGGTCACGAGCACGCCGGGCAGGACGAATAGGGCGAAGAGCCACGCGATGATGATGCCGGTGGCGGACGCGAGGCCCAGGCCACGGGTGTTGGGGACGGAGGAGAGCAGCAGGCAGAGCACGCCGAGGATGACGGTCGTCGCCGAGGCGGTGACGGCCTTGAGCGTGGGCAGCCAGGCGGCGGCCATGGCGGCAAAGCGGTCCTCGTGGCGCGTGAGCTCATCGCGGTAGCGCGAGATGAGCAGCAACGCGTAGTTCGTGCCCGCGCCGAAGACGAGGACGGAGAGGATGCCGGAGGTCGACTCGTTCCAGGACAGGCCGGTGGCGTCGAGGACGTAGGTGTAGATGGTTGCGGCGACTCGGTCAGCGATGCCGATGACGAGCAGCGGCAGGATCCACAGGATGGGGGAGCGATACGTCGCGATGAGCAGGAGCGCCACGATGGCCGCGGTGACTCCAAGGAGCAGGAAGTTGGCGCCTTCAAAGACGCTGGCGAGGTCCGCGCGGATCGCGGCCGGGCCGGTGACTTGGACGGTTACACCCTCCGGTGCGCCGTCGGTGAGGCGAGCGCGTAGGTCTTCGACCTCGGTGGCGTTCTGCGAGGAGCTCGTGGACTCCACGTTGTAGGGCACGATGGCGCCGTCGCCGGCCTCATTCGGGATGACAGGGCCCAGGTCGCCAGCGAGTTTCTGCAATTCGTCCATGTGCGCGCGCACGTCACCGCTGAAGAAGATAATGGCCGCCTGAGATTCGCCGGTGCCCAAGGCTTCCTGAACCTCTGCCTGGATGTCGGCGACGCGGGTGGACTCCGCGTCGCCCGGCAGGGAATGAGTACCCGCGTTGGGCTGCTCCACACCTCCCAGCGACATCGCCCCGATACCGAGGATGAGCAAGAGGAGAGCGAGCCAGCGTGCGGCCTTCATGCGCGAAGCAGTCATAGCCGCCCACCCTACCCGCTAGACGGTGCGCGCCCAAGCGGCGGTCCCCACGAGCCAGCGCAGCCACGCGGTCGCATCCGTCGCCTCGGTGGTCGCGGCAGCTGCGGCTTCGTCCCGGCCTGCAATCGTCGCCGCGTGCGTCCAGCGTTCTTGAGTGCGTGCATTTAATTGCGTGACGTAGTCCGCGGAGCTCGCTGTGTCAGTGGGCAGCGGCAGGTCCGTCGCAGTGTAGGCCGCGGCCTGCGCAGGCGCCTCGGCCTTGGCGTCTGCCAGCAGGCCCCGCAGCCATGCGGCGATCTGCTCGTGGTCAGCGATGAGGCTGCCGATGCGCCCCTCCTGATCGCCTGCCGCAAATGCCTTCGCCGTGTCCAGTCCCCAGATGGTCTCGTATTCCCACGCGAGGAGATCCTTTGCCTGGTCGATTTCGGCTGGGGTAAGCATAAGGTCCGGCTCGGCGAGCTGCGGCGCGGCGCTGGCGGCATCGTCAATAGCGTGGGAGACGATGAGCGCGCGGGATTCGACGGGGACGGCGGCGGTGAGCGGATCGATGGGCTCGGCGTGCTTCGTGGAGTACTCCGCCATGGCGGCGTCGCGGTCGACCTGGCAGGAGCCAGGGGAGGTGCCGTCCTCGGCGAGCCCGCAGGTGCGGGCGACCTCGGCCCAGAGGGCATCGGCATGCTCTGCGTTGCCCTGGGACTGCGCTTGCGCGGCGAGTTCGATAAGGGTCGGGTCCGGCCGCGGGCCGAAGTAGTCGACGATAGGCGCGCACCCGGCGGTGAGCAGGGCGGCGGGCAAGACGGCGGCAATGAGCATTCGGCGTAACACGCAGTCAACCTTAGCGCGCGTGCGAGGCGTGGGAAGCAGCTAGGGTAGAACGCATGGCTTTTCCCACTCCACAGATTTTGACCGAGCGGCTTACCCCGCTGTTGACCGCGCGCGGGCTCGACCTTGAACACGTCAAGGCGACTCCGGCTGGCAAGAAGTCCCAGGTGGTTATCCGCGTCGATGGCGACGAACGCCCGAGCTCGGATCTGCTGGGCGAGGTCTCCGATGAGATCTCCACGTTTTTCGACGACCTGGAGGCGCGCGGCGAGCTCAATTTCGGTGCAGGCTACACGCTGGAGGTTTCCACGCCGGGCGTGGATCTGCCGCTCACCGCGCCGCGCCATTTCCGTCGCAACCGTGGCCGTGTTATTTCGCTGGAGGGTAAGACCGTGGGCCGACTGGGAGCGCTGTCTCCTGACGAGTCCTCGGTGATCCTCGTCGCGCGCGCGAAGAAAGAGCTGCGCGTGAGCGTCGCACGATTGGAAAACCTGGCCGGTGCGGTGGTAGAAATTGAATTCGCACGCGCACCCGAAGACGAGCTTCGAGTGACTGAGCAATCGTTTGAACAAGCAGCCGAGCAGGCTGACCGAGAGGACTAATAAGTGAATATCGACATCGCGGCATTGCGCACCATCCAAACGCAGCAGGGCATCCCCGTGGGAGATCTGCTGCAGACCATCGCATCCGCTTTGCTCTTCTCCTACCGCGAATACCGCGCGACGGAGCCGGACGAGAACGTCAAGGCCCGCGTGGACATCGACGGAGACACCGGCGCCGTGGCCGTCATCGTCACCGAGACCGACCCCGAGACCGGCGAGGTCGTCACCGAATATGACGACACCCCCGCCAACTTCGGCCGCGTGGGCGCCCACGCCGTGCGCGACGCCATCCTGCGCCGCCTGCGCGAGGCTGAGGCCGACCGCACCTTTGATTCCTACACGCCGCTGACCGGTCGCGTGGTCTCCGGCATCGTGCAGCGCGACGCGCGCGCCAACGACCGCGGTATCGTCGTGGTTCAGCTCGGCACCGAAGCCGACGCCCAGGACGGCATCCTCCTGCCCGCCGAGCAGATCCCGGGCGAGACCTTGAAGCACGGTGACCGCGTCAAGGCGTATGTTGTGGACGTGCACAAGAACGGCGCTGCCGTGCAGGTGAGCCTCTCGCGCACCCACCCGGAGCTCGTCCGCGGCCTCTTCGAGCTGGAAATCCCGGAGGTTGGCGACGGTTCCGTGGAAGTCATCTCCATTGCCCGCGAGGCTGGCCACCGCACGAAGATCGCCGTGCAGGGCAAGGCCAAGGGTCTTAATGCCAAGGGCGCCTGCATTGGCCCCAAGGGTGCGCGCGTCAACAACATCATGCGTGAGCTCCACGGCGAGAAGATCGACATCATTGACTTCAACGAGGACCCGGCCGTCTACGTGGGCAATGCGCTTGCACCGTCCAAGGTCGTGCGCGTGGATGTCCTCGACCCGGAAGCTCAAGTTGCACGCGTGACCGTGCCGGATTACCAGCTCTCGCTCGCCATCGGCAAGGAGGGGCAGAACGCGCGTCTCGCCGCGCGTCTTACCGGCTGGAAGATCGACATCCACTCGGACGCGGAGCCCGCAGAGTAATTATGGTGTCGCGCCGCCGCGCGTGCGTGGCGGTGCGTTTACCCTAAGTTCAAATTCTGCGTCATGTCGCGTAGACTAGGCAACGGCCCTTATGCGCCGGTGGACACCGGTGGCAATCCCGTACGCCCTGAATCGGGGCGTGCACGAGCACGAAGGAGTTGACCTCGCTATGACGTCACCCCGCGTGCGCACGTGCATTGCCACTCGCGACCGCCGCCCCGATACCGAGCTGCTTCGCGTGGTTCTCGACCCCGCAGATCCAACTCGCGTCGTGGCCGATCCACGCCGCCGCCTTCCCGGACGGGGAGCGTGGCTCACGCCGGATGTGGGCGCATATGAGCTAGCGGAGCGCCGCCGAGCTTTCGGTCGCGCGCTGCGCACGTCTACCCACGTGGACACAGGTCAAGTACGTTCGTACCTGGAGTCGGTCGCGGCGCCCTAACGTGGTGCCGGACCCAGATTGCATAAAGGAAGACCCCACACTGATGAGCGCACAACGATGAAGCATCAGCGATGAAAGTCGTCAACAACAACTCTTGACGGTGGCCGCCACTTTCGCGGCCATCCTCAAGTAACAACCAAGAGGAGACAAGTGGCCGGAAAGCTACGCGTTCACGAGCTCGCGAAAGAGCTCGGAGTAACCAGCAAGGAACTGCTCGCGACCCTGAAGGACCAGGGCGAGTTTGTTAAAACCGCATCGTCCACCATCGAACCGCCGGTGGTGAAGAAGATGCGCGCCTTCTACGAGGCGCAGGGCGCCAAGGATGACGCCCAGCAGCCCGCGAAGGATGGCGCGCCCAAGCCGGGTGCCGCCAAGCCGGGACAGCCCGCTGCCCCGAAGCCAGGCGCTGCCAAGCCCAAGCCGGGCCAGCAGGCCCCGTCTGTGCAGGCGAAGCCGGGCAAGCCCGCAGAGAAGTCGGCACCGAAGCCGGGCGCACCCAAGCCGGGTGCAGAGAAGTCCAGCGCCGCTAAGCCGGGTCAGTCCGCACCTAAGCCGGGGCAGTCCGCAGCCAAGCCGGGTCAGTCCGCAGCCAAGCCAGGTCAGTCCGCTGCCCCGAAGTCGGGCGCACCGACCCCGCGTTCCATGCCGAAGCCGGGCGGAACGCGCCGTGTGGCGAATAACCCGTTCTCCACGGGTTCGAGCGACCGTCCGGGCCCGCGTCCGGGTGGCTCCAAGGGCCCGCGCGCAGGCAAGGGCGGCGAAGGTCGTGGCCACGGCGGTCACGGTGGCCAGGGTGGCCAGAACCGTGGCGGCCAGGGCCGTCAGGGTGGCCAGCAGGGCGGCGGTCGTCGTCCGACTCCGGCCATGATGCCGTCGCACCCGAATCCGGCTGCGATGCCGTCCAAGTCCGCCAACGCCGGTGGCGGCGGACGCGGCCGCGGTGGTTCCCGTCCGGGCCAGCACGCTGCTGGTGGCGGCGGATTCCGTGGCGGCGGTCGCGGCGGTCGTCGCGGCGGCACCGCGGGTGCATTCGGACGCCCGGGTGGCGCTCCGCGTCGCGGCAAGAAGTCGAAGCGTCAGAAGCGCCACGAGTACGAAGAGCAGCAGAAGCACGAGGTTGGCGGCGTCCGCCTGCCCGACGGCGGCGGCAAGGTCGTTCGCCTGCGTCGTGGCGCGTCGCTCGCTGACTTCGCTGAGAAGATCGGTGCCGATCCGGCAGCGCTTGTCCAGGCTCTGTTCAACCTCGGCGAGATGGTGACCGCAACGGCGTCCGTCTCCGAGGACACGCTGCAGCTGCTCGGCTCTGAGATCAACTACGAGGTGCAGGTCGTCTCGCCGGAGGACGAGGACCGCGAGCTCCTCGAGTCCTTCGACCTTCAGTTCGGTGAGGACGAAGGCGGCGAGGAAGCCCAGGAGAAGCGTCCCCCAGTCGTCACGGTTATGGGCCACGTCGACCACGGTAAGACCCGCTTGCTTGACACCATCCGTAAGACGCACGAGCGCGAGGGTGAGGCCGGCGGCATCACCCAGGGCATCGGCGCCTACCAGACCACGGTGGAGCTCGAAGATGGCCCGCGCACGATTACGTTCCTGGATACCCCGGGTCACGAGGCGTTTACCGCCATGCGTGCCCGTGGTGCCCAGTCCACGGACTTGGCGATCCTCGTCGTCGCTGCCGATGACGGCGTTATGCCGCAGACGGTGGAGGCCATCAACCACGCGAAGGCTGCGGATATCCCGGTCGTCGTCGCGGTCAACAAGGTCGATAAGCCCGAGGCACAGCCGGACAAGATTCGTGGCCAGCTCACCGAGTACGGCCTCATCCCGGAGGAGTACGGCGGCGACACCATGTTCGTCGACATCTCCGCGAAGGCCGGCACGAACATCCAGGAGCTGCTCGAAGCTGTCATCCTTACGGCGGACGCGGCGCTGGAGCTCACGGCGAACCCGAACATGGACGCCCAGGGCGTTGCTATCGAGTCCCACCTCGACCGTGGCCGCGGCCCGGTCGCGACGGTCATCGTTCAGCGCGGTACGCTGCGCGTCGGTGATTCCATCGTCGTGGGTGACGCACATGGCCGTGTGCGCCGCATGCTCGACGAGTTCGGCGATGACGTGGACGAGGCGGGTCCGTCCCGCCCGGTCCAGGTCCAGGGCCTCAACGGCGTGCCGGGTGCGGGCGACAACCTGCTCGTGGTCGAGGACGACCGTGTCGCGCGTCAGATTGCCGCGCAGCGTGATGCCCGCAAGCGTTCCGCTCTGCAGGCGAAGTCCCGCAAGCGCGTCTCTCTCGAAGACCTGGATGCCGTGCTCAAGGAGACCTCCACGCTCAACCTCATTCTCAAGGGCGACAACGCCGGTTCGGTAGAAGCCCTCGAGGATGCGTTGCTCGACCTGGAGATCGACGACGAGGTCCAGCTCAACATCATCGACCGCGGTGTCGGTGCTGTCACGCAGACCAACGTCTCGCTCGCGGCTGCCTCGGACGCCATCATCATCGCGTTCAACGTGCGTGCTGAAGGTAAGGCAACGGAGGAGGCCAACGCCGAGGGCGTGGACATCCGTTACTACACCATCATCTACCGCGCCATCGAAGAGATTGAGCAGGCTCTCAAGGGCATGCTCAAGCCCATCTACGAAGAGCGCGACACCGGTGCGGCCGAGATCCGCGCGCTGTTCAAGTCCTCTGCGGTGGGTACCATCGCCGGTCTTATGGTCACCGAGGGCAAGATCAAGCGCAACGGCAAGGTGCGCCTGGTCCGCGATGGCAACGTCATTTCTTCCGACGCGAAGATCGAGTCTCTGCGTCACGAGAAGGACGATGTCAACGAGATGAACGCCGGTTACGAGTGCGGTGCTGTCCTGTCTTACCCGGATATCCAGGTGGGCGACATCCTGCAGGCCTACGAAGAGGTCGAGGTTCCGCGCGACTAGTCGCGTGAGTTCTATACCGGAATAATTCGACGCTGAGCCCGCGTTTCCTGAATTGAGGAAACGCGGGCTTTCGCGTGCCCGCCCCGCTAGGTGCGCGAGGGAGGGCTTGTCCTCTAGACTTGGTTGGTTGAACGCCGCGTCTGCGGCAAGCTGTAAGCATGAAGGAGTAGCCATGGTTGATCACGCCCGCGCGGCCCGTATGGCCAAGCGCATTCAGGAGATCGTCGCCAGTGCCATCGAGCGTCAGATTAAAGACCGCCGTCTCGAGTTGGTAACCATCACCGACACCCGCGTCACCGGCGATTTGCACGACGCCACGGTGTACTACACCGTCCGTGGCAAGGACCTGAACTCCGAGCCGGATCTGGACCAGGCGGCCGAGGCGCTCCACCGCGCCAGGGGTCAGTTGCGCAAGATCGTGGGCGATCAGCTCTCCGTGCGCTTTACGCCCACACTGAGTTTCGAGTTCGATGCCGTGCCGGAGGCCTCCGCGCACATGGAGGAGCTGCTCGAGCGCGCTCGTCAGCGCGACGCGGAGCTGGCCAAGCTCAAGGAGAACGCGCGTCCGGCGGGCGACGCGAACCCGTACAAGACGTCAGGCGAGGAGGAGTAGATGGCCGGAACTGAAGCACAATTCCAGGCGGTTGTTGACGCCCTCAAGGCGGCCCAGCGCGTCTGCATCATCACGCACCTGCGCCCGGATGCCGATGCCGTCGGTTCGGCCTCAGCACTCGCCCTCGGCCTGGACCAGTTGGGCAAGGAGTCGACCATCGTCATCGGCCAGCGCCGCCCAGTGTCGGAGAACCTGCTCACCATTCCTGGCTCCGAGCGCATTGAGCTCGCGTCCTCGCTGCCGGACAACTATGACGTCTACGTCACGGTAGATTGCGGCGCCATCGACCGCACGGGTTTGCTCGAAGACGACGTGGCGACAGTCGACAACCTGGTGTGCATCGACCACCACTCCTCGAATAAAGGGTTTGGCTCCATCAACCTCGTGCTCGACGAGTGCGAGTCCACGACGGTCGTATTGACGCGCGTGCTCGACATGCTCTCCGTCCAGCTCGATACGAAGATCGCGCACGGCCTCTACGCCGGCCTGATGACGGACACCGGCTCTTTCCGCTGGGGTCGTCCGGCCATGCACATGTACGCCCACCGCTACATGCAATACGGGCTCGACACCAAGCAGATCGCCGTGGACCTCATTGACTCCACGAATTCGGATGACCTGCAGATGGTCGGCCGCGTGCTCTCTGGCCTGCGTATCCTGCCGGCGGGCCCGCACCACCTGGGCATCCTCGTCGCCTCGCTCGATCTCACTGAGGGCTCGGCCGAGGGCTCCGTGGAGTCGCTCGTCGACTTCGTCCGCGCGCTCGACGGCTCCGATATCGGCGTCGTCTTCAAGGAACAGTCCCGCGGCGTGTGGGCGGTGTCCCTGCGCTCGTCCACGGTCAACTGCGCCGAGCTCGCCGGCCGCCTCGGTGGTGGCGGACACGTGCCGGCCGCCGGCTACACCGCGTACGGTGACGAGGGGGAGATCATCAACCAGCTCGTCACCCTGCTCGCCGAAGAATGACCGAGGA
Organism: Corynebacterium sp. SA-MJD20WY100; assembly: GCF_039822565.1. Taxonomy (NCBI): domain Bacteria; kingdom Bacillati; phylum Actinomycetota; class Actinomycetes; order Mycobacteriales; family Corynebacteriaceae; genus Corynebacterium; species Corynebacterium sp. SA-MJD20WY100. Next base: position 59,511 of record NZ_JBCJKS010000011.1, on the reverse strand, counting down.
GAGAGTTTCCGCGCGGCGGATTTTTGGCCTAGCCCTGCCCGCCTTGGGCGTGCTGGCCGCGATGCCGCTGTACCTGCTCTTCGACACCGCTGTCGTGGGACGCTTGGGTGCCACGGCGCTCGCGGCCCTGGGGGCCGCTGCGACCGTGCAATCGGTTGTCACCACCCAGCTGACTTTCCTGTCCTATGGCACCACGGCGCGCTCCGCCCGCTTCTACGGCCGTGGCGACCGCCAAGCCGCCGTCGCTGAAGGCGTCCAGGCCACCTGGGTGGCCCTGGGCGTGGGAGCCACCCTCATGGCCCTCATGTGGGTCTTCGCCGGGGGCATCGCCAGGTTCATGACGGGCTCCGAGGACGTCGCGCGCCTGGCCGCCGAGTGGCTGCGCGTCGCGGCGCTCGCCATCCCGCTCACCCTCATAGAGATGGCCGGCAACGGCTGGATGCGCGGCGTCCAAGATACCCGCAAGCCCTTGTTGTTTACCCTGGCCGGGCTCATTCCGGGTGCCATCGCCGTGCCCATCTTCGTGTACTTCTGGGGCATTCTCGGCTCCGCGGCGGCGACCGTGCTGGGCATGGGGATCATCGCCGGGTGCTTCCTGCGTGAGCTCCACCGCGAACATGAGGGGGACTGGCGCCCGGACCGAGGGGTCATCGGCAAGCAATTGGTGCTCGGCCGCGACCTCATCGTGCGGTCGCTCGCGTTCCAGGTGGCGATGCTCTCCGCGACGGCCGTGGTGGGACGCTTTGGCACGGCGCCCCTGGCCGCGCATCAGATTATGACGCAGCTGTGGAATTTCCTGACACTCGTCCTCGACTCGCTCGCCATCGCGGCGCAGACTCTTATCGGCGCGGCCCTCGGCGCTGGCCACTCCGCCAAGCGAGTGGGGCAGCGGATTGTGGGCTACTCGGCAGGCTTCGCCGTGGCACTCGCGGTCGTCTTCGCGGTGGGCGCCTCCCTCATTCCGCGGATCTTCACCCAGGACTCCGCGGTGCTCGACGCGCTTGCGCGACCGTGGTGGGTCATGGTTGCCATGGTCATCACGGGTGGTGTGCTCTTCGCACTCGACGGCGTGCTGCTCGGCGCGGGCGATGCCGCCTTCCTGCGCACGCTCACCCTTGCCTCCGTTATCCTGGGGTATCTGCCCGGCGTTTTCCTCGCCTATGCCCTGGACTGGGGGCTTACCGGCGTGTGGGCCGGACTCGCGGCGTTTATCGCCCTCCGCACCGTGGGCGTGATTTATCGTTTTAAGTCAATGAAGTGGGCCAGAAAGGAGCTGTAGATGGCAACCCTATGGGCCGTGTCCGATCTGCATGCGGCGGCCAAGGCAAACCGGCCCCGCATCGAGGCGCTGCAGCCTTCCGATCCAAGTGATTGGCTCATCGTCGCTGGCGATGTTGCGGAGCGCACTGACCTCATTTTGGAGGTCCTCGGCGAGCTGGCGTCGCGCTATGCCACCGTCATCTGGGTTCCTGGCAACCACGAGCTTTTTGCCCGCAGCCAGGACCGCTTCCGCGGCCGCGCGAAGTACGCCAAGCTCGTGGCCGGCTGCCGCCGCCTGGGCGTCATTACGCCGGAGGACCCGTACCCCGTCTTCCACGGGGTGACCATCGTCCCGCTGTTTACGCTCTACGATTACAGCTTCCGCACGCCGGGTGTTTCGGCCGAGGACGCCGTCTCCGCGGCGGGGGAGAAGGGCATCATGATGACCGACGAGGTGGCCATTGCGCCTTTCGTTGACATCCGCGCGTGGTGCTGGGACCGCCTCGCGTACTCGATTAAGCGCTTGTCCCGGATCGACGGGCCCACGATTCTCATTAACCACTGGCCGCTGGTCCAAGAGCCCACGCAGCGCATGCGCTATCCCGACGTCGCCCTGTGGTGCGGCACCCGCCATACCCGCTCGTGGCCAAAGCGCTACCACGCGCAGCAGGTCATCTACGGTCACCTCCACATCCCGGTGGTCGAGGAGATCGACGGCGTCACGCACGCCGAGGTTTCCCTGGGCTACCCGCGCGAATGGCAAAGCCGCGACGGACAGGTCTGGCCGTACAAGGTGATGGGCTCATGATCGATAACGTGCTCTTCCCTGACTCCGCGCGCTTTTGCTACGTGCGCACCTCGGAACCCGACCTTTTAAACTATGACGGCCTCGATCCCCTCGAGCGCACCCTGGTTAGCCAAGCAGTGGACGTGCGCAAGGCCGAATTCGGCGACGCCCGCTGGTGCGCCCACCAAGCCCTCTCCGAGCTCGGCGCGACGGGGCCCGTCTTAAGAGGGGAGCGCGGCATGCCGCTCTTCCCGGACGGTTTCGTGGGCTCCATTACCCACACCCAGGGCTTTCGCGCGGCCGTTGCGGCACCCTATTCCTCCGTCCGGTCGATTGGCATCGATGCCGAGCCTGCCGATGCCCTCCCCGAAGGCGTCTTCGACGCCATCGCCCGGGCCAGCGAGGTGCCCCAGATGTCTAAGCTCGTCGCCGCCGGCGTGACTTGCCCGGACCGCCTGCTTTTCTGCGCGAAGGAGGCCACGTATAAGTCATGGTTTCCCATGACGCAGCGCTGGCTCGACTTCGACCAAGCGGAAATCTCGTTGCGCGAGGACGGCACGCTCATCTCCTATATCCTGGCGCGCCCCACGCCCGTGCCTTTCATTGAGGGCCGCTGGGTCATCCGCGACGGCTACGTCATCGTCTCGACCGTGGTGCCGCATACTCTCTAACTCATCGCTCGCGGGTTCACACGTGAATGAGTCATGGATTTTCGGCAAGAAAATCCGTGACTTACTCATACTTCGACTTAGAGCGTCGACGGCCGCGCCACGAAGACCGTCGCGAGGCGCTTGCCCTTCTCCTTGATGAGCGCAATGGACTTGCCGGAGGGGTCCACGGCCGCGTGCACGCCTTTCACGCCGCGCGGTTCCAGCCATTTGCCCATCGCCAGCGCCGCCGCTTCCTCTTCCGTGACGTCGAGGACCGGATAGGAGCGCGCCAGCGCCTCGTCGAGAGACAGCGACAAGGTAGGGGATTCTTCCAGTTCCTCCAGCGTGCGTGCGTCGGCCAAGGTAAAAGGCCCGACCTCGGTTCGCCGCAGGGCCGTGAGGTGCCCGCCCACGCCGAGTGCTTCGCCAAGGTCGCGGGCCAGCGAGCGGATATACGTACCCGAGGAGCACTCCACGTGGACGTCGACGTCCACGAAGTCCCCGCGGCGGATATCGAGGATGTCGAAGCGAGAAATTGTCACGGGACGCGCGGGAATCTCGACGTCTTCGCCGGCGCGGACGCGTTCGTAGGCGCGCTTGCCGTCGATCTTGATGGCGGAGACCGCCGCGGGTTTTTGCATGATGTCGCCGGTGAGCGCGGCGACGCCGTCGGTGATGGCGGCATCGGACAGCGCGGACGGGTCCGCAGCAAAGATGGTCGCGCCCTCCGCGTCATCCGTGGACGTCGCCTCGCCCAGTCGGATGGTGGCGTCATAGGCCTTCGTGGAGGCGACCATGTGCGCGAGGAACTTCGTGCCGCGCTCGAGGCCCAGGACGAGCACCCCCGTCGCCATGGGATCCAACGTGCCCGCGTGGCCCACCTTCTTCGTGTGGAAGAACCTGCGCAGACGCCCCACGACATCGTGGGAGGTCATGCCCGCAGGCTTGTCAACGACAACGAGGCCGGAGGTGGCGAGTGCATCAGTCATGCCCGCTAGTCTAAGCGACGGGGCACGAGTGAACTAACATGGTGCGCGTGGATATTTGGTATGGACTCAGCGAGGTCGAGTGCTCGCACGGCAGCATCGTGACCATCGGCGTTTTCGACGGCGTGCACCGCGGCCACCGGCTGCTTATCGATGCCGCCGTGGAACGCGCCCACGCCGAGGGGCGCGCGGCCGTCGTCGTCACCTTCGACCCGCATCCCGTGTCGGTCTTCCTGCCGGAGCGCGCGCCGCTGGCCGTGACGACCCTCGAGGAGCGCCTGCGGTTGCTGGAGAGCTACGGCGTCGACGGCGTCCTCGTTATCGACTTCACCAAAGAGCTCGCCGGTCTGAGCCCAGAGGAGTACGTGGACCGGCTCCTCGTCGATGCCCTCCACGCCCGTGGCGTGGTCGTGGGCCAGAATTTCTCCTTCGGTGCGAATGCGGTCGGCACGCCGGAACTGCTCACTGCGCTCGGTAAGACACGCGGATTCGACGTCACCGTCATTCCGCTGCTCAGCGACGACGACGTGGATATCTGCTCGACCTACGTGCGCTCTCAGCTTGCCTGCGGCAACGTGGAGCAAGCCAACTGGGCGCTCGGCCGCGCGTTTAGTGTTAACGGCCCCGTCGTCCGCGGTGCCGGCCGCGGTGGCAAGGAGCTTGGTTTCCCCACCGCCAACCAGTACTTTCCGGATACGCACGCGCTGCCTGCTGACGGCGTCTACGCAGGCTGGTTCTACATCGACCCGACCGCCGCGCGAGTGGACGGCAATATGGAACCGGGCCGCGCCTACGCTGCCGCGATTTCCGTGGGCACGAACCCCACCTTCGGCGACGAGGAGCGCTCCATCGAGTCCTTCGTGCTCGACCGCGAGGCTGATCTCTACGGCCACGAGGCCACCGTCGAATTCGTCGCTCACCTGCGCGACATGGTGAAGTTCAACTCCGTGGACGAGCTGCTGGAGAATATGCACCGCGACGTCGCCGCCGCGCGCGTCGCTTTGGCTGCCGATGCCGCCGCCCGCGGCTGGAGCCCCGACCAGTACTTCCTCATGGAGGACTAAATGAAGCTCATCCTCGACCTCGACACCGGTATTGATGACGCGCTCGCGTTGGCGTTTGCGATTTCCGCCCACGAGCGCGGCGAGGCCGAGCTACTGGCGGTGACGGGTACCTACGGCAATGTCTACGTCGAGCAGGGTGTCGCCAACGCCCGCGCGCTCCTCGAACTGCTGGGCCACCCCGAGATTCCTGTCATCCCGGGCCCGCAGAAGCCCGGCTTTGAGGTCCTTGAGATTTCCTCATTCATTCATGGCTCGAACGGCGTGGGCAACGTCGTCTTGCCCGCCGCCCCGGCGCAGACCATTACCACCGATGCAGTCGACTTCCTCATCGAGGCCTACCGCACCCACGGCGCGGATCTCACCATCATTCCCACGGGACCGTCGACCACCATCGCCGCGGCGATGCGTCAGGCGCCTGAGCTTGCCGATGCCCCCGTGGTCTTTATGGGCGGAGCCCTCACCGTCCCCGGCAACGTCACGCCGCTGGCCGAGGCCAATGTCATCCAGGACCCCACGGCAACGGACTTCCTGCTGCGTTACGGTACGAACGTGTCCATGGTGGGGCTCGATGTCACGACGCGCACCGTGCTCACGAAGAGCCACACCGCGCAGTGGCGTGGAACTCGGGTAGGGGACATCTACGCCGACATGTTCGACTACTACATCGACGCCTACGCGCAGTCCGAGCCGGAGTTAGGCGGCTGTGGCCTGCATGATCCGCTTGCCGTCGCCACCGCTTTGGACCCGAGCCTCATCGACTGGCTGCCCATCAACATGATGTGCACGACCGAAGGCCGCACCACGGGAGACCCGGCCCGCTTCCACACGGAGGTTACCTCGCGCGCGGCAGTTGGTGTCAATATCGCCCGCTTCGTCGACGACCTCATGGCGCGTATGGCCGAGCTTTTTGGTAAATCCAGCGCTGAACTGTAATATTTTCCGAAGTCTGTGTACTGCGGTTCGCAGCAGTTGCAGGCGCGCCTTTCGCGGCGCGACATTTCATGCGGACTGAAATAAAACGAGGAGTAATACTCATGGCATTGACCACTGAGAAGAAGGCCGAAATCCTCAAGGAGTACGGCCTGCACGAGACCGACACTGGCTCTCCGGAGGCGCAGATCGCTCTGCTGACCTCCCGCATCAACACTCTGACCGAGCACCTGAAGACCCACAAGCACGACCACCACTCCCGTCGTGGTCTGCTGCTGATGGTTGGTCGTCGTCGTGGCCTGCTGAAGTACCTGGCTGCCACCAACATCGACCGCTACCGTGACCTGATCGCCCGCCTGGGCCTGCGTCGCTAAGCCTTCCGGTTGCTTTCACACCCCGTCTTCGGACGGGGTGTGTTGCGTTCTAGGGCCGTCGTGATCATGAAGCAGGTATCGCGGCCCCGGAGGCGGTAGCTTGGCACCATGGAACCTTAGATCGGCATTATCGTTTTTGAACTTGAATCGGTAGAGCCCAGCGAGCCGTCGTATTTCCGCGAAGATAGTGTCCTCGTCCGTGCCACAGACGACGATGAGGCGCGTGCGAAGGTCGTGGCGCTGGCGCGTAGCCAAGAATCGGCAGAGCATCCCGCAATCGTCATGCGCCACATCGTGGAAGTCGCGCCCGCACTCGACGGCACGGTCGAGGAAGAAGTGGACCTCTACGCGCGTCACTGTGCGTCGCTTGAGGACTATGCGCGCTTCGACATGAAGCTGGGAGGGAGCGACCCGTTCGCCTAGTCCCGCGCGTGGGCTACACGAGGAGCACTGCCGTGAGGATGTTGATGGCAGCGTGCACGGCGGCGCCGGGCCATAGAGAAGCGCTTTTCTCGCGCAGCCAGCCCAGGGCGAAGCCGGTGGCAATCTGCACAGCAAAAAGCGGGATGAGGGTGACATCCAACATGGCCAGCGGTAGGTGGATGAGGCCGAAGAGGAGGCCCTGCACTGTGATTCCCGCGCCGGCATTCCAGCGCTCGGTGATAATTCCCTGTAGGAAACCGCGGAAGAAGATTTCTTCGCCCACCGCGCGCAGCGCCATCGCGAAGAGGACCGCCACCGTGGTGGCCGTGGTGGTCTGCGCGAGAACCTCCGCCGGCACAGGCAACAACACGAGGTAGCTCAGCACCAGCAATACGAGCAGCAGGATGCCGGCCCACGGCCAGCCGTGCGCCTGCGGTCGTCCGAGTCCGACGGTCACGGGCTGGCGCCGGAGAAGAAGAAATACCAGCGTGGGCAGCGACCACAGCAACAACATGACCATGGCTTAAGCCTAAGTCTGTACCGCGAGTCAGGCAGCGTGATGTTCGACATAATCCCAGGAAAGCTGCTAAAATCGCTACTCGTTGTAGAAAACCCAACGATTTTTCAACCGGCGGCACCGATGATCGCCGGGCTACAAGGAGTAGAAAACTTTGAGCGCTAAGAACGCTGTTGAATTTAACGTTGATGAGGAATTTGGCATCACCGAGGCGATTGCCACCATCGACAATGGGGACTTCGGTACCCGCACCATCCGCTTTGAGACCGGCCAGCTGGCCCGTCAGGCGGACGGCTCCGTCACCACTTACCTGGATGACGACACTATGCTGCTGGCCACGACCACCGCGTCGAACCAGCCGCGCGAGGGCTTTGACTTCTTCCCGCTGACGGTCGACGTCGAGGAGCGCATGTACGCCTCGGGCAAGATCCCGGGCTCTTTCTTCCGCCGCGAGGGTCGCCCTTCCACCGAGGCCATCCTGGCCTGCCGCCTCATCGACCGCCCGCTGCGCCCGACCTTCGTCAAGGGCCTGCGCAACGAGGTTCAGGTCGTCATTACCGTCATGTCCATGGACCCGGACGAGTACTACGACGTCGTCGCCATCAACGGCGCGTCCGCTGCGACGCAGCTCTCCGGCCTGCCGGTCTCCGGCGCCGTGGGCGGCGTGCGCATGGCGCTCATCGCCGATGATAAGCACCCGAAGGGCCAGTGGGTCGCCTTCCCGAACGCCGAGCAGCACGAGCGCGCTCTCTTCGAGATGGTCGTCGCCGGCCGCATCGTGAAGAAGGGCCGCAAGGACGACGTCGCCATCATGATGGTGGAGGCAGGCGCTGGCGAGAACGTCGCCGAGCGCATTAAGGACGGCGCCCCGGCACCGCAGGAATCCACCGTGGCCGAGGGCCTCGAGGCCGCTAAGCCGTTCATCCGCACGCTGTGTGAGGCACAAGCTGGTCTGGCCGAGCGCGCCGCCAAGGAAACCCAGGAGTTCCCGCTCTTCCCGCCGTACACCGATGACGTGTTCAAGGCTGTGGAAAAGAAGGCCTCCAAGAAGCTCGGCGAGCTGCTGACCATCCCAGGCAAGCAGGACCGCGACGACGCGACCAACGAGTACATGGAAGACATCGAGGAGGACCTCCTCGATAAGTTCGATGATCTCGATGACGCCTCCAAGCAGATTCGCGCTGCGTACAACGCCGTGATGAAGCAGATCGTCCGTTCCAAGATTCTGGCTGAGGGCTTCCGTATCGACGGCCGCGGCGTCACCGACATCCGCGACCTCGGTGTCGAGGTCGACCTTGTCCCGCGTGCCCACGGTTCCTCGCTCTTCGAGCGCGGCGAGACCCAGATCCTCGGTGTGACCACCCTGGACATGCTCAAGATGGAACAGCAGATCGATTCGCTGACCCCGGTCGACTCCAAGCGCTACATCCACCACTACAACTTCCCGCCGTACTCCACCGGCGAGACCGGCCGCGTCGGATCCCCGAAGCGCCGCGAGATCGGCCACGGTGCGCTTGCCGAGCGCGCCCTGCTCCCGGTTATCCCGTCCCGTGAGGACTTCCCGTACGCCATCCGCCAGGTCTCTGAGGCTCTCGGCTCCAACGGTTCGACTTCTATGGGCTCGGTCTGTGCCTCCACGCTGTCCCTGTACAACGCGGGCGTGCCGCTCAAGGCTCCGGTCGCCGGTATCGCCATGGGCCTCGTCTCCGGCGAGGTCGACGGGAAGGAGAAGTTCGTCGCGCTCACCGATATCCTCGGCGCCGAGGATGCCTTCGGCGACATGGACTTCAAGGTCGCCGGTACCTCCGAGTTCATTACCGCGCTGCAGCTCGACACCAAGCTGGACGGCATTCCGTCTAAGGTCCTGGCTCAGGCTCTGGAGCAGGCACGCGATGCCCGCGCCACCATCCTGGACACCATGGCTGAGGTCATCGAGGGGCCGGACGAGATGTCCGGCCTGGCCCCGAAGATCACGTCCGTGAAGATCCCGATGAACAAGATTGGCGAGCTCATCGGCCCGAAGGGCAAGACCATCAACTCCATCACTGAGGAAACCGGCGCGGATGTCTCCATCGAAGAAGACGGCACCGTGTACGTTTCCGCCGCCACGGGCGAGGCTGCCGATGCCGCCATCGAGCGCATCAATTCCATCGCCAACCCGCAGCTGCCCAAGGTCGGCGAGTGCTTCCTCGGCACCGTCGTGAAGACGGTTGCCTTCGGTGCCTTCGTCTCGCTCACCCCGGGCCGCGACGGTCTTATCCACATCTCCAAGCTGGGGGGCGACGAGCGCATTGAGCGCGTCGAGGACGTCGTCAACGTCGGCGACAAGATTCAGGTCGAGATCGCGGACATCGACAACCGCGGCAAGATCTCCCTCGTCCCGGTCGAGGAGGACTAGTCCTCATCGGATGAGCGCTTGACGCTCACACGGCCCGCACGGATTCGTTCCGTGCGGGCCGTTCGCGGTTTTCAGGACAACGAAGGCCCCAGATCTCGAAAAATTTGGGGCTTCGTTGTTCTGAAATCCAGGCGCGCGGGGCTAGGAAGTCTGGAAGTCGACGACGACGCGCGGCGGGCCCTCGAGGAAGGTCACGGAGTAGGGCAGCTGGCGGTCGAGGCCGATGACGAACTGAGACTGCGCCTCGAAGGCGTTGACGAAGTTGACTCCGGTGACGGCGCCTGCGCCGGGGTAGGTGGTGAACTCGGCGTACTGTTCCTGCAGCTGCGGCGTGGATGGCCACGGGGTGCCTTCGACGCCGAGGACGAGGGCGGTGGCCCCGTCGTAGGCGACGGGTTTTCCGGAGGCCTGGGCTGCGGGGGAGGTGGTGTACTGCGTGTACCAGCCAGGCTTTCCGGCTCCGGTGAATTCGATGACGACGCGGTCGTAGCCCTCGTGCGAGCCGGCGCGCACGGCGATGGGCACGAGCTCGGCGCCTTCGGCTTGCGTGAGCGGCTGGTCCGCGAGCGACGGGGTACCGAGGAAACCGGCGGGTGTGGAACCGGCGGTGTCTTGGGGATCGGTGCTCGTGGTGGGCGGCTCCGGACTCGATGCCGGCGCGCTGGATTCGGCACTGGACGTTGCTGCACTAGTGGTTGCTGAGCCGGAGGTTGCCGAGCTGGAGTTTGCTGCGGGGGAGGAGGTGGGGGCATCGGAAGGCTCGGTGCTTGAGCAGCCAGCCACGATTAACGGCAGGGCGAGGAGAGCGGAGTAACGGAAGTGGCGTGTGGTACTCATGTCTTCCAGTCTAGGCGGAAGGCGGGTTATAGTAGGGCGGTTTCAATAACGGCGTAAAGGTATGGGTGAGGTGCGAGTGCGGCAATGTGGCGTGGTGCTCGTGGGCCTGTTCGCTCTAGGGCTGGTGTGGCTGGTCGCAGGCGGAGACCTGGCGCGTTACCTTGCGCCACGGTTTAGCTGGCTCCTCATTACAGCCGGTGTGGTGCTTTTCGGAGCGGCGATAGTTGCGCGGGCGGATCGGCCCGTGCCGCGCATGGCATGGTTGTTGCTCGTTCCTTTGGCGCTGGTGTGGCTCGCGCAGCCGCATCAGTTGGGCTCGACGGTCGCTCAGAATCACGCAGGCGCCCGGCAGCCTGCGGCCTCAGAGTCGCACGGGAAATCTGCGTTCGCTCCGCTGGGGGAGACCGCGGGAATCCGTGAGTTGAACGTGCGCGCACACTTGGAGCCGGAGAACATTGCCGGCAAAAAGGTAACGGTGCGCGGGTTCGCCGTGCGTGCGGAGGACGGATGGCACCTGACCCGCTTTACCATTTCTTGTTGTGCGGCCGATGCCATGGCCTATTCGGTGCGGCTGGATACCGACGCCGCGCTGAGCGAGGACGCCTGGTACGAGGCGACCGGCACAGTGAGCCCGGGCCAAGAACCGGTGCTCGCCGTGGCAGCTTCTCGCGACATCTCTGCTATTGGGGTGCCGGAGGATCCGTATGAACACTAGAGTCCCGCACCACGCTGATCCGGAGTTTGCGGAAACCATCGCGCGCCTGTGGCAGATTGGCGTGTGGTCTGTCTTCATTTGTGCTCTAGGCGTGGCTTTGCAGCTTGGGGTTGGAGGACCGTTACGTCTGCATGGCGCGCTCGACGCCTGGGCCACGCTTACGGTCGCCATTGTCTTCCAAGCCGCACCGTTCCTTGTCGCGGGCGTGGTTGTTTCTGCGGTGCTGGCTGTGCTTGTCCCGGATTCGGTATTCCTGCGGGCCGGGCGCGCTGGGGTGCCGGGGATGGCCGCGGCCGGGGTTATCTTGCCTGGCTGCGAGTGTTCCGCGGTGCCAGTGGCCGCAACGCTCATGCGCCGGGGTGTGCCTGCGAGTGGAGCCTTGGCGTTTATGCTGGCCAGCCCCGCTATCAACCCCGTGGTGCTCATCGCGACGGCCGTTGCTTTTCCCGATGCGCCTGCGATGGCGTGGGCGCGTCTCGCGGCGGGCCTGGTCGCGGCGTGCATTGTGGGCTGGGCATGGCAGCGCGTGGGCGTTACAGTCGCCGCAAACTCCCGTCATGTCAGGCATGAGCATCACCGTGTCCCGGGCGAGCACCGATGGCGGCACGTTGCGGGACACATCGTGGACGACTTCGCCTCCGCAGGCGGCTACCTGGTGGTTGGCGCGATGATCGCAGCGACATTGAAGGTGCTCCTTCCCGCACAGTGGCTGGAAACGCTGGCACGCCAACCCCTCCTGGCGATCGCCGCTATGGCGATGCTGGCGATTATCATGAGCGTGTGCTCTGAGGCGGATGCTTTCATTGCTGCCTCGTTCGTGGGAGTCAGTCCGGTTGCGCAACTGGTGTTTCTCACAGTGGGGCCGATGGTGGATCTCAAGCTGGTGGCCATGCAATGGGGCGTGTGGGGTCGCCGGTTCGTGCTGCGGTTTGTCCCTTTAGCTCTTGTTGGGTCGGTCGGTGGCGCCCTCGCGGTGGGACTGGTGGCGTTATAAAAACGTGCGCGTGCGAGACGAGTAGGATGGCGAAACGAATAAGAATAGCCGTAATGCGTTGTATGGAGGTCGCACATGACAATCAAGGTCGGGGTTCTGGGCGCGAAGGGGCGCGTCGGGCAAGCCATCGTAGAGGGCGTAAACACAGCGGACGACTTGGAGCTCGTTGCGGAGATTGACCGCGACACCCCACTGCAGGAGCTCGTGGATAACGGCGCGGAGGTTGTCGTGGACTTCACGCAGCCGGGCGTGGTGATGGATAACCTTAAGTTCGTGGTCGAGCATGGCATCCACGCCGTTGTGGGCACCACTGGTTTTGATGCTGAGCGTTTGGCCAAGGTGGAGGAGTGGACCAAGGCTGACGGCGCGGGTCACGTGCTCATCGCGCCGAACTTCGCCATTTCGGCCGTGCTTACCATGACGCTGGCCAAGCAGGCTGCGAAGTTCTTCGAGACCGCCGAGGTCATCGAGTTCCACCACCCAACGAAGCTCGACGCGCCATCGGGCACGGCCATCCACACCGCGCAGGGCATCGCGGAGGCACGCAAGGAGGCGGGCTTGGGCGCTATGCCGGATGCCACGGAACAGTCCCTGGAGGGCGCCCGCGGTGCGAACGTCGACGGCGTGCCGGTGCATGCGGTACGTATGCGTGGCATGGTGGCGCACGAGGAAGTCATCTTTGGAGCGCAGGGCCAGTCCCTGACTATCCGCCAGGACTCTTATGACCGTTCCTCGTTTACCCCGGGCGTGCTCGTGGGCGTGCGCAACATCGCGGAGCACCCGGGTCTCGTGGTGGGCCTCGATAACTACCTGGATCTGTAATGGCGAAGGAAGCAAAACTCGACGTCCAGCTCATCGCGGCCACGGCATTTACCGCGCCGGCCGATGTGTCCTGGGCGCCGGATGATTCCGCGACGGACGCGGAGGCGCTCGTCGAGTTTGCGGGACGGGCCTGCTACGAATCCTTCGATAAGCCGAACCCGCGCACGGCCACCAACGAGACGTACCTCCACCACATCATGGAGGTCGGCCACGATGCGTTGCTCGAGCACGCCACGGCGACGCTCTATATCCGCGGGATTTCGCGTTCGGCCTCGCACGAGCTGGTGCGCCACCGTCACTTCTCGTTTAGCCAGTTGAGTCAGCGCTTCGTCCATTCGGAGGAAGCGGAGGTTGTGCTGCCGAACTTGGTGGCGGCGGATCCGGAGCTTACGCGGTTGATGCTGCAGGCCGTGGACGAATCACGCTTCGTCTACGAGGAGCTGCTGCGCTCGCTCGAGGAGAAGCTCGAGGACGAGCCCAATGCGTTGCTGCGTAAGAAACAGGCCCGCCAAGCCGCGCGCGCGGTGCTGCCCAACGCGACTGAGTCGCGGATTGTGGTCACCGGCAATTACCGGGCATGGCGCCAGTTCATTGGCGCGCGGGCGACGGAGCATGCGGACTCGGAGCTGCGCGCCGTCGCCGTGGAATGCCTGAAGATTCTGCGCGGCCAGGCACCCGTCCTCTTCGACGACTTCCACATCACGCAGCTGCCGGATGGGACGGAGATGGCGTCGAGCCCGTTCGCTTAAGCGTGGGCTGGTGGACCGGATTGAGACGCCACTCATTTAGACGCCACTCGCCGCCCGATGTCCACATGAGGGCCATGAGCGGGTACTCTTGTACCCCATGAGCACAGGTATGACAGCAAAGAATGGCGTTGAGACGTTCGGCCGCGTCGGAGTTGCTATGGTCACACCGTTTGATGGTGACGGCAACCTCGATCTGGCGGGCGCACGACGCCTTGCCGCTTACCTCGTCGACAACGGGATTGACCAGCTGGTTATCTCCGGAACGACGGGCGAGTCGCCGACGACCACGCCGGCGGAAAAGGTAGACCTGCTCAAGGCCGTCAAGGCCGAGGTTGGCGACCGCGCGAAGATCTGCGCGGGCGTCGGTACGAATAACACGGCCGTGTCCATCGAGATGGCACGCGCCGCCACTGAGGTAGGCGTTGACAGCCTCCTCGTTGTGACACCGTACTACTCCAAGCCCTCCCAGGAGGGCGTCTACCGCCACTTTGCTGCTATCGCGGACGCAACGGATACTCCGATCTGCGTCTATGACATCCCTGGCCGCTCTGGCATCGCCATCGAGGCAGATACTCTGCGTCGCTTGGCGGAGCTACCCACCATCCGTGCCGTCAAGGACGCCAAGGGCAACCTTGGACTTGGCGCCGAACTCATGCGAGAGACCGGCCTGGCCTGGTACTCCGGCGACGATCCGCTCAACTTGCCCTGGGTCACCTTGGGCGCGTCGGGCTTTATCTCCGTCGTCGGCCACGCCGCGCCGCAAGCTCTCGCAGAACTTTATACTTCGTTTGAAGCTGGCGATCTGGCGCGTGCGCGCGAGATTAACGCCGAGATCTTGACCCCGCTCATTCACGCACAGGCGCGTCTGGGTGGAGCAACCATGGCAAAAGCGGCCCTGCGACTGCAGGGCATTGATTGCGGAGAGCCGCGTCTTCCGGTCCTCGGAGCGAATGAGGACGAGATTGCTGCTCTGCGCCTAGATATGGAAAAGGCTGGAGTCCTTTAAGAATGACTGAACCCCAAAAACGTGCCCGGAAGGTGACCCGCAAGGCGGGCCCGCCGGCAGAAACCAACGAAGCGGCCTCGAACGAGGCGGCTTCGCCGGTTTTCCAGGCTCCCTCCGAGCAGGCTTCTGCGGCGAATAACAACGCCTCCAACGAGGCTAACTCGTCGTCCTCCAACGATGACGAGGGCAACGGCCGCCGCCGCTCACGCGGTTCCCGTGGCGGCCGTGGCCGCGGCGGAAACAACCGTGGCAACAACGGCAATAACGGCAATAACGGCAATGACAACGGTGGCGCCCAGAACCACGGCGGCAACAACCGGGGCCGTGGTCGCGGCGGCAACAATGGCGGCAAGAATAATGGCCGCGGTCGCCGCAACGTGCCGAAGTCGATGCAGGGTGCCGACCTGACCCAGCGCCTGCCGGAACCGCCGAAGCAGCCGAAGGACGCACTGCGTCTCTACGCGCTGGGTGGTATTTCCGAAATCGGCCGCAACATGACGGTCTTCGAGTACGGCGATGACATCCTCATCATCGACTCGGGCGTCCTCTTCCCGTCCTCGGGCGAGCCGGGCGTCGACCTCATCCTGCCGGACTTTGGCCCGATTGAGAAGAAGCTCAAGAAGGTCAAGGCTCTGGTCGTGACCCACGCGCACGAGGACCACATTGGTGCGATCCCGTGGCTGCTCAAGCTGCGCCCGGATCTGCCGATTGTCGCGTCGCGCTTTACCATCGCGCTCATCGCGGCGAAGTGCAAGGAGCACCGTCAGAAGCCGAAGTTCGTTGAGGTCAACGAGAAGTCGGATCTCAACTACGGCCCGTTCCGCCTGCGCTTCTGGGCGGTCAACCACTCCATCCCGGACGCGCTGGGCATCATGCTTGGCACTCCGGCCGGCAACATCATCCACACGGGTGACATTAAGATGGACCAGACGCCGCTCGACGGCCGTCCCACCGACCTGCCAGCGCTGTCCCGCTACGGCGACGAGGGCGTGGACCTCATGCTTTGTGACTCGACGAACGCGAACATCCCGGGCGTCTCTGCCTCTGAGGGCGACATCCCGGCGACCTTCCGTCGCCTGGTCTCGGGCGCGAAGCAGCGCGTTATCATCGCGTCCTTCGCCTCGAATGTTTACCGCGTGCAGGCTGCTATCGATGCCGCCGTTTACGCCGGCCGCAAGGTCGCCTTCAACGGTCGTTCGATGATGCGCAACATGGAAATCGCAGAGAAGCTCGGCTTCCTCAAGGTTCCGCGCGGCACCATCATCCCGATCGATGAGGCCGCAAAGATGGCCCCGCACAAGGTCCTGCTCATTACGACCGGTACGCAGGGCGAGCCGATGGCGGCGCTGTCGCGCATGGCCCGCCGTGAGCACCGCCAGATCACCGTCCGCGCAGGTGACATGATCATCTTCTCCTCCTCGCTCATCCCGGGCAACGAGGAAGCCGTCTACGGTGTCATGAACATGCTCTCGCAGATCGGTGCTGAGGTCATCACCAACAAGGAAGCCAAGGTCCACGCTTCGGGTCACGGCTACGGTGGCGAGCTGCTCTTCCTGTACAACGCGGCACGCCCGAAGAACGCGATGCCGGTCCACGGCGAGTGGCGCCACCTGCGCGCGAACAAGCAGCTGGCTATCTCCACCGGCGTTCCGGAGGATCGCGTGGTTCTCGCACAGAACGGCGTTGTGGTCGAGCTGCGCAACGGCCGTGCGCAGGTCGTCGGCCAGATTCCGGTCGGTAACCTCTACGTGGACGGCGTGTCCATGGGCGAGGTCGACGCTGACACCCTGGCTGACCGCACCAACCTCGGTGCCGGCGGCGTTGTCTCCATCACCTGCGTCATCGACAATCGTACGATGCGCCTCATGGAGCACCCCACCGTTGCGACGACGGGCTTCTCCGACGATGACCGTGCACTCGTGCCGGAGGTCGCCAAGCTCGTGGAGAACACCATGAATGATCTGGCCGCGGAAGGCGAGAACGACACCTACCGCATGGTTCAGAAGCTGCGCCGCAAGGTCTCCAAGCTCATGGAGTCCAAGTACAAGCGCGAGCCGGTCATTTTGCCGACCATCGTCCCGACTGCGTCGGGCAACGTCGTCGCCGATGATGAGGAGGTCCACGCGTCTCGCGAGTCGCTCTAAGCGACACCGCGCACAGCGCCCCAGCCGCAGCACGGCTGGGGCGCTCGGGGTTTTCAGCCACCTGTACAAGTATTCGTGGTCATCTTGTAGAGACCCGTGGAGTTCCTGTGATGCCATTTCCCGCGGGCCGCGCGCGACTATGCTGGGGCCCATGTCTTTTTCGTCTGCTGAACGCGCCCGATTGGTGGCGCTCTTCCATGAACTTGGTCCGGATGCCCCCACGCTGTGCGAAGGATGGACCACGCGCGATCTCGCCGCACACCTGTGGGTGCGCGAGAACCGCCCCGATGCCGCCGCAGGCATGTTCGTGCCGGCACTCGCTGGTCGCCTCGAGAGCGTCATGGCGGAGGCCAAGCGTCGCGACTTCGATGAGCTTGTGGACGCGTGGGGGAGGGGAGCCTCGAAATACAATCCTCTGCGTTACGCCGACTCGAAGGTGAACTTCGCGGAGCACTACGTTCACTTGGAAGATGTGCGCCGCGCCAATGGGCAGACGACGCCGCGGGACTTCTCGGACGTGGTGAGCGACGAGATGTATTCGACTCTGGGCATGCTCGCCAAGCGCATGCTCTCCAAGTCTGCGCAGCCGGTCGCGCTCTTCGCGGCGGGCTACCCGCGTATCCTCGTCGCGGACAAGAACGGCGTGGCGGCCAACGGCGGCGCCGTCGTTCGCGTGTCCGGCACGGTGGGCGAGCTCATCCTGTGGACCTACGGCCGCGACGCCGCGGAGGTCACCATCGAAGGGGACGCGTCTGCTATCCACCGCTCCAGCCTCTAAGTCAAGCCCTATCACTTGACAATTTAGTGCGCCGCGAGAACGAGCGCCATATATAGAGAAAACATCCCGTCACCCGTGTGGCGCGTGTGATTATTGGGGTTGTAGTCGCTAAAGTGGCGAGTATGTCTGTCAAAAATGCTGCTTCGCGAGGCGCGCGGGGCAAGAAGGGTGCGTCGAGCACCCATCGTCCGGCGCGCCGCAACCAAACAGCCGGGGCCTCGGCGGCGCGCTCGCGTCCTGCAGGCCGGGCGCGTTCCGGCGCGCCCGAAACGCTGTCCGTCACCTCCTCGCACCGCGCTGCCGTGTCCGCCGACGAGCGGACCGGTAGCGCTTTCCGTGCGGTAGGCCACGGTCTCGGCGCGGCGTTTGGTTTCACGGCCCGCGGCGTGGGTTCGCTCACCCGCGGGCTGGGCAGTGGCATAGCCAGCGCCGCGCGGCATGGCGACAGCTATGACGATTATGACGAGGTCGACGAGTTCGACGACAACTTTGAAGCAGAGGAGTCAGACACCATTTCTGGTCGCACGTCCCGGTCCGGAGCTAAATCCAAGGCAGGGAAGAAGCAGGACGACACGCAGGCTGCTGTCGACGCGGAGCTCGATAACCTCGCCAGCCGCCACGCCTCGCGCGGCGTGCGCGTGGAGAACCCGGATGCGTGGGGCTTAGTCCTCATCGGTCTGGCTGCGGTCCTCGGCGCGTCCGTGTGGCTTGATATCGCGGGCCCCATCGGCGCAGCTATCGCGACCGCAGCACACCTGGCCATCGGTGCTGGTGCCGTCGTTCTGCCCGTCGCTCTCATCGCGCTGGCCCTCGTGCTCATGCTCGACCTTCACGGACCCGAGGGCGTTATGAGCGCCCGCGTCATCGGTGGCACCGCCATCATCATCGTGGCCATGCTCGGGCTCATCCACCTCTTCGCGGGCAACCCCACTGAGTGGGTGGAGCGCGAATTCGCCGGCGGTGCCGTGGGTGCCTGGACCGGCGGTCTGCTCGCTGCCGGTTTCTCCAGCTATGTCGCCATCCCGCTGCTCATCCTGGTCATCATCTACGGCGCGCTCACCGTCACCGGCATCACCATGCGACAAGCGTGGGATTGGGTCGTCTCCGTCGTGAAGTCCTGGCTGCCCGAGCGTGGTACCGAAGACTACGACGAGGGAGAGGACTTATATGGCCGCGCCGACTCTGATATCGATGCCATCGCCGAGGGGCGTTCCCGTACGAGCGAGGAGCGCCGCCCCCGCGCCGTGCGCAGCCCGATGGAGAACTACCCGGTGGAGGAGGAGCCCGGCCGTCATCCCATGGATACGGAGGACGTGCCGCGCAGCCCCCGCCGCCGCTCCCAGCAGAACCCCCGCCCGGCCACGAAGCAGCGCGTCGGCGACACGGACGAGTTCCCGGCCGTTACCGAGCCGGCCACGATGTCCTTTGCCGCGCAGGAGCCCGAGCCTGAGTCGGAAGCCCCGACGCGCTCCATCAAGCGCTCGGCGTCGGTTGCCGACATCGTCTCGTCGCGCAAGCAGGATTCCGGTTCGCTCAAGCGCACTGCCGCGACCGCTGCGAACACCGTCGCCGGCGCCGCTGCGGGTGCTGCTGCAGGCGCCGCCACCGGTGCCGTGCGCGAGGGCGCCAAGACCGCCGCAGCCGTTTCCGGTGCGGCCGCTGCTGCTGCCGATGCCACCGGGCGCATCAGCCAGGCCGTCTCCACGCCGACGAAGACGGCCCCGGCTGCCGAAGCCCCGGCTTCTGACGCTATGGCGTCGTCACGCGAAGCCATCCGTGAGGCCATCATCGCCCGCTCCGGCATGGACCCGGCGACCGGTCGCAATGTGGAGGCGGAAGCCGAGGCTGGGAAGGCTGCGGCTGCGGCCCCGGCGGCATCGGCAAGCCCCGCGGCGTCTGGCGCGGCCGGACAGTCGGACACGCACTACGACCTGCCGCAGACCTCGCTGCTCACCGCTGGCGCACCGACGAAGGCCCGTACGGAGGTCAACGACCGCATCATCGAGGCGATTACCGAGGTCTTTGACGAGTTCAAGGTGGACGCACAGGTCACCGGCTTCTCGCGTGGCCCGACGGTCACCCGCTACGAGATTGAGCTGGGCCCAGGCGTCAAGGTCTCGAAGATTACGAACCTGCAGTCCAACCTCGCCTACGCCGTGGCGACGGAGAATGTCCGCCTGCTCACGCCGATCCCGGGTAAGTCCGCCGTGGGTATTGAGGTCCCCAACCCGGACCGCGAAATGGTGCGCCTGCGCGAGGTCCTCGACTCGGACAATATGCATGCCTCGGACGACCCGATGCTCATCGGTCTGGGCAAAGACATCGAGGGCGAATTCATCTCCTCCTCGATTCAAAAGATGCCGCACTTGCTCGTCGCCGGTGCGACCGGTTCCGGTAAGTCTGCATTCGTGAACTCTATGCTCGTCTCGCTGCTTACGCGCGCGACGCCGGAGCAGGTGCGCCTCATCCTCGTCGACCCGAAGATGGTGGAACTCACGCCATACGAGGGTATCCCGCACCTCATTACGCCGATCATCACGCAGCCGAAGAAAGCCGCCGCGGCCCTGCAGTGGCTCGTCGAAGAGATGGAGCAGCGCTACATGGACATGAAGTCCGCGCGCGTGCGCCACATCAAGGACTTCAACCGCAAGGTCCTCTCCGGCGAGATTCAGGCTCCGGCGGGTTCACAGCGCGAGATGCGCCCGTATCCGTTCATTGTCTGTGTCGTCGACGAGTTGGCCGACCTCATGATGACCGCCCCGAAGGAGATCGAGGAGTCCATCGTCCGCATCACGCAGAAGGCGCGTGCGGCCGGTATCCACCTCGTGCTCG
This sequence comes from Corynebacterium sp. SA-MJD20WY100, assembly GCF_039822565.1. Taxonomy (NCBI): domain Bacteria; kingdom Bacillati; phylum Actinomycetota; class Actinomycetes; order Mycobacteriales; family Corynebacteriaceae; genus Corynebacterium; species Corynebacterium sp. SA-MJD20WY100. Next base: position 39,245 of record NZ_JBCJKS010000011.1, on the reverse strand, counting down.
CCACCCAGCGCCCGTCCGTGGACGTCGTCACCGGTCTTATCAAGACCAACGTGCCGTCGCGTCTCGCGTTCGCGACGTCGTCGCTGACCGACTCTCGCGTCATTCTCGACCAGGGCGGCGCGGAGAAGCTCATCGGCATGGGCGATGGCCTGTTCATCCCGCAGGGCGGGCGTCCGGTGCGTATGCAGGGTGCCTTCGTCGCCGACGACGAAATCCAGGCTGTCGTCGACGCCGCTAAGGCCCAGGGCGAGCCGGACTACACGGAGGGCGTCACCGAGGACAAGCAGGCCGAATCTAAGAAGGATATCGACGAGGACATCGGAAAGGACCTCGACGACCTGCTCGAGGCCGTCGAGCTCGTTGTCACCTCGCAGCTCGGCTCGACCTCGATGCTCCAGCGCAAGCTGCGCATCGGCTTCGCCAAGGCCGGCCGCCTCATGGACCTCATGGAATCCCGCGGCATCGTCGGTCCCTCTGAGGGCTCCAAGGCCCGCGAGGTGCTCACCAAGCCCGAGGAACTCGAGACCATGCTGTGGTACTTGAAGGGTGCCGATCCAGCAGAGGCGCCCAAGGAGGTTCAGGAGGAGCTTGACCTGGAGGCTGACTCCTCCGATGAGAGCCCGGATACTGAGGGGACGACGACCGTCGAGGCGACGTACAACCCGTCCTCCGGCGCGTTCTAACCCGGCTGTGACCATAAACCCCGTGGCGCTTACGAGTACCACGGGGTTTCGTGTAAGCTAGCCCAAGTATTGGAGGGGAGTACCCCACTCCGTCGGCGCTGATCGTCAACACGGTCAGTCGCGCGGCGCCTAGCGTCGCACGGCTCCCGGTCGCGTCGGTCCGCATCAGTTTCCGCGCCCGCGGGAGCGGGCGGGCGGGGGAGACCTCCGGTCTTTTTTGCAACTTCGACCGGAGGATACGTCTTTATGCACGTCCCGCTATGGATATGGGCGATTACGCTCATTGTCATTCTTGGCTTCTTTGTCTTTGACTTCTACTCCCACGTGCGCACCCCGCACGAGCCGACTCTCAAAGAGTCCGGCATGTGGACCTTGTTCTACGTCGGTCTCGCGCTGCTCTTCGGCGCGATGGTCTGGATTGTCTGGGACCACGAACACGGCATGCAGTACCTCACGGGTTACGTGACGGAAAAGGCGCTGAGTGTCGATAACCTCTTCGTCTTCGCGCTCATCATGGGTGCCTTCAAGATTCCGCGCAAGTACCAGCAAAAGGTGCTGCTCATCGGTATTGTTCTCGCTTTGATCTTCCGCCTCGTCTTTATTTTGCTCGGCGCTGCCGTCATCGCGGCGTGGTCGGACGTGTTCTACCTGTTCGCGATCTTCCTGCTTTACACGGCCGTGAAGCTCATTATCGACGAGATTCGTGATGCCCCGGAGACCGACCCGAACGACATGTTCATCATCAAGATGCTGCGCAAGGTCATCCACGTCACTCCGCACTACCATGGCGATAAGCTCACCCACCGCGACGAGAAATCCGGGAAGAAGGGGCTTACCCCGCTCTTCATTGCCCTGGTAGCCATCGGTGCCATCGACGTCATGTTCGCCTTCGACTCCATCCCGGCCATCTACGGCATCACGAGCGAGGCTTACCTCGTCTTCACCACGAACGCCTTCTCGCTCATGGGCCTGCGCCAGATGTACTTCCTGCTCGACGGCCTCCTTGACCGCCTGGTCTACCTGCCCTACGGTCTCGGCCTCATCCTGTTCTTCATCGGCGCCAAGCTCATGCTCCACGCCCTCCACGAGAACAACCTGCCGTTCATTAACGGCGGCGAGGACGTCCACGGAGCCCCAGAGATTTCCACCGTCGGCTCGCTCATCACGATTGTCAGTATCCTCACCATCACGGTGCTGCTGTCTATCTGGAAGAACAAGCGCGACGAAGCTCAAGGCGGCATTCGCGTCTCCCACAACCACTACGACTGGGATGACGAGGGCAACAAGATTGTCCGCAACAAGAAGGGCGACCTCATCGGCCTTGCCTCCGAGGTGCCCAAGGCCCAACTGCCATAAATTTTCCCTAGGCCGCACCAACGCCCCGCGTCTTCAAGGACTGCGGGGCGTTTGCTTGTTTGAGTCTGTTTAGTCGTCGAAGCTATTAATCACCGGGTTCCACTCGCGCACGGCACGCGCGGTGACAATGCCCTCTGTGTGGAACGGGTCGCCGTCCATGAGCTCAATAGCCTGGGCGACGGTCGTGTTCTCGTCCTCGTACTGCGTGACGATGAGCGCGCCACCCTTGGAATCGGTAAACGGGCCGGAGCCGAGAATGCGGCCCTGTGCCTTGAGACCGTTGATGAAGTCACGGTGCTTCGGGCGGACATCGGCCAGACGGGGGTCGTTGGGGTTGTAATCGTAGATAAAGGCGAAGTACTTCATGGCCCCCAAGTGTAGGCGCTAGCCCGCGGGCGGGGAGGGGGAACGGGTAGGATAACTGGCGTGACTACCGCAAGCCCCGCCCAGAAGCCGTCGAATTGGAACCTGCCCAATCTCTTGACGAGTCTTCGCATTCTTTTTATTCCTGTCTTCGCGTGGCTCGCGCTCACTGACCATCAGTGGTGGGCGTTTATCGTCTTCGTCCTGCTTATGATCACGGACAAGCTCGACGGCGATATTGCCCGCGCCCGCAATATCGTGACGGACTTCGGCAAGATCGCCGATCCCATCGCGGACAAGGCGCTCATGACCACCGCGCTCATCTGCCTCAACATTGCCTATGGCCTGCCGTGGTGGATCACCATCGTCATTCTCGTACGCGAGTTGGGCATTACTTTCTGGCGCATGATCCTCCTGCGCCAGGGCAAGGTCGTGCCGGCCTCCAAGGGCGGCAAGCTCAAGACCGCGCTCCAGTCGCTCGCCGTGGGTCTGTACCTCTGCCCGCTGCCGCACTGGATGGACGTGCCCAACCTCGTGGTCATGCTGCTTGCCGTCGTCGTCACGGTCGCGACCGGCATCCAGTACCTCATCGATGGCCGGCGCGAAAATGCGTAGCGCCGATCTCCTCGCCCTCCTCGTCGCCCGCGGCGAGACCGTCGCGTTCTGCGAGTCCCTTACCGCAGGTCTTGCCGCCGCCACGCTTGCTGATGCCCCCGGTTCCTCCGCCGCCCTCCGCGGCGGCCTTGTCACCTACGCGACTGAGGTCAAGAGTCACTTCACGGGTGTGCCCGTCGCAGTACTCGAGTCCCAAGGCGTTGTGTCCGCCGCGACTGCCCGGGTCATGGCCCATGCCGCCGTGCGCGAAACCGGCGCCGACTGGGGCGTCTCGCTCACCGGCGTCGCAGGCCCCGACCTCCAAGAGGGCAAGGCACCCGGCACCGTCTACATCGGTATCTGGAACAACGCTGCGAACGACGGTCAGGAATTCGCCGCTGTGGGCCTGGGCGGGACGCGCGCCGAGATTCGCCGCGGCGCCGTGGACCAAGCCTTTGATTTCCTCGCAGAATGCCTGGCAGGAGCACCCGTGAAAGAAAATTGAGTCGAGCGGGAACAAGTTTGCACCGCGGCCCGTTGTACTCAGTGATGAACACAACTACTGCACTACTTGATAAGACCGTTTCCACGTCCGTGGCTCCGGCCGAGCGCCGTCGTGCACCCGAGCCGCTCCTGCGCGAAGCCCTTGGACTTACCCTCCGTGCCTTCCGTGCGGATAAGGGCGTGACGCTGCGCGAACTCGCAGCCATCGCCCACGTCTCGCCCGGCTACCTGTCTGAGCTCGAGCGCGGCCGTAAGGAGGTCTCCTCGGAGATGCTCGCCGCCGTCTGCCACGGCTTAGACACCACGGTGGCGGAGGTCCTCATTGAGGCCGCCGGCAACATGGTTCTGCCCTCCGTCGAGGAGGAGCTGGCCAACACCGCTCCCGCCGCCTCCGAGGCCTAAACCCGGACACAGAGCACCCGCCTCCGCGCGGGTGCTTGTGCGTATCTGGACCTACCTGGCCCTCCGAGGATGGTCATTCACCCTGCTCGCGGATTCACGCCAAGAGGCGCATCCTGCATGAATGGCTATCCTCCGAGGGTCGTCTCGTGCGCGTCGAGCCAGAACCTGTGTGTTTCCCGGCAATGAGGTGGCGAATCGATGACAAATGCCTACCCCGTAGGGGAGAATGGCGGCGCCCGGCCGAACGCTTGACTAGGATGGTGGCCGGATTAGAAACGAAATTCTTTAGGAGAAAGGGCCACACAGAAGCTATGGCTAACCCGTTTGTGAAGGCATGGAAGTACCTCATGGCACTCTTTGATTCCAAGATCGAGGAGAACGCGGATCCCAAGGTACAGATTGAGCAGGCCATCTCCGAGGCCCAGCGCCAGCACCAGGAGCTCTCCCAGCAGGCTGCTGCCGTCATCGGTAACCAGCGCCAGCTGGAGATGCAGCTCAACCGCCGCCTGGGCGACATTGAGAAGCTGCAGGCGAACACCCGCCAGGCCATTCAACTCGCCGACAAGGAGCGCGCGAACGGCAACGAGGCCAAGGCCATCGAGTACGAGAACGCCGCGGAGGCTTTTGCCGCGCAGCTCGTCACCGCCGAGCAGTCCGTGGAGGACACGAAGAAGCTCCACGACCAGGCTCTGCAGCAGGCTGCCGCAGCTCGCCAGGCTGTCGAGCGCAACGCCACCGCGCTGCGCGAGAAGGTCCAGGAACGCTCCAAGCTGCTCTCCCAGCTCGAGCAGGCCAAGATGCAGGAGAAGGTCTCCGAGTCCCTGCAGTCCATGAACGAGCTCACCAATACCAACACGCCGTCGCTCGACGCTGTGCGTGACAAGATTGAGCGTCGTTATGCCAACGCGCTGGGCCAGGCCGAGCTCGCGGAGAACACCGTCGACGCCCGCATGCGCGAGGTCCAGCAGTCGGGCATCCAGATGGCGGGCCACTCCCGTCTCGAGCTGATCCGCGCCGAGATGAACGCCCCGAAGTCTGTTGAGGGCAACAAGGCAGACGCCATCGAGGCACCGTCCACCGGCTCCTCGGCTGCCGCTGGCGCCGCACAGCCCAACACGGCCTCCGACGACGCCGTCCAGGCTCGTCTTCGCGAGCTCCGCGGCGAGCAGTAGTCTCCACCGCCTCGAGCCCCGGTACCGCACTGGTGCCGGGGCTTTGTGCTGCCCGGATACGGCAGTCCAGAACAAGGAAGGACCCAGATCCGCGCGGATCTGGGTCCTTCCTTGTTCTGAAATCCAGGCTGGCGTCCTAGTCGCCGACTCCGCGGGCCTGGAGCGCTTCGCCCATCGCGCGGGCACGGCGGATGGACCGGATAATGACCGGCGTGCCGAAAGCCAGCGGACTAAAACCGGCGCCGCGGGCCTTGCGGGCATCGAGGACCTCGTAGACTGTCTCAAACATGAGCGGGATGAGCCGGATAGTCAGCGACATGGCGAGGCTGATGGTTTCCACCGGCAACCCGAAGCGGGCGAGTGGGCGCAGGGAGTCCTCGAGGGATTCCATGATGGCGTCCACCGTGGAGGTGAGCGTGAGGAGGAACGCGGCCATCATCGCGGCGAAGATGGTGAGGAACATGACCACGGCGTACTCGAAGTCGCGCGCCCACCACTGGAAAGCGGCGAGTGGAACGAGGATAAACAGCGGCGGCCACATCTGGCTCCACGCAATCTTCGGCGGACTCTGTGCGATGACAAAGGCGAGCGCCGGGAGTACGACGGAGGCCGCGGCGAGCGGTATCGTGCGGCAGAAGATGCTCGTCACCAGGATGAAGACGATAAGAATGAGGATCTTCCGGCTCGGCTTCATCCGGTGGATGACCGTGTCGCCTGGGACGTAGACGGACAGCGGGATATTCGTGCGACGTTTCATTTTTTAGAGGGGGCGGGTGGCCATGAGGTCACGGTAGAAGGAGATGACCTCATCGGGCGTGCCGTCGGCGGCCACGTGGTGGTCGTCGATGCATATGACGCGGTCGAAGTCCGAAAGGAGCTCGAGGTCGTGGGTAACGACGATGAGCTGTTGCTCAAGTTTGGCAAACTCGCGTTTGATGCGGTCACGGTTGCGCAAATCGAGCAGTGTCGTGGGCTCGTCCGCGATGATGAGGACTGGGTCGATGACGAGCACGGCGGCCAGCGCGAGCAACTGCTTTTGTCCACCGGAGAGAGTGTGTGGCGATTGCTCGGCGCGGTCGGCGAGGCCGAAGCGGTTCAGGGCGGCATCGGCACGCTGGTTGCGCTCGGCCTTGGGGAGCTTGAAGCGGCGCAGGGAGAAGGCGACGTCGTCGCGCACCTGCGGCATGACGATTTGGTTCTCGGCGTCGGAGAAGACGAAGCCGACCTTCTGGCGGATCTCTTTGCCGTGCTCGACGACGTCGAGACCGTCGACGGTGACGGTGCCCGTGGTGGGCTCGCCCAGGCCGTTGATAAGACGCGTGAGCGTGGATTTGCCGCCGCCGTTCTCGCCGATGATGCCGATGCGCTGTTCGGTAAGCGTGAGGTTGATGTCGTCGAGGATGAGCGTCTCGTCATAGGACACGCCCACCCCGTGGAATTCGACCTTAGGCAACGGCGGCCTTCTTCGGAGCGGTCTTCTTGCGGCCCATAAGATCCGGGAACGCGGCGTGGACGGCGAGCGCGATGAGGATGGCGACGACGAGCTTGCCGGAGTCCGGCGCGATGAAAGGCAGTTGGGCCGCGAAGGCTGCCGATGCCTCCATGCCCGAGCGCACCATGAGGCCCAGAGCGCCGCAGGTGTACTGCACCGCAAGGCCGACGAATGCAGCGATGACGAGCATGACCGTCATGCCGCCCTTGTTGCGCGGAGAACGGTAGGCGATGAGGCCAGCGATGGCGGGAGAGATGACGTAGCCGATGATGTAGCCGGCCGTGGGGCCCGCGAGTGCGCGCAGGGTGGTGCCGCCGCCTGCGAGAACAGGAAGAGCGAGACCGAGGAAGAGGAAGAGGAGGCCGACGTACATGCCGCGACGGCCGCCAAGCACCAAGCCGGCGAGGATGAGCGCGGCGTTCTGGAGGACGATCGGAACGCCAGCCGTGCCGATAGGGATGGAGACGAAGGCGAGAACGATGACAAGTGCGGTAAATACGGCCACGTAGGCAAGATCCGTGGCGAGAGAGTTCTTCTTCATGGCGGAAAACTGTAGCACCGAGGATGGAAAACCCAGCAAAAGGGGTATTTTGAACACTGTTCATGCAGGACAACGGGGGACAGTGCCTATTACGGGCTCAGGGGGCGCGGTACACTGGCCGCCATGCGTTTGACCGAATACCACCAATTGATCGTCGACGAATTCGGCGAATCCGAGGGAAAGTGGATTTCGCACTCCCACGTGTTGGCGAAGCTCGGCGGCACGGCGGACGAACTCATCGAACGTGGCGTCGATCCGCGCGACGTCTGGCTCGAGCTGTGTGAGGATTTTGAAGTCCCTGAAGAACGACGTCTCGGTGTGGATTATAACAGTAAGTAGGGCAATTTTCGAACACGCCCCGAAAACTCGAACATCGAACATTCGTGCGTGTAATATTAGGGGCATGTTCCGGCGGGACGTAGAGTTCTGTGCATACCGCGGGACGCAGGATGAGAGAAAATACTTGCACCGCGCGTGGAACCCACATGGGTGGGCGCGCAGTCTAACTCGGTAAGCGGGGTTAGCGCCCCGTAAGATACATAGACGCTCACTAGACTTATTAAAGGACGACACATTATGGCTGCAAAGACCAAGAAGAGCACCACGGTCAGCGCCGCGGAAGATCGCCAGAAGGCGCTCGACTCCGCCATGGCGATGATCGAGAAGGACTTCGGCAAGGGCGCCGTCATGCGCCTAGGCGACGATAATCGTCCGCCTATTCAGGCTATTTCCTCCGGCAATACCGCCATCGACGTGGCGCTGGGCATCGGCGGCTTCCCGCGCGGCCGCATCGTCGAGATTTACGGCCCTGAGTCTTCCGGTAAGACCACCGTGGCCCTCCACGCGATCGCCTCGGCGCAGAAGGACGGCGGCATCGCCGCGTTCATCGACGCCGAGCACGCGCTGGATCCGGAATACGCACGCCTCCTGGGCGTGGATACGGATAACCTGCTCGTGTCCCAGCCGGATACCGGTGAACAGGCTCTGGAGATCGCGGACATGCTCGTGCGCTCCGGCGCCATTGACATCATCGTCATCGACTCTGTCGCCGCACTGACGCCGAAGGCGGAAATTGAAGGCGAGATGGGTGACAGCCACGTCGGCTTGCAGGCCCGCCTCATGTCGCAGGCACTGCGCAAGATGACCGGTGCGCTCTACAACTCGGGTACGACCGCCATCTTCATTAACCAGTTGCGTGAGAAGATCGGCGTCATGTTCGGCTCGCCGGAAACCACCACCGGTGGTAAGGCGCTCAAGTTCTACGCGTCCGTGCGGTGCGATATTCGCCGCATTCAGACGCTCAAGGACGGCCAGGACGCCATCGGTAACCGCACCAAGATCAAGATCGTGAAGAACAAGGTCTCGCCGCCGTTCAAGATTGCGGAGTTCGACATCATCTATGGCGAGGGCATCTCCCGTGAGTCCTCGATCATCGACATGGGTGTCGAGCATGGCTTCATTAAGAAGTCGGGATCCTGGTTTACCTACGAGGGCGACCAGCTGGGCCAGGGCAAGGAAAAGGCGCGCCTGTTCCTCAAGGACAACCCGGACCTGGCGGATGAGATCGAGAAGAAGATCTTCACCAAGCTGGGTATCGGTACCGCGGCCGCCACGGATGAAGAGGTCCACATGGATGTCCCGGGTGCGGATGACGGTCTCTCGGACGAGGCTGTGGACTTGGTGCCGACCGTCGACTTCGACGACGAGTAAGCCGTGTCACAACCCGCTCCCGAGAAGCTCGAAAAGCTACGCCAAGCACTAGAAGCCTACGAATCTGGTGCCGCCGGGGGCGGGCTTTTTGATGTCCAGGAAGAAGAAGCCAAAGCCAAGGTGCGCTCGCGCGCGCTGCTGCTGCTCGATCAGCGTGCGCGTTCGCGGTCGGAGCTGCATGACCGCCTGGTGCAGGCCGAGTTTGACCCGGAGGTCGTCGAGTCAGTCCTCGACGACCTTGCGAACGTGGGCCTGCTCGATGACGCGGCATTCGCGCGCGAATGGGTGCGCCAACGCCATGCACGCCGTGGCAAGTCGGCACGGGTGCTCGACCGCGAGCTGCAGCGCAAGGGGGTAGCGCAAGCAGACCGCGCGGAGGCGCTCGAGCAGGTGACGCAGGAGTCCGAGCAGTCCATCATGGAAGCTCTCGCTGCTAAGAAGGCTCGCTCGGTGAAGACGATTCCGGAAGACCGTGCGGAGCGTGACAAGGCGCTGCGGCGCATCGTGGGCGTGCTTGCCTGCCGCGGCTTCAACGAGGGCGCGTCATTGCGCGTGGCGAAGGCGGCTCTCGAGGCGCGCTGCGCGGAGCTGGAAAACGAGTAAACCCCCAGCTGGCTGCTGGGGGGTCGGCGTGCCCATGCGGGGTGGTTATTCCGCGGGGTTGCGGATTTCCTTGTAACCGGGTGCGTGCCAATCGGCGTTGACCTCGTCCTTGGTGTCGAGGCCCTGCGCGCGATGGTGCGGCACGGCGGCCACGATGTTCTTGCGGGCACGGCCGGCGCGCAGCTGGCGCTCGATGCGTTGGGCCAGCACTGTAAGTCCCCAGTTGATGAGGATCATGATGATGGCGACGACGATGAGCGAAGCCAGGTAGTTCTTGTTGAAGGACGCGGATTGGATACCGGAGCGGACAACTTCGACATAGCCGATCTGGTAGCCGAGCGCGGAGTCCTTGAGGGCGATGACCATCTGCGAGATGAGCGCAGGGAGCATCGCCGCGACGGCCTGGGGGAGCAACACCTTGAACATGGTCTGCTGGTGGCTCAGTCCCAGCGCCTTAGCTGCCTCGGTTTGGCCCTTGGGCAGCGAGCGGATGCCGGAGCGCAGAATCTCGGCGACGACGGAGCCATTGTAGAGCGTGAGCGCGAAGACAACGGCGCCGAAGGCGAGATGTTTGGACGGCACGAGGTCGTAGACCGCGAAGAGCTGGTAGGCGAAAATCATGAGCAGCAGCACGGGGATGGCGCGGAAGAACTCCACGACCACGCCGCACACCCAGCGGATAGGGCGGTGCTCGCTCAGGCGTCCCAGGCCGAAGACCACGCCAAAGACGATGGCCAACAGAATGGAGGCGACGGCGGAGAAGATCGTGCCCTTGAGACCCGGGAGCAGATACGTCGTCCATGTTTGCGAGTTGAGGAACGGCGTCCACAGCTCAGGGCTGAGTTGGTTGCGCTCGTTCAACTTCATGAACACCCACGCGAGGGCCGCGGTGGCGACGATGACGGTGATGACTGTATAGATGGCGTTGTTGCGCCGGCCCTTGGGGCCGGGGGCATCGTAGAGCACTGTGGCGCGTACGGACATTATTTCTTCACCGCCAATTTCTCAGAGAGCTTGCCCAGGCCAAGGCCCATGGGCAGCGTAAGGATGATGAAGCCTGCTGCGAAGATGAGGAAGATGACAAAGAGCTGGCTGGCGTGGAACTCGATGGTCGACTTCATGAGCAGCGAGGCCTCGGCGACGCCGATGACGGAAGCGATGGTCGTGTTCTTCGTCAACGCGATGAGCGTATTGCCCAGCGGGACGATGGCAGCGCGGACTGCCTGCGGGAAGACGATGGTGCTAAACGTCTGGGTAAAGGACAGCCCGAGCGAGCGGGCGGCCTCCGCCTGGCCGAAGTCCACGGTGTTGATACCGGAGCGCAAGGACTCGGCGACGAATGCGGAGGTGTAGAGGATAAAGCCCACGATGGCCAGGCGCACGTTGTTGTCGATGAGGAATGTCGCCGACTCGCGGCTGGCGAGCGTGACACCGAGGGTCTGGTACAGACCGAAGGAACAGAACAGCACGACCAGAGTGAGCGGCGTATTGCGCACGATCGTGATGTACGTCGTAGCCAGGAAGCGCAGAATGCCGACGGGGGAGACGCGCATCGCGGTCAGGATGGTGCCAAGGATCATGGAACCCAACGCCGACCACAGCGTGAGTTTGATAGTGAGCCAAAACGCGGGCCAGAGTTCTGGACCCAGCTGGCTCCACATGGAGCTCATGTTTTCTCCTCGTTCATTGGGGATGGGAGGGGCCGGGCTTGTCAAGCCCGGCCTAAGGGGGCGTTATTCCACGAAGGACAGGTCGCCCGGGGTACCCGGCTCGATGGCGTCGCCCTCGCCAAGGTTGGCGGAGACGAGCTTGTCGAACTCGCCGGAGGAGTGCATTTCCTCAAGCGCCGCATTGATGGCGTCCGTGGCCTCCTGGTCGTCCTTGGCGAGGCCGATGCCGTAGTACTCGTCGGTGAACGGCTTGCCGTCCTTCTCGAGCTCGACAACCTTGAACTTGCCCTCGTTCTGGGCGGCGTAGCCGTTGAGGATGGTCGCGTCCGTGGTCATTGCGTCGATGGTGCCCTGGGAGAGTGCCTCAACACAGGAGGAGTAGGTGTCGAACTCTTGGAGCTGCACGGACGGCAGAGCCTCCTTGACCTTCTGAGCCGGGGTGGAGCCGGTGACGGAGCAGAGGATCTTGCCGTCGAGGCCATCGAGGCCCTTGATCTCCGCGTTGTCCTCGGAGACGAGGAGCGCCTGGTGGGTGACGAGGTACGGGCCACCGAAGTTGACCTTCTCTGCGCGGGAGGCGTTGATGGAGTAGGTCGCGGCGATCATGTCGACCTGGCCGTTCTCGATGAGGGTCTCGCGCTGCGCGGAAGGGGTTTCCTTCCACTCGATTTTTGGCTCAGCCCAGCCCTTGTCCTTCGCGATCTGGTTGACGACGTAGGTGGCGACGTCGACGTCCAGGCCGGACATGGACCCGTCGCCCTCGCGCAGGCCGAGACCCGGCTGGTCGAACTTGGTGCCGAGGGTGACGTTGCCAGACTCGATGTGGGCGAGTAGGCCCTCGCCTTCGCCGGAGGCGGAGTCGGAGGAGCCGCCGCAGGCAGCGAGCAGGGCGCCAGAGGCAAGGACGGCGGAGGTGGCGGCGATAACGCGGGTGATGTGGGAACGAGACATGGTGTTTCTCCTTGATATGAGGATGGGATTAGTGGTGGAGGATCTTGCCCAGGAAGTCCCGGGCGCGACCCGATTGCGGGTTGGTGAAGAAAGAGTCGGGGTCGGTATCTTCGACGATCTCGCCGTCGGCCATGAACAAGATGCGGTCCGCGGCCTTGCGGGCGAATCCCATCTCGTGCGTGACGACGACCATGGTCATGCCCTCCTTGGCGAGGTCCGTCATGACGTCCAAGACCTCGTTGACCATCTCCGGGTCCAGCGCGGAGGTTGGTTCGTCGAAGAGCATGACCTTCGGCTTCATCGCGAGCGCGCGGGCGATGGCGACGCGCTGTTGCTGTCCACCGGAGAGCTGCGCCGGGTATTTGTCTGCCTGGTTGGCAATCCCCACGCGGTCGAGGAGCTGGAGCGCCAGGTCGTTCGCGGCGGACTTGGACATCTTGCGCACCTTGATGGGGCCCAGCGTCACGTTGTCCTTGATCGTCAAGTGCGGGAAGAGGTTGAACTGCTGGAAGACCATGCCCACGTCGGCGCGCAACGTGGCCAGGGCCTTGCCTTCCTCCGGCAGTGGGGTGCCGTCGATGGCGATGGATCCGGACTCGATGGTCTCGAGGCGGTTGATGGTGCGGCACAGCGTGGACTTACCGGATCCCGAGGGGCCGAGCACGACAACGACTTCGCCGCGCTGGATCTCGAGATTAATGTCGCGCAATGCGTGATAGTCGTCGAAGTACTTTTGTACGTCGCTGATGCGAATCATTGGGGAGTCGCTCACATCACTACTTCCTTCCGTATGTCGAACGGGTCATGTTGGGATAATAAAGTGCGGTACCCCACAAAGTGGAACAATAAGGTCACGTTTTTATAACGCTTCACGGACGTGTGAATATGAGTATATCTGTTACCCTATAGAAAGTCGTGGTTAATGACGGAAAATATTCATGTGGCGAAGTTGGTAAAGCGTGGGAGAGCGCGGTTATGAGTTACCCCCGTGCGTCGTTAGAATGAACCGACGTGAGCGCCCCCATGAACACTAGAAACCCCAAGAACGCCGTCACTGGAGTTGATCCGGAGGCCGCCCTCGGCCAGATCGCACAGAGCGCCGGCACCAACCCAGATGGCTCCGCGCGTACCTATGAAGTGCGAACCTTCGGCTGCCAGATGAACGTCCACGACTCTGAGCGCATCTCGGGCCTGCTCGAAGAGGCTGGCTATGTTGCCGCCGCGGAGGAACAGGAGCCTGACCTCGTCGTGTTCAACACGTGCGCCGTGCGTGAGAACGCCGATAAGCGCCTCTACGGCACGCTGGGCAACCTGAAGAAGACGAAGGAAAACCACCCCGGTATGCAGATTGCCGTGGGAGGTTGCCTCGCGCAGAAGGATAAGGACACCGTGCTGGGCAACGCGCCGTGGGTTGATGCCGTCTTTGGCACCCACAACATGGCGGCGCTGCCCACGCTGCTCGAGCGCGCCCGTCACAATGACGAAGCGCAGATCGAGATCGTCGACTCCCTCGAGGAGTTCCCGTCCGTCCTGCCCGCCAAGCGCGAGTCCGCGTACGCCGGCTGGGTGTCCGTGTCCGTGGGCTGCAACAACACGTGCACGTTCTGCATCGTGCCGTCGCTGCGCGGCAAAGAAGAAGACCGTCGTCCAGGCGACATCCTGGCGGAGGTCCAAGCTCTCGTGGACCAGGGCGTGTCCGAAATTACGCTGCTGGGACAGAACGTCAACGCCTACGGCGTGAACTTCGCCGACCCGAATTTGCCGCGCGATAAGTTCGCGTTCTCCAAGCTGCTGCGCGAGGTCGCGAAGATCGACGGGCTCGAGCGCCTGCGCTTTACCTCGCCGCACCCGGCCGAGTTCACCTCGGACGTCATCGATGCCATGGCGGAAAACCCCGTCATCTGCCCGCAGCTGCACATGCCGCTGCAGTCCGGCTCGGACCGCGTCCTCAAGGAGATGCGTCGCAGCTACCGCTCTAAGAAGTTCCTGGGCATCCTCGATGAGGTCCGCGAGAAGATTCCGCATGCGGCGATTACCACGGATATCATTGTGGGCTTCCCGGGCGAAACCGAGGAAGACTTCCAAGCCACCATGGACGTCGTTGAGCGCGCCCGCTTCGCTTCCGCCTACACGTTCCAGTACTCGCCGCGCCCGGGCACCCCGGCTGGCGCCCGCGAGGATCAGCTCCCCAAGGAGGTCGTCCAGGACCGCTTCGAGCGTCTCGTCGCGCTCCAGGATCGTATCGCCGCGGAGGAGAACGCCAAGCTCGTGGGCACCGACGTCGAGCTGCTCGTCCAGGCCACCGGCGGCCGCAAGAACGAGGAGACCCACCGTCTTACCGGCCGCGCCCGCGACGGCCGCCTCGTGCACTTCACGCCTTCCGATGCCGCCGGCGGCAGCATAGCTGCCGGAGATATACGACCCGGCGACGTCGTCCACACGACGGTCACGGACGCAGGATCCTTCTTCCTCATTGCTGACGCCGGCGTCACCGCGCACCGCCGCACCAAGGCGGGCGACATGTCGGCCGCGGGCGAGACCCCGACCACCGCGCCGATTGGCGTGGGTCTAGGCCTGCCCTCCATCGGCAAGCCGGCATCCGCGCCGGTCGCTGGCGCGCCCGGCGAAAACTCGTGTGGCTGCTAAGCCAGGGTAAGGTGGAGCTCCATGAGTGATACGAAAGAATTGCAGGAGGCGCTCGCCGCGGAGAAGCGCGCGGCGAAGACGCTGGAGCTCGGTGGTGCGACGATCCCGCTGGGCGTTGCGGTGCTGCTCTACGTTGTGAGCCTGCTCTTCGTCAACACGAATGGCTTCAGCGGCGCGGAAACGCTCCTGGGGCTGGGTGACGTCTCCATCATGGAGCAGGTCTTCGCCCTCGCCTCGGCCAGCGGAATGATTCTCACGCTTATTACGCTCGTGGTACGTCGCACGGTGATTGCCCAAATTGCGTGGATGCTCGTGGGCCTCGGCCTTTTCGTCGCGCTGTGGGCTTTCTGGGCCGCGAATTCGACGGGCCTGGGCTTCTACCTGTTGCTCCTCGGCGATATCGTTGCCGTCGTCGCGTTTGCGCGGATTATCATGCGCAAGTCCCCGGAGCAGCGCGCTGCCGAGGAGCGCGTGCGCGAGCTCACCGCCCGCCCGAACGCCGTCGTCGCCGTTCAGACGCACACGCCGGAGGACGCCGCAGACAATAATCCGGTCCTCATCGACGACCGTCGTGCGCAGGCCGCCCAGCGCCACCGCCGCCAGCGCGAAAACTAGCGAGAACTAGAGCTTGAGCTCCCAGGCCTCGGCCGCAGAGATCCTCTGCGCGCCGAGGCTGCGTGCTAGCTGGGCCGAGGGGGCATCGGCAGGCGCGAAGGAGCCGTAGGCACGGGTGACCTCGGGCCACACGCGGCGCACCTCGCGCAGCGCGACGAGTTGGGCCAAACGCGCGAGCCCCTCGCCGCGGCGGTCGCGTGCGGTGACGGTGAGCGTCCACTCGGCGACTTCCGGGTCGCCGTGCTCCTGGTGTGCAAGCTCGCTCATGGCCACGACGCGACCCTCGCTTTCCAGGCCCACGAGCAGCGTGTGCGCCTTGCGGTCGCGCAGCCGGGCCGCGGCGTCGCGGAGGCGCTCGGCGGTCCACACGACGGGTTCGACGGTGAGCGCCCCGTTGCACGTATCGGCGCCGGCAACGGTGAGCAGCTCCAGGACGTCTGGCAGCTCCGCGTCCGGGATGTCGTAGTCCTCCCACACGCGCACGACGAGTCCGTGGGGAAGCAGCGGCACCGCTGGGTCCTCGGGGACGGGGCAGACAATCTGTTCCTCACGGTGCTTGCGCTCGAAGCCTAGCTCCCGGAACGCGGGGAGGAACGGGTCTTCGGGCTCGACTGTGAGGCCCACCTGCGCGACATCGCGACCGAGTTTTTCCATGAGCGTGAGGGACTGCGCGGCGAGCCAGCGCGCGACTTCTTCACCCTCGGGATCGAGTGGCTCGCCCGGCAGCGGCAGCAGGTCCACGTCGAGAATGTGCTCGATGTCGGCGTGGCCCTTTTCCTCAAGCAGGGGGAGCGTGAGCAGGATATAGCCACGGTAGTCAAAGAGCGGGGAGTCGGCGCCGGGTTCGACGGCGGCGGGCGTGGTGGGCAGGCCGAGTTCGCCCACTTCGCCGACGGCGGGGCCCTCGACAGCGGCAAAGAGCAGAGTAGTGGACTCGGTGGAGCCCTTGAGACGATTGAGGACGCGCTCCGGTGCGACGGACGCGGCAGGGTCGCCCGTCGCCTCTTGGGCCGCGAGGTTCGAGGCGAAGACGAAGCTGCGCACGACGTCTGAGGGATCGAAGGCGCCCGCCGCCACGAGCGTGGCGGCGGGCGGGGAGACCTGAATGAGGCGCATTTACTGGTCGTTCGCGGCGGCAGCGGCCGTGTCCGCCCACTCCTGCCACTGCGCGGCCTGGGCGCGCAGCTCCTCGGCCTTCTTCGTCTTGCCCTTGGCCTCAGCGGCCTCGGCTTGCGCAGTGAAGTCGTCGACCTTGGCCTGGAATTGGGCGACACGGGCCTGGACCTCGGGGTCCGTGCGGCGCCACTCGGCGGACTCGGCGTCAGCGACGCGCTTCTCGAGCGCCTCGATCTTGCCCTCGTACTCGCGGATACGAGCGCGGGGGACGAAGCCGATGTCCTCCCACTTCTCCTGGAGCTCGCGCAGCTTATTCTTCGCCGTCTCGATGGACTTTTCCGGATCGATTTGGGAGTCGTACTCGGCAAGCAGCGCGTCCTTGGCTTCGGCGTTCGCCGCGAATTCCTTGTCGCGCTCGTCGTTGAGGGCGTTGCGGGCGTCGAAGAACTTGTCCTGCGCGGCACGGAACGCGGCCCACAGTTTGTCATCGATGTCGCGCGGGGCGCGGCCGGCAGCCTTCCACTCGCTCATGAGGTCGCGGAACTTGCGGGCGGTCTCGCCCCACTCCGTGGAATCCATGAGCGCCTCGGCGCGGGCGACGAGCTCTTCCTTCTTCGCTTTCGCGGCGGCGCGGCTACGGTCGAGCTCCGCGAAGTGGGAGCCGCGGCGGCGGTTGAAGGAGTCGCGGGCGCGGGAGTAGCGCTTCCACAGCTGGTCGTCTGTCTTGCGGTCGATTCCGCGGATCTGCTTCCACTCCTCGAGGATGGCGCGGATGCGGTCGCCCGCCGCCTTCCACTCGGTGGAGTTCGCAGCGAGGTCCTCGGCTTCTGCCGCAAGCTTCTCCTTGGCAGCGATGGCCTCCTCGCGGCGGCGGGCCTTGTCGGCCTGCGCCTGCTGGCCGGCCTCATCCGAGTGCTCGAGGACTGCGTCCAGGCGCTTGTCCAGCGCCTCGATATCGCCAATGACGGCGGCGGTGGGCAGGGACTCGCGCAGCTCGGCGGCGGTCTTTTTAATGGACTCAGCCTCGCCCGGATTGGCCTTGAGACGGGCCTCGAGCAGCTCGACCTCGGTGGCAAGGTCGTCGAAGCGCTTACCGTAGTGCGCCAGACCCTCAGCCGGGGTTCCGGCCTGCCACTGGCCAACCTCGCGCTCGCCGCCAGCGGTCTTCAGGTACACGGTGCCATCGTCGGCCACGCGGCCGAACTTGGACGGGTCAGAGACGACCGGCGTGGCCACTGGCACGGGCTGTGCGGCAGGGCGGTGCGCACCGGGTTTGGCTCCCGGGCGCGGGCCGGGCTTGGGCATATTGCCTGGGGTAGGGATGGGAGTCATGTGCGCACACCGTGCTTTCTTCTGCTTGCGTGCCCCGCGCGGGGGCTGCCAATAAAACGTCTTTTCTCACTTTAATAGTTTCCGTGCCACTTTGCCTTAGGTTGTGGGGGCGAATTTCCCTAAGATGGGTCGAGTCATGCCTGAAAATAATCTGCGCCCCATCGCCGTCGTCGGTCCCACCGCCTCCGGCAAGTCTGCCCTCGGCCTCGTCCTCGCCCACGAGCTCGACGGCGAGGTCGTCAACGTCGACTCCATGCAGCTCTACCGTGGGATGGACATCGGAACGGCGAAGCTCACGCGTGAGGAACGCGAGGGAATCCCGCACCACCAGCTCGACGTCTGGGACGTCACCGAGCCTGCTTCCGTGGCGCGCTACCAAGGCGACGCCGTCGCCGACGTTGAGGACATAATGGCCCGTGGCAAGACGCCCATCCTCGTGGGTGGCTCCATGCTCTACGTGCAGGCGCTGGTGGATGACTGGCAATTCCCACCCACGGACCCATCTGTGCGCGCGAAGTACGAGGCGCGCCGTCTGGACATTGGCATCGACGCGCTGCACCGCGAACTTGCAGACATCGACCCCGTCGCCGCCTCGATTATCGAGGACAAGGACCCACGGCGCACTGTTCGCGCCCTCGAGGTCATCGAACTCACCGGCAAGCCGTTTAAGGCGTCGCAGCCGCCCAAGGATGCGCCGCCGCGCTGGGGCACGCGCATGCTCGGCCTGCGCACCACGCCCGAGTGGCTCAACCCGCGCATCGAGTTGCGCACGCGCCAGATGTTCGAGCGCGGCCTCGTCGAGGAAGTGGAGGCGCTTCAGAAACAGGGCCTCGTCGCTGATTCAACGGCCGGACGTGCCATCGGCTACGCCCAGGTCTTCCAGGCCCAGCGTGGTGAACTCACCTGGGACGAGGCCGTCGAACGCACGATCACCGGCACCCGCCGCTACGTGCGCCGCCAGCGCTCCTGGTTTAACCGCGACCCGCGCATAACGTGGCTTGACGCGGCAGGGGACACCGCGGCCCAAGCGCGCGCCGCGCTGGCGTAGTATCGCCGTATGACCACGACTCACTTCACCAAGGGCCACGGCACCGAAAACGACTTCGTCATCATCTCCGATCTGGACGCCACGACGCCCATCGCACCCGAGCGCGTCGCCGTACTCTGCGATCGCCGCGCCGGTATTGGCGGCGACGGCCTTCTGCGTGTCGTCCGCGCGGGCGCGCTCCTCGACGCCGGCGAGGTCGAGTCGATCGACTGCGACCGCGCGGACTGGTTCATGGACTACCGCAATGCGGACGGCTCCGTGGCCGAGATGTGCGGCAACGGCAGCCGCGTCTTTGCGCATTACCTGTGCGCCCACGGCCTCGTCGACGCAGATGAGTTCACCATCGGCACCCGCGCGGGCGCGAAACAGGTGAAGGTCCATTCCTTCGATGACTACGACGCGGTCGTTTCCATCGAGATGGGTGACGCTGTTGTCACCGGCGTGTCCACCGCGTCGATGGCGGGCACGAGCTTCGCCGGCCTGGGCGTCGACATGGGTAACCCGCACCTCGCCGCCGTCATCCCGTCGCTCACGCCTGAGGAACTCGCCGCCATGGACTTCGAGCAGCCCGTCTTCGACCACGAGTTCTTCCCCGCAGGCGTCAACGTCGAGGTCGTCACCCCGCTCGTCGACGGCGCCGTCCACATGCGCGTCTTCGAGCGCGGCGTCGGCGAGACTCGCTCTTGCGGTACGGGCACCGTCGCCGCGGCCCGCGCCGCGCTTGCCGATGCCGCCCAACCCACCGGCACCGTCGCCGTCAACGTTCCAGGCGGACAGGTCGTGGTGGACATCTTTGACGGCGGCTCGCGTCTTACCGGCCCGTCACGCCTCGTTGCGGAGGGCACGACGGTTCTCTAAAACCGCCAGACATTCGCCTTTCTGACGAAGGCGGCGAAGGCAATGTCGTAACAGCAATAACCCCAGGTCGCGGCTCGAGCGCCGATTTTATTGACCTGGGGTTATTGCTTTTGAGATAGTGCCTTCGCCCTGAAGTGGGCGTTAAAGCGTCATAAAGATGGGGCTAGGCGGAGTCGCGCCAGTCCTCATCCTCGTCAGAAGGGGCACCGGAACGCTGCTGCTTGTAGTCCGGGCCCAAGCGGAACGCGGCCTGACGGGCGGCGAGCCAGGATTCCTGGAGGCTCGCGGCGCGCTGATCAGTCACGCTCAAGATCTGCTCGAGCTGATTCGTGTCGAGCATGGGGGAGGCCAGACGAGCTGGGAGGCGCTTGAGGAAGCGCGATGCGGAGGCGAACTGGTAGTGGAAGGCCTCGATGTCCGGATCGTTGGTATCGAGATCGAGCAGAGCCGGGCGGTGAAGCGTGCGGTCCGCGATAATATCCGTGTCCTGGGAGACCTCGAAGTCCTCGAACTGCGCCATGACGTCCCGGATATCCTCGCTGGAGAGCTGGATGGACGTGCGCAGTGCGTCGTGCTCCGTGGACTCGGGACGGGCGCTCATCATGAGCAGCGCAGCGCCGACGAGAAGGAAAGAAATCATGAGCCCTGGCACCTTGAGCAGGGCGATGAGGATGACGCACGCGCCGAGCGTGAGCGCCATGGCCAGCGTGGAGCGACGTGAATAGGAACTCGAAAATAAGTCCATGTCACTGCCCTCCACGTGTAAATAAATAAATTCTTCCGGAATTCTACCGCACCGCGGCGGCGATGCCCAATGATAGGTGCCGCGTCAACTTTGTGTGGGTGCGGGATCAGGAAAGCGCGGCGCGGAGAATCCTGCGACGCGCTAGGGGTCGTCCTAGTGGCCGCCGCAACCGCAGCCGCCACCGCCGCAACCGCAGCCGCCGGTGGGCAAGTTGACGGAGGCGACGATCATCGCGCGGCCAGCGAGGACGGTGTCCTTGGCCGGGAGCTCGCCGTCACCGAAGGTAGCCGGCAGACAGAGATCGAAGGGGAAGAGACCGTCCATGACGAGGTGCATGAACTTCTCGCCCGTGAGCTGGTTGTGGCGCCACTCGGACTCCATGACGCGCGCTGCGAAGGTCGCGGCAGCGGTCGGCGTTGCGGCGGAACCGGCATTGACGATCGCGGCGCCCTCGGACTCGAAGGCGGATGGGAAGATGCCGGTGGCGGCCTCGTAGGCCTCGGCGGAGTCATAGGACTCGACGGCGACGCCCATGGCGGTGAGGCTCACCTGCTGCCATTCCTGCGTATCTTCCTCGGCGAGCAGCGGGCCCTGCGCCAGGTTCGCGGTGACCTGGGCCAGCGAGTTGCCAAACGGGTCGATGACGTCCATGTAGGACAAAACGTCGTTGACCATGTCGACGTGGGCGAAGGTCTGCGTGGTCGCCTCGAAGCCGATGAAGGTCGCGAAAGGCTCAACGGCCAGGATGTTGAGCTGTGCGCCCGACGGATCAGCGAATTGAATAAGCTGGCCGCCGCGGACCTCGCCGGTGACGGTGAGCTGGTTCGTGGCGATGGCGGCCTCAACGGCGTCCTGCCAACGGGAGTAGTTGAGGCCGATGGCCTGCATCTCCGGGTTAGCGGTGGTTTCAACAGGTGTGGTCATGGGGATCATCCTAGCGTGGGGGCCAATGTTTCCAGTAACTTTCAACCGTTGCGCGGGCGTGTTTATTCCCACAGGGTTCCCCGTACTTAATCAATGTGGGGATGCTGTGCGCTGTGGGCGAATTATTCACCGTTTTCCCGCGCGACGTGGAAAGATGGGAAAGCATATGACAGAGAAAGAAAAGCAATCCCACGAGGATCTCCTCGCCGCGGCCTTTCGCGACCATGCGGCGCGGGTGCACGGCGTGCGCCCCGCCGACCACGGAGACCCCACCACCGGCGAGCTCGACCTCGCCGAGCGTAACGCCTTCCGCCGCGTCACGAAGGCGACGACCATTCGTGCCGAAGACACCACTGACGGCTACGAGGTTGAGTACCGTAAGCTGCGCCTTGAGCAGGTCGTGCTCGTTGGCGTGTGGACCGAAGGCACCGTCGCCGAGGTCGAGGCCACCATGTCCGAGCTTGCCGCGCTCACAGAGACCGCTGGCGCCGAAGTCGTCGAGGCCCTCTACCAAAAGCGCGATAAGCCAGACCCAGGCACGTACGTTGGCTCGGGAAAGGTCAAGGAGCTCAAAGAAATCGTCATGGCCACCGGTGCCGATACCGTGGTCTGCGATGGTGAGCTCACCCCCGGCCAGCTCTCCGCGCTGGAGCGCGAGCTCGACACCAAGGTCATCGACCGCACCATGCTCATCCTTGATATCTTTGCGCAGCACGCGAAGTCCAAAGAGGGCAAGGCGCAGGTCTCCCTGGCCCAGCTCGAATACCTCTACACCCACACCCGTGGTTGGGGTGGCAACCTCTCGCGTCAGGCGGGCGGTCGCGCCGGCTCCAACGGCGGCGTGGGCCTGCGTGGTCCCGGTGAGACGAAGATCGAGACGGACCGTCGCCGCATTCGCACCCAGATGGCGCTGTTGCGCCGCGAGCTCAAGGCCATGAAGACCGCGCGCGAGGTCAAGCGTGCCCGCCGCGGGGCGTCGGCCATTCCGCAAATCGCCATCGCTGGCTACACGAACGCCGGCAAGTCGAGCCTGATCAACGCCATGACCGGCGCGGGCGTTCTCGTCGAGAACGCCCTGTTTGCCACCCTGGATCCCACCACGCGCCGCGCAGAGCTTGCCGATGGCCGCCAAGTCGTCTTTACAGACACCGTCGGGTTCGTTCGTCACCTGCCCACGCAGCTCGTGGAGGCCTTCAAGTCCACGCTCGAGGAGGTCCTCGCCGCGGATATCATACTCCACGTCGTCGATGGCTCGGACCCGTTCCCGCTCAAGCAGGTCGAGGCCGTGAACAAGGTCATCTACGACATCGTGCGCGAGACCGGCGAGGACGCCCCGCCAGAGATCATCGTCATCAACAAGATCGACGAGGCCGACCCGCTCGTGCTCGCGGAGCTGCGCCACGTCCTTGACCGCGACAACGTCGTATACGTCTCGGCGAAGACGGGGGAGGGCATCGACGAGCTCACCGCCCGCGTCGAGCTCTTCCTCAACGCCCGCGACGCTCACGTGCAGCTGCTCGTGCCGTTTACCCGCGGCGACGTCGTGGCCCGCGCCCACGCCGTGGGCACCGTGCGCTCCGAGTCCTACACCGAGGACGGCACGCTGCTCGACGTGCGCCTGCCCGTCGCCGTCGCGGACGAGCTCAAGGAGTTCCACGTCTCCGACGCCGCGTAGACGCAGCCGCCGAGGAGTTCACGTTTCCGTATTCGTCGCAGGTCGACCATAATGAGGGTTCGTGACTTACTCTCTAGGTTGGACCGTCCACGGTGACGGTAAGAAAATTGCTCCGGGCGCGGTTGTTGCGCCGGAAGAACGCTTGAGCTGGGGCCGGACCATCGGCATCGGCATGCAGCACGTCGTCGCCATGTTCGGCGCGACGCTACTCGTGCCGACGCTGACAGGCTTCCCCGTGAACACCACGCTGTTGTTCTCAGGTATCTCGACCATCCTCTTCCTCCTGATTACGCGCAACCGTTTGCCCTCGTACCTGGGCTCGTCCTTTGCGTTTATCGCACCGCTGTCGGCCTCGCAGTCTGAGGGCATTAGCGTCCAAGCGGGCTCTGTTCTCGTCACAGGCCTTGTCCTCGTGCTTGTCGGCTTTATCGTGAAGGCCGCCGGCCGCCGCGTCCTCGACGCTGTCATGCCGCCGGCCGTGACTGGCGCCATCGTCGCGCTCATCGGCCTGAACCTGGCACCGAGCGCTACCTCCAACTTCCAGACGCAGCCGCTCGTCGCTTTCGTCACCCTCGTCGCCATCATCGTCGCGACCGTGGGCGGCCGTGGCATGGTTTCCCGCCTGGGCATCCTCATTGGCGTTGTCATCGGATGGGTCTTCGCCGCTGTGACGGGCAACCTCGCGCCGGGCACCGCGCAGACCATCGCCGATGCTGACTGGATCGGTTGGCCGCAGTTCCACACGCCCTCCTTCCACCTCTCGGCCATCCTCGTGGCGCTGCCAGTCCTCGTCGTCCTCATCGCGGAGAACGTCGGCCACGTCAAGGCTGTGTCCGAGATGACCAAGCGCGACCTCGACGACCTCGCTGGCGACGCCCTCATCGCCGACGGCCTCGGCACTGCCATCGCGGGCGGCTTCGGCGGTTCCGGCACCACGACCTACGCGGAGAACATCGGCGTCATGGCCGCGACCCGCGTGTACTCGACGGCCGCGTACTGGGTTGCGGCACTCTTTGCCATCGCGCTCGCCTTCATCCCGAAGTTCGGCGCACTCATCTTCACCATCCCTACCGGCGTTCTCGGTGGCGCCACGCTCGTGCTCTACGGTCTCATCGGCATGCTCGGCATCCGCATCTGGATGGACAATAAGGTGAATTTCAACAACCCGGTCAACCTCACCTGCGCGGCCGTGGCACTGGTCGCCGGCATCGGCAACCTCACGCTCAATGTCGGCTCCGTCTCACTCGAGGGCATCGCCTGGGGCTCCGTGGGCGTTATCGTCGTCTACCCATTGGCCAGGTGGCTCTATGAGCGCATGGGTGAAGGACATGGAGCGAAATACTAATGGAGCCGCGTCCCATCCCGCGCCACACGGTGCTTGCCCTGCGCCGCGAGGTCACTGACCTCCGGACCTTCTTCGACGCCGCCTATCCGGTCCTCGCGCGCGTCCTCGAGGCCGCTGGCGTCGTTCCCGCCGCCTGCCGGGCCTACTATTTCTCGGCCCCCGACGAGAGCTTCGACGTCGCCGCTGCCTTCGTGCTTTCCGATGCCCATCGTGCCGCCGTCGCCACCGTCCTCGACGCCGCGGAGTACCCGGCGCAGCTCCTCGATTTTCCCGAGGGTTCCGCCGTGGTCGCGCGCTGTGAGCAGGACTACGCCCTGCTTCCCGAAGCATGGAACCAGTGTGAGACCGCCCTGCGCGAGTCCGGTCACGACCCTAGCGAGGTCGCCTTCGAGGATTACGTCCTCATGCCCGGACAGGACGGCGGCCCCGTGACGGACCTGTACTGGTACGTCTAACCCCGCCGCTGTTCTGCCTGCCCGCTGCCTCACCGCAGCGGGCTTTCACATGTCCCTGGCCGCCCACCGCACAGTCTTTGCGCGGATTTCACGACAACGAAGTCCTTGAGGTCCGCGTTCCGGGGCGCCTTCGTTGTCCTGAAAACCGAACCCGCGGACTTCGCGGAAGGGGAGACGGGATTTCACGACAACGAAGCGCCCGAATGTCCTCGGTTTTGAGGCCTTGGTTGTCGTGAAATCCGGGTACGCCAGGGGACAAGCCTTTTGAAAAACGCGAAAAGCGGGCCCGAGGGCCCGCTTGTCAGGATGAAGACTTAGGCGTCCAGGTCCTTCTCGATGAGAGCGGCGATCTTCTCGACAGCGTCCTCGTTGTCAGAGGTAACGGTGACCTCGTCGCCCTGCTCGGCACCGAGGGCCATGATCATCAGGGACGAGGCAGCGTCGGTCTCGTCGTCATCGTCGCCACCCACGAGGGTGAGGAAGATGTCCTCGTCGTACTCGCCAGCAGCATCAGCGATGATGGAAGCCGGACGAGCGTGCAGGCCGACGGAGGAACCAACCTTAACGGTCTTAGAAGCCATGGTATGTAAGTCCTTTCATACAGGGTAAATCGTTGTAAACCAGTGTACTCGTCCCCGGCCGGATGTGCCGGGGACCATACGTGAGAAGAATTACGCGGCGGTTGCTTCAGCCTTGGCGGCCTCGGCCTCGACCGTCTTGTTGGGCCAGAACTGCTTCATGGCGATGACCGCGAGGGTGGAGACGGCGATGCCGGCGAGCAGCGCGATGATCCAGCCCCAAATCGGGTCGATGGCGAAGAAGACGAAGATGCCGCCGTGCGGAGCACGGGAACCGACGTGGAAGGCCATGGACAGGGCACCGGTGACGGCGCCACCGGCCATCATGGACGGGATGACGCGCAGCGGGTCAGCCGCGGCGAACGGGATGGCACCCTCGGAGACGAAGGCCAGGCCCAGCAGCCAGGAAGACTTGCCGTTTTCTTGTTCGGCAGGGGTGAACAGGTTCTTGCGCAGGAACGTGGCGATGGACAGGGCAATCGGCGGGACCATACCGGCGGCCATGACGGCAGCCATAATCTGCATGGAGGCTTCGTCGCCCGTGGACAAGCCAGCGGTGGCGAAGAGGTAAGCCGCCTTGTTGACCGGGCCACCGAGGTCGAAGCACATCATGAGGCCGAGGATGATGCCAAGCAGGACGGCAGAGGAGCCGGACATGGACGACAGCCAGTTCTGCAGGCCGTTCATGATCGCCTCGAGCGGTGCGCCGAGGACGAGGTACATGAGCAGGCCGGTAACGAGGGAAGCAAACAGCGGGATGATGACGACCGGCATGAGGGAGCCCAGCCAGCGCGGGACCTTCCAGCTGCCGATCCACATGGCGACGAGACCAGCGATAAGACCAGTGACCAGACCACCGATGAAGCCGGCGCCCAGGGTCACGGCGATGGCGCCGCCCACAAACCCCGGTGCGATGCCCGGACGGCCAGCGAGCGCGAATGCGATGTAACCGGACAGGACCGCAACGATGAATCCCATCGCCGCTTGGCCGGTCGCGAAGAGTACCGCGCCGATGTAGAGCAGGAAGCCGGAGCGTTCGAAGGTCATCATCGTGCCATCGACCTCGACTTCGTGGCCTGGCAGGTTGGTCAGCGAGTACTGCGTAGAGATGGCGCCCCAACCGTTGGCCATGTCATAGCCGCCGAAGAGGAAGCCGAGGGCGAGCAGCAGACCGCCGGCGGCAACGAACGGCACCATGTAGGACACGCCCGTCATAATCGCCTGCTGGATGCGCTTGCCCCAGCCCAGGCCTGCGCCTTCTTCGTTTGCAGAGCTTGCCGATGCCGCCCCAGCGGTGCCGGCTACCTTGCGCGCGTTGGGATTCTTCGAGGCAGCGATGGCCTCGTCAATCATCTTGCCCGGCTCGTTGATGCCGCGCTTGACGCCGGACTCGATGACGGGCTTGCCCGCGAAGCGCTCGCGGTCGCGGACTCCCACGTCGGTGGCGAAGATGACGGCGTCAGCCGCGTCGATGGTCGCCTGGGACAGGGAGGCGTTATTGGAGGAACCCTGGGTCTCGACCTGCAGGTCGACGTCGGAACGCTCGGCGGCGGTCTGTGTGAGGGCATCGGCAGCCATATAGGTGTGGGCGATGCCGGTGGGGCAGGCCGTGACGGCGACGATACGCGTGACGTTGGCAGCCGGTGCGGCGGCTGCGGTAGCGGGGGCCTCGGCAGGCTGGGCCTTAGGCTTCTTCTCGGCGTTGACGACGTCGAGGACGAGCGTGACGATTTCTTCCTTGGTGGTAGCGTTGCGCAGGGCCTCCAGGAAGTCCTTCTTCACGAGCGCGCGGGCGAGCTTGGAGAGGATCTTGAGGTGTGCCTTGCCGCCGCCGGCGGGGGCTGCGATGAGGAAGACGAGGTGCGCGTCGCCGTCCGGGCCCGAAAAATCGACGCCCTGAGACAGGCGCGCGAACGCGAGGGTCGGCTCGGTGACAACCTCGGAACGGCAGTGGGGGATAGCCACGCCGCCGGGCACGCCGGTACCGGCCTGTGCCTCGCGGTTGATGGCGGGCTGCGCGAGTCCCTCGATGTCAGTCGCGCGGCCAGTGTCGTGGACGAGCGTGGCGAGGTTCGTAATGACCGATTCGACACTGTCACCAAAGTCGGCGTCAAGCGCGACCAGGTCGGTCGTAATCAGATCGGATGCCATGTCAGGCTCCTTACTTCATTTGTCTGGGGTGGATTACAGGGCAGAGACTGTGGTCTCTTCAATATTCAATTGTTCCGGGCGCGGAATCGTTGTGCCGGGCAGTCCGGCTGCCGCGGTGCCGTAGGCAACCGACTGAGCGAGTGAGTCCGCGAAGTTCTTGCCCTGGCTGCGTGCCAGGATGTAGCCAGCGAGAGAGGAGTCGCCTGCGCCGACGGTCGACTTGACCTCGACGGGCGGCGGGGTCGCAATCCAGGCGCCCTCCGGGGTAACGAGGACGGCGCCTGCGCCGCCCAAAGTGACGAGCACCTGGGGAATGCCGCGGGCGATGACCTCGCGCGCCGCCTCGACGACGCCGCTGAAGTCCCCGTCTTCCGCCTGGCGTTCGAGCGCCAGACCGTCGCGACCGGTGAGCTGTCCCAGCTCCAAGCCATTGGGCTTGATGAGGTCCGGCGCGGAGTCGTCCAGGCGGGCGCCGAGGGCCTCCATGGGGCCATCCGAAGTGTCGACGGCGATCTGCGCGTTGGGGTTGGCCGCTCGTACGGCGCGCACCAGGGTGGCGTACCAGTCCTTGTCCACGCCACGCGGCAGAGAACCGGCGAGGACAACCCAATCGGCCGTGGCCGCTGCGGCGCTCAAGCGGGCGACGAGCTCGGTCTGAGTGTCCTGAGACAGTGACGGTCCCAAGCCGTTGATCTTCGTGGTGCGGCCGTCCGGCTCCGTGATGGTGGAGTTCGTACGCACGGGATCCGTCATAGGGATATTCTCGAACGGGACTTCGGAATTCTCGACGAGACTGAGGAAGCCGTCGCGGTTCGCAGCCGGGAACAGCGCGAGCGTCGGTGCGCCTGCGAGATGCACGGCGTGGGAGACGTTAAGTCCCTTGCCGCCGGCGACGTGGCTATAAGCCACAGTGCGCTGGACGGCGCCGGGCTCCAGCGGTCCACCCAGCTCCAGGGTGGCGTCGACGCTGGGGTTCGGTGTCAGTGTGACGATCATCTAATAAACATCCCTCTCCGGATATTTCCGTATGCTGGTGTTTGTTGGCGTTTCTCCCGGATGATGGACACTCAGGGAAAACGCTCGTGAATTATATTTGCGGTCACTGTTGATTTTTGTCCGAATCTGTCCGTTTGTCAATGATTTCCTGTGATTTCAATTGATTTTGCGTCCGATTTGTGATGATCTAAACAAAAGACACCATTCGATATGAATGCAAGGGAGTTTCCACGCATGGAAAACGCATCTCAGTCCACTATCAAAGGTACCGGCGTCGTTTCGGGCGTCGCTTTTGCTGAGGCCGTCTGGGTACGACCCCGCCCCGCACTGCCGACCTCGGGCACGCCGATTGCCGAAGGCGAGGCCGCGGCAGAATTCGATCGCTTTAACGAGGCCGTGCTCACTGTCTCTGGTCGCCTGGAGACCCGCGCCGCGGGCGCGGAAGGCAACGCGGCTGAGGTGCTCAACGCGACCGCTGGCATGGTCAAGGACCGCGGCTGGCACAAGGCCGTGCGTAAGAACATCAACGCCGGCAATAACGCGGAATACGCCGTCGTCGGCGCGACCGATAAATTCATTGCCATGTTCGAGGCTGCGGGCGGCGTCATGGCTGAGCGCACGACCGACCTCAAGGACGTGCGTGACCGCGTTATTGCACAGCTGCGCGGCGAGCCGGAGCCCGGCCTGCCCACCGTTGAGGGCGAAGCCGTTCTCTTCGCCGATGACCTCGCGCCGGCCGATACCGCGACCCTCGACGGCACCCACATCAAGGCGCTCGTCACCGAGCTCGGCGGCCCGACCTCGCACACCGCGATCATTGCGCGTCAGCTCGACATCCCGTGCATCGTCGCCGTGGGCGCCAAGCTGCGCGACATCGAGCCGGGCACCAAAGTCTTCGTCGACGGTTCGTTGGGTACCGTGACCCTCGGTGCTGACCCGGCTACCTCTGAGGCCGCCGTCGCGGAGTACCGCGAGCGCGCCGCCAAGGTGGCGCAGTGGACCGGTCCGGCCCAGACCAAGGACGGCCACCGCTTCCAGCTGCTGGCCAATGTGGCAGACGGCAATGCCGCGCGCGTCGCCGCTGACACGCAGGCAGAAGGCATCGGCCTCTACCGCACGGAGATGTCCTTCCTGTCCGCGACGGAAGAGCCGACTGTTGACGAGCAGGCACGCATCTACGGCAAGGTCTTCGCTGCCTTCCCGCAGTCGAAGGTCGTTGTCCGTACGCTCGACGCAGGCTCGGATAAGCCGATTTCCTACGCCACCCTGGAGACCGAGGAAAACCCGGCTCTCGGTGTGCGCGGTCTGCGTATTGCCCGTGACAACGAGTCGCTTCTTACCCGCCAGCTCGACGCCATCGCGAAGGCCGCCGCTGAGCGTGACGAGAACGCTCCCACCTGGGTCATGGCTCCGATGGTCGCTACCTCTTCTGAAGCCAAGTGGTTCGCAGATCTGTGCCGTGAGCGCAACCTCACCGCGGGTGCGATGATTGAGGTCCCCGCCGCAGCGCTCATGGCCGACACCATCATGCCGTACCTCGACTTCGTGTCCATCGGTACCAATGACCTCACGCAGTACACCATGGCTGCGGACCGTCTGTCCCCGCAGCTGGCCTACCTCACCGACCCGTGGCAGCCGGCCGTGCTGCGTCTTATCCAGCACACCTGCGTTGTCGGCCGCGACAACAACGTGGCCGTGGGCGTCTGCGGCGAGGCCGCCGCTGATCCGATGCTCGCCGGCGTGCTCGTCGGATTGGGCGTGAACTCCCTGTCCTGCGCCGCCACCGCCGTCGCCGGTGTGGGCGCTCAGCTCTCCGAGCTCACCCTCGAGCAGTGCCAGAAGATCGCCGACATCGCCGTCAACTCCGTTGGCGCTTCTGAGGCCCGCGAGGCTGTCCGTGAGTACATTGCGAACCTCTAAGCGACTTCTGCAGCCGCTGCCGCCCGTGCCACGTGCACGGGCGGCTTTGTCGTCTTGGCCAGCACGTGCGTCTTAGCACGTGTCGGTCAAGCGGAACACGGCTGGAGACACCGAAACGCCCCAGCGGCTTATTGTGTAAACCGATGGGGCGTTGTGCAGTGGAGCGTGGGAAGTCTGGTCTACTTGTCGTCTACGACAACGACCTCAATCTCGCGGTCGCGCAGTTGGTCGATGAAGGACTGCGGTGCCCCGGAGTCCGTTATGACCACGTCAAGGTCAGCGATTGACGCGAAGCTCACGAGGTAGTCATTGCCCAGTTTCGTGGAGTCGCAGAGCACGACAACCTTGTGCGCGTGGGTAACGAACGCGGACTTCATTGCTGCCTCTTGGGAGTCTGCCGTGGACAGTCCGTGGTCGAGGGTGAGCGCGTTCGTACCGATGAAGGCGACGTCAGCGCGCATGAGCGCCATGGTGCGCAGCGCCGTATCGCCGACCACTGCCTGCGTGATGGCGCGGACCGTGCCGCCCAGCAGCTGGACCTCGGAGAGGCCATTGCTGGCCAGCGAGAGCGCAATAGGAAGGCTATTGGAAACGATGGACCAGCTGTGCGCGTTAGGCTGAACCGAGATGAGGTCAGCGAGTGCGTTGATAGTAGTGCCGGCGTCGAGAAAGATGGAGCCGCCCGGCTGCGGGAGGTAGTCCACCGCAGCGCGTGCGATGGCCGACTTGGCGGTTGACGCGGAGCGTGAGCGTGCGTCGAGGGTAAACTCCGCGGTCTGGAAAGACTGGGAAGCAACAGCGCCGCCGTGAACGCGGTGGACGACGCCATCGCGGTCGAGCACCGCTAAGTCGCGTCGAATGGTCTCCGCGGTGACATCGAATCTCTCGGAAAGTTCGGTGACGTTGACGCGCCCTTCGACGGCGGTCAACGAAGCAATCTGACGGCGGCGCTCCTCAGCGTACATGGCGGCATCACTTCTTTTACTCGGGGACAATTCCGGTCAACGCGTGGTGCAACGAAGAGGGGCAGTGCTGCGCAGGCCTCGGCGGGGAGCCGGGGGCTGGTGCGGCGCGGTGCACTGCATTGCTGCGGTCGCGTTGCCTTATGGGGATATATGGCTATTGTCCCAAAACACGCGTAAAACAAAGGCGTTCGGATCTAATCTCACATTGAGGTATGCGCCACATCGCCCCTAAAAATTGTTCTACATGGGATTTCGGCTGTGTCCGGACGTCAATCTGTGATGAGCGTCCATGCAGGTTTCGCCCCAATTAAGGGGTAAAAAACACGAGAAAAGGGTGGGTAATCCCACCCTTGGCGCGTAAAAGGTTATCCGATTAAATCTTGCGGAAAACGGACACGACCTTGCCCATAATGGTGGCATGAGTGCCGTCGATGGGGTCAAAGTCATCATTGTGCGGCAACAGCCACACGCCGGTAGAGTCACGGTGAAATTCCTTGACCGTCGCTTCATCGCCACCCAACAATGCTGCGACAAAGTCGCCTTCCTCGGCGGTGGACTGCGAGTGAACGATGACCCAGTCGCCATCGAGGATGCCCGCGTCCTTCATGGACTCGCCGACGACCTGGAGCATGTACAGATCCCCGGAGCCGACAATCTCGTCCGGCATGGGGAAGTACGTGTCCACGTTTTCCTCTGCCGTGATGGGGGCGCCCGCGGCAATGCGGCCGACGACCGGCACGTAGCTTACTCCCGAGGCCTCCGGCGGAACCGGCTGTGTGTCCGCAGACTTCGGTGCAGGGCCCGGCTTCTTCTTCTGATCGTGGAGGTGGCGAACGTCCACCGCGCGCGGCTTGTTCGGGTCACGGCGCAAAAATCCCTTTTCCTCCAGCTGCTTGAGCTGGTAGGCCACGGATGAGGTGGACTGTAGTCCGGTAGCGTCACCAATCTCGCGAATGCTCGGCGGATAACCGCGCAGCAGGACTGCGTCGCTGATGACTTCGAGGATGCGACGCTGGCGTTCGCTCAGCGTGGAAACGTCGGGCTTGCCGGTATTTTTTGCTGACTTGCGGGGCATGGGTTCAAGGCTCCTTTGGGTGGGGCGGAAAGTCGTGTGGTCGATGGGCGGGACGAACGTGCGGATACGGACTAGGCGTATAGGAACGAGCCGGAAGAAGGCTGGGCGGGGAACGTGATCCGCCGCGGTGCTACCTCCGAGTCGTGCCCGAGACGCGCGACTGCCATGAAATGGCTTCCCCTCTATTTTTAGCACGCTAAGCACGGATGTTCGAGAAATTTGCGCGATTTGTGGACAAATTTTCGAAAGCTTGCTATAAATCGAACATAGCAACTAATTCGAACATAACAGCGACCAACTTTCGAACATGTTCTTACCGCTTCGTATGATGGCCGCACACGACGAAAGGACTCTCTCATGGCTATCGCATTGAACACTACTCGCTTCGCGGCTCGTACCTCGTCTTTGGTTGACAATCACTCCGCCGCAGTCGTGCCGCCGGCGGCCGTGTGGGATGTTCCGGCGGGGCATCGTACTCCACGTCGAACTGGTGCCTACGGCGGGAGCGTTCGAACGCTAGATATCGAACGCCGGAGCGGTCATGGACCAGCATCCGTGCGTCCTCGCACTGCTCGTGTTGACGTTTCGAACACGGAGGAGAGGGACTCGTTGCGCGGCGGCGCGGTGCTCGGTGCTGTGTTTGGAGCAGCGCTCTTCTTCACCATCGTCTTCGGCGGAGGCGCCGCGGAAGAGACCATGACTGGTGCGGATATGGCGCCGCAGGCAGAAATGGCCGCCGTCAACGTTGCACGTTAGGCCGCTTGGTTACGGGGGAGGTAGGGAAAGCTCCGCTTGGGGACGTCACGGCGCGGCATGCCGGGGACGTTCGCAAGCGAGACATAAGTAAATAGGGCCCGCGAGGGCAGGGCGCTACACTGGGACATCGAATCCGTACCGCACCCATGGCCGCACAGGTGGCCGTGGTCGCTGCGGCACCGTGGAGAGGAGTCCCAGTGTATTGCCCGTTTTGCCACAATGAACAGTCGCGCGTCATCGACTCACGCGTCGTGGACGCGGGCACGGCCATTCGCCGGCGCCGCGAATGCACGAACTGCTCGGGTCGCTTCACGACCGTGGAGAAGGCCGTGCTGCTCGTGGTCAAGCGCAATGGCGTAACGGAGCCGTTTAGCCGCGACAAACTCATCCGCGGGGTGCGACGCGCATGCCAGGGACGCCATGTGCCGGATGACGCGTTGAAGCGCCTGGCCCAAGAAGTCGAGGAGACCGTGCGCAGCCACGGCAGTTCCCAGGTCAACGCCAACGACATCGGTTTGGCGATTCTCGAGCCGCTGCGACATCTCGACGAGGTGGCCTATCTGCGCTTCGCGTCGGTGTATAAGTCCTTCGAAAGCGCGGACGACTTCGAGTCCGAGATTCGCCTCATGAAGCGTCGCGACCGCGCAGACAGTTAAAAGAGCCGGGTCGTGCGCACTGTGCCCGGATGCATAGAGCAAAAAGGGGCGGGGCGATCTTATTTATGAGAGCACCCCGGCCCGACGCGTTGCCGTGGGGCGCTGCTTAGCGCAGCTTGTCCACGGCCTTTTGCACGCGACGTAGCGAGATGGGGCGCGCGGTGCCGAGGCGCTGAGCGAAGAGGGAGACGCGCAGTTCCTCGATCATCCAGGGGATCTCCTTGACCTCGCGGGTCTTCTCGCGGCCAGCGGGGAGGTTGCGCAGTCGGTTCTTCAGGTAGGCGTAGGCCTCGTCGATCTCTGCCTGGCGGTCGGCATCTTTGTCAGGGTCCATGCCCATTTCCTCCAAGCGGATACGCATGGCGGCAACGTAGCGCGGCAGGTGCTGCAGATGGACGAGCCCGTGGACCGTGACGGCGTTACGCGGCAGCAGGAACTCGAGCTGGCGGCGCATATCGTCGATGGCGGGGCCTTCCCACTTGGCGAGCTCCGTGACGACGTCGGCGTATTCCACGAGACCGGGCGCGAGCGCGACGACGGTACGGCGCACGGCACCGGGGACATCGGGCTTGACCTTGGCGCGCAGCTTTTCAAATTCCTCGGGTGAGCGCACGGGACCGCCGGCGGACATCATGAGGTCGCGGATTGCGGCGACGCGGGCGTCGTCGACGAGCCCCTGGGCGCCGCCGTGAGGATAGGAGTCCACGGCGACCCGCTGTTGCAAGGGCAGCCCCTTGACCATGGGCCCAGCCTGCACGTGGATATCGCGCATGAGCAGGGTGAGTGTGGTGGTGAGCATGGCGGCATCGGCAGCAGCCTTGGTCGGGTGAACCTTGATCTCCACGCCATCCTTGGTGGCGACGAGCGCTGGATAGGCTTGGACCTCGTGGCCGTCGACGACGGTGGAGATGGTCTCCTCCACGGTGCCGAGGGTCTGCGCGTTCCATTCCTTTACGGCCTTGGACTCGGACGTGCGGCTCACGCGGGACACGGAGGACTTGATGGAACCGGCTTGGCGCTCGACGAGGGCGGCTAAGTCGCGGTCGGAGTCTACGACCTTGCCGCGCTTGTCGATGGCCGCGTAGTTCATTTTCAGGTGCGCGGGCAGAGCGGACGGGCGGAAGTCCTCGGCCTGAATGCCGGAGCCGCCGAGCTCATGGAGGACAGCGGCAAGTTGCTGCGTGACGGTGCCTTCGTAAGGGATGACGCGGTCGAGCGCGCGCTCGGCGAACTCGGGTGCAGGAACGACGGTACGGCGCAGGGCCTTGGGCAGGGTGCGGATGAGCTCGGTGAGCAGCTCCAAGCGCAGACCTGGGACCAGCCAATCGAAGCCCTCGGTGTCAAGACCCGCGAGCAACGGGATGGGCACCATGAGGGTGACGCCATCGAGAGGATCGCCCGGTTCAAACTTGTACGTGAGGTCGTAGTCGATAGACCCCTTGAGCCAGCGGTCAGGGAATGCTTCCTCCGTGACGCCGGCGTCGTCTTCCACGAGCTTCGCGGGATCGAAGTCGAGGAGGTCGGGGTGCTTCTGGCGCTCCTTCTTCCACCAGGAGTCGAAATGGCGGCCGGTCGTAATCTTTGCGGGCAGGCGCGAGTCGTAGAAGTCGAAGAGCCTGTCCTCGTCGACCACGAGTCCGCGGCGGCGTGCCTTCTCCTCGTATTCGGCGGCGTCTTCCAAGGCCTGCGCGTTCTTCTTAAAGAATGTGTGGTGCGTGTTCCAGTCGCCAGCGATGAGGGCCTCGCGGATGAACATGTCGCGCGCGGCTACCGGATCGACGCGGTGGTAGGGCACGAGGCGGTCGTTGAAGATGGGAACGCCGTAGAGCGTCGCCTTCTCATGTGCCATGGCGGCAGCGCGTTTGCGCGACCACGTGGGCTCCGAATAATGGCGCTTGAGCAGATCAGCGCCGAGCTTTTCCACCCAGGCGGGATCGATGGCGGCGACGTCGCGGGCCCAGAGGCGGGAGGTCTCCACGAGCTCGGAGGCCATGAGGAACTCCGGCGGCTTCTTCGCGAGTGCGGAGCCGGGGAAGACGAGGAAGCGCGTGTTGCGCGCACCCTGGAATTCCTTGGAGTTGCCGTCGCGCGCGCCGATGTTGGACAGCAGGCCGGACAGCAGGGACATGTGGATACGGTCATCATCCCTGGAGGAGGACTCATTAAACTGCCAGCCCAGCTGCTTTGCCACGTCACGCAGCTGGCGCACCAAGTCGAACCACTCGCGGATGCGCATGTAGTGGAGGTATTCCTTCTTCATGCGCTTGCGGAAGGCGTTGCCGGACTGTTCATCACGGGTTTCCACGATGTAGTCCCACAGCTTGAGCATCGCCAAGAAATCGGACTTCTTGTCCTTGAAGCGGGCGTGGGCTTGGTCGGCCTGGGCCTTGAATTCGGTGGGGCGTTCGCGTACGTCCTGGATGGTCATGGCGGCGACGATGACGATGACGTCCTCGAGGCAGCCGGTGGTGTGGGCTTCGACGAGCATGCGGGCCATGCGCGGATCGACGGGGATGCGCGCAAGGTCGCGGCCGATTGGGGTGAGGACGGGCAGGCCGTTTTTCTCCTCGTCCTTGAGAGCGGAGAGCTCGTGCAGGAGGAGTAGACCGTCGCGGATGGCCTTCTGGTCCGGCGGCTGGACGAAGGGGAACTCGGAGATATCGCCCAGTCGCAGCGAGATCATCTGCAGGATGACGCTGGCCAGGTTGGTACGCAGGATTTCCGGATCGGTGAACTCGGGACGCGAGTTGAAATCGTCCTCGGAGTAGAGGCGGATGGCGATACCGTCGGCGACACGGCCACAGCGGCCGGAGCGCTGGTTGGCGCTGGCCTGCGAGATGGGCTCAATCGGCAGGCGCTGGACCTTGGTGCGCGTGGAATAGCGAGAGATGCGCGCGGTGCCGGTGTCCACGACGTAGCGGATGCCGGGGACGGTCAGGGAGGTCTCCGCGATATTGGTGGACAGCACAATCCGCCGTCCGCGGTGCGAGGAGAACACGCGGTGCTGTTCCTCGTTGGACAGGCGTCCGAACAGGGGTGTGACCTCCACTCCGCGCCATCTGCGGCCTTCGATGGCCTCCATCGCGTCACGGATGTCGCGCTCGCCAGGGAAGAAGCAGAGGATATCGCCCTCGCCTTCGGCCATGAGCTCCTCGATGGCCTCGCACAGTCCGTCAAGAGGATCTTGGTCCACCATCTTGCCGCCGGCCTCGAACTCGAGGGGACGGTAGCGAATCTCGACGGGGAAGGTGCGCCCAGAGACCTCAATAATTGGCGCCGGCGTCCCATCCTGGGACGCGAAATGGGACGCAAAGCGCTCCGGGTCAATCGTCGCCGACGTAATGATGACCTTGAGGTCCGGACGCTTGGGCAACAGGCGCTTCAAATAGCCCAGCAGGAAGTCGATATTCAGCGAACGTTCGTGCGCCTCGTCAATAATGATCGTGTCATAGGCGTTGAGGAAGCGGTCGCGCTGCATCTCCGCGAGCAGAATACCGTCCGTCATGAGCTTGACCGCAGTCGTTTTCGACACGCGGTCGTCGAAGCGGATGGCGTAGCCAACGGTCTCGCCGATCTTCTGATCCAGCTCGTGCGCGATGCGCTCGGCGACGGTGCGTGCGGCCAGACGACGGGGCTGCGTGTGACCGATGAGTCCGCGGCGTCCGCGGCCGAGTTCCAAGCAGATCTTGGGGATCTGCGTGGTCTTACCGGAACCGGTTTCACCAGCGATAATGACGACTTGGTTGTCGCGGATGGCCTCCGCGATGTCCTCCTTGCGCGCCGAGACGGGCAGCGCGTCGGGGTAGGTGATCTCCGGAACGGAGGCATCGATAAGCGCGACGCGCTCCTGGGCCGCCTCGATGTCGCGGCCGAAAGCGGTGCGGGCGCCCTCAGAGCGGGCCTTGTGGAGCCGGCGCTTGAAACTGCGCGCCTCAGCGAGGGATACCTTCTCAAGCGCGGCGAAGAGTTCCTCGCGCGAAGGGGCTGTGGTGTTTTCAGACATAGTTGCGCCCCAGTCTACCCGCCGCTGCGCGTAGCTTTCCGATGCCGCCGTGCCCGGCGCCCCGCAGCCTCCCGCGCTGTGGATTGTGAGCACATCAGTGGCGGTTCTTCGTTACTCTAGAACCGTTCAGCAGCGCGGGGAGAGTCCCCGTAGCAACAACGTGTGAGGAGCAGTGACGTGACGAACCCACAGGATCCACGCAATCCGTTCGGCGGCGGTGACTACAACTCTGACGGCACTGGTGAGAACGGTGGTGTCTACGGAAACGGCGGAAACTATGGCTACGGTGAGTATGGCCCCACGAATCACCCGGAGGACGCGCCGGGCTTTGGCCAGCATCCCGCGGGCGGAATTCCGAACTACCCGGGCTACCCGGGGAAGGACGGCTGGGCGATTCCGGGCGGCCAGCCGGGGCCGGGCTACCAGGGCTACAGCGCGAACGAGGCGCTCTTCGGTTACGGCGGCGCGGCGACCGTGAAGGCCGGGCCCGGGACGTCCGTCACGGATGCCATCGGCTGGGGCTTCAGGGCGACGTTCGGCAACGCCAAGCTGTGGATCGTCGGCGGTCTTGTCTACTTCCTGGCTGCCGCGGCCTTCGGCGCGCTGGGCGCTGCGATCGGCGGCGATGAGGGCTCGAATACATTTGTCGATGTCGTTTCCGGCATTCTGTCGCTCGTCGTCATGCCGTTCATCCTCCGGTTGGCGCTGTGGCAGATCGATGACCCCACGACGGAGTGGGGCTTCGTTGGCCGTGACGTGAAGTTCTGGCCGACATTGGGTGCGGGGCTTGTCGCCTCCATCATCCCGGGCATCGTGACCTTCGCGCTTATCGCGGCGCCGTTGTTCGGCATGATCGACATCATCGACAAGCCGGGTGTGAGCGATGATGAGCTCTTTGCGGCGTTGGGCTCGTTGCTGCTCATGCTGCTCGTCGTTCTCGTGGTCACCGTGATCATGACCCCGCTGTTCCTGCTGATGCAGTGGCACGCGGCGGACGGCGCCAGCGTCAAGGACGCCATCGTGCAGGGCTTCCGTGCCGGCCTGCGTCACTTCTTCCCGCTGCTCGGCTTCACCCTGCTCATGGGTCTCATCATGATGTTTGGCCTCATCGTGACCTTGGGTCTCGGCGCGTGTGTGCTGCTCCCGGCGTATACGCTGGGCACTGCACACTACTACCGCCAGGTCGTGGGTGGCGAGATTCCCGCAGCAGGCCGCAAGGCATAGCCGCCTCCACGTATACAGCGAAGCGGGGGGGGCCGGGGGGGGGGGGGGGGGGGGGGGGTGGGGCGGGGGGGGGGGGGGGGGGGTGTGGGTGGGGGGGGGGGGGGGGGCGGGGGGGCGGGGG
>NZ_JBCJKS010000010.1:0-96565 GCF_039822565.1 Corynebacterium sp. SA-MJD20WY100 | reverse complement strand
AGCCAAGGACCCCAATATCTTGTGCCACGCCCGAACCCCCGGCGAACTAATCAATGCACTCTAAAACCGGAAGAGCCTTTAAATTCCGCGACGGTGGAGCAGCTCATGACACTACAAGGCGTCGGCGAAGTGACGGCGCAGGCCATCGTGGATTATCGGGAGTCCATTGGGGGATTTAGCGATATTGCGCAGCTCGAGGAGGTCAGCGGCATCGGTCCGGCGAAGTTCGCGCAGATCTCGAAGCAGGTGTCGCTGTGAGGGAGCTGCGGCTGCTCCCCGCCTTCGCGATGGTGTGGGCAGTCCTCCTCTGGGGCCCGTGGGTTCTGCTCGCGGCGCCGCTTGCGTGGCGCTGGAGCCGCGGCCAGGTCGTCCTCATGGCGACGGCTGGCCTCGCGGCGGTGCTGCGCGACGTGCCCGCACCCGAGTCTTACGTGGGCACGGTCGTCTCCTCCGGGAAAGTCCTCGAGGTCGCACGGCCCGGCGCGGTGGACGCCCTCTTTAACGACGAGCGATTTCCGGATGGCACGCGCGTCGTCGTTGAGCACGGCGTCATCACGGCGCATGCGCCGCCCGAGGGCTGGTGGGCGTTCGCGGGGGCGGTGAAAGAACATTTCCGCGCGAAGGTCGCGGCACATACGGGGGCGGCGGGGCAGAATCTCATTCCGGCGATGGTCCTGGGGGACACCGAGCTGCAGTCGCACAGCGAGCTCTATGCGGACACCGGGTTGTCACATCTGAGTGCGGTGAGCGGGTCCAATATCTCGATTGTGACGACGACGGTCTTTGTCGCGGCGCGGCTGCTCGGCGCCGGTCCTAAGTTGCAGGTGGGGCTCGCGCTTTCGGCGATGGCGTTCTTCGTAGGGTTGGTGGGCCCGGAGCCGTCCGTGCTTCGCGCGAGTGTGACCGGTCTCGTCGGCTTGGCCGCCGTGGCGAACTCGGCGCGCATGCAGCCAGCGCACGCGCTGTGTTTAGGCGGGATCTTCTTGTTGCTCTACCGGCCAGACCTCGCGACGAACTTTGGATTCGCACTGTCCATGGCCGCGACTGCTGGGCTCATCGCGCTGTTCCCGGCGCTCTACCGAATGCTCGCCCCACTGCGGCTGCCGGACGTCGTGACGCGGGCGCTGGCCGTCGCGATGGCGGCGGATATCGCGACGCTGCCGTTGGTTGCGGCGATGACGGGGCGCGTCTCGCTCGTCTCGGTGCTGGCCAACGTGCTCGTCGCGCCGGCGGCGCCGCCGCTTACGGTCCTGGGACTAGCGAGCGTCGCGCTGCCGGGGCCTGTTCTCAACCTGGTGGAGCCGTTCGCGTGGTGGATTCATACGGTGGCCGTCACCCTTGATGGGCTGCCGCTGACCACCGTCGCCGCGGCGCCAGCGACCGTAGTGCTCGTCTATGGCTGGATCGTGGCCGGGCTTGCCTGGCGGCCCCGTGCGACGGTGGGGATTGTCGCGGTGGTGTTGGTGGCGGCATCGGTAGATTCGCGCACCGTGCTCACGGTGCCGACGGACGAAGATATCCCCGCGCACCCTGCGGCGGAGAAGATCGTCGTGCTCGAGAAGGGGCCGGCGCACGACTATCCGTCCGTGACGAAGGACGGGATTCCCGTCGAGTACCCTCACCGCCGCTAGAATGGCCGGTATGCCATCTCCCGTTCACCTCGTCATCGGCGACGATGAATTCCTTGCCGAGCGCGCCCGCCTGTCCATCCAGCATGGAGAAAAGAAGACCTTCAAGGCGAGCGAGATTACCGTGAGCGAATTGCTCGAGGCTACGAGCCCCTCGCTGTTCGCGGACGAGCGGACCATCATCATCACGGACGTGGAGAAGATCGGCGCGGAGCTGCAGAAGATCATTCTCAACGAATGCACGCAGCTCGCGCCCGGCATGACCATCATCGTCATGTACCACCTCGCCAAGAAGTCGGCGAAGAAGAAGATCCCGGAGTTCGCGAAGAAGCTCGCCAAGATCGCGGAGGTCCACGAGGCCTATGAGCTGTACACGAGCGACCTGGCGCCGTGGCTCACGCGGGAATTCCAGTCGCTGGGCGTGCGTCCTACCCCGGACGTCATCAAAGCAGTACTCGACGGCGTGGGCTCGGACCTGCGCAAGCTGGCCTCGGCGGCCTCGCAGCTCGTCGCGGATACGGACGGCAACGTGACGCTGGAGGCGGTGCGCGATTACTACTCGGGCATCGCAGAGGTCGCGAACTGGGACATTGCGGACGCGGCGGTCGCCGGCCAGGTGGGCACGGCGGTGGCGACGTGCCGCCGCGCGCTGCAGCTGGGCGCGGAGCCGATTCTCATTGCATTTGCGCTGTCTTCCAAAGTGACGGCGCTGGCGCGGCTCTATGACCAGCGTGGCGACCAGTTCACGTTGGCGAAGCAGACGGGGCTCAATCCCTTCGTGGTGAAGAACAGCATGCGTGTCGCGCGCGGCTGGAGCGGGGATAACATCTCAAAGGCCGTCATCATCGTGGAAGAACTCGCCGCGACGACAGTGGGCCAGGGCGGCGATCCCGACTACGAGGTGGAGGCGGCCGTCCGCAGGATTGCGGAGCTGGCGGGCTAGACTGATTCTCTGTGGAAAACAACACAGAAGAATCAATGGAAGAATTCGCCTCCAAGCTTTTTGATATGGCGCGCCACGGCGACCCCACGCTCATCGAGTATGTGAAGCAGGGCGTCAACGTTGACTTGGTCAATCAGGACGGCCAGTCCTTCCTCATGCTCGCGTCCTACAACGGACAGCTGGAGCTCACCCGCGCGCTGCTCGAGGCAGGTGCGAACCCGAATCTGCTCAACGACCGCGGGCAGTCGCCGTTGGCGGGCGTCATCTTTAAGAAGGAAGACGCGCTTATTGACCTGCTCGTTGAACACGGCGCGGACCCGTTGGCGGGCCAGCCAACAGCAGTGGATACGGCGCGCATGTTCGGTCGAGACGACCTCGTGGAGCGCTTCGCCCAGTGAGCCTGAGCGCGTACCTCACCGTTATCGTCGCCAACCTGCTCGGCGCGCTGTCACCGGGTCCGGACATCATCCTCATTCTGCGCACGGCGACGCGCTCGCGCCGCCACGCGGTGGCCGCGGCCTTCGGCATCCAGGTGGGCGTACTCATGTGGGTCTCGCTCACGGTGCTGGGTGCGGCGGCGCTGCTCACGGCGTTCCCGGAGATTCTCGACGCCGTGCAGATCGTGGGCGGCGGCTGGCTCATCTGGATGGGCCAGGGTTTGGTCCGCTCGGGCTGGGAGAACCGCACCTCGCCGCCAGTGGGTCTGGCGGAGGCCGCCGCCGCGCTGGGCACGGTGCGCCACTCGTTCGTGCAGGGGCTCACCACGAATCTGTCGAATCCGAAGATCGTGTTGTTCCTCGCCGCGCTGGTTGCACCGCTGTTGCCGGCGCATCCGAGCGTGGGCACATCCGTCGCCCTGATCCTGGGGCTGGCGTGGAGCTCGCTCGCACTCTTCTTGGTGCTGAGCTTCGTGGTGTCCACGCGGGCGGTGCGCCGCAAGATGCTCGTGGCAACACCCTTTATCGACTTGGGCGCCGGCCTCTTCTTCCTCGCGGCCGGCGCGGTGCTGGTCGTGCGTGGAGTGACTGCACTGGTTTAGCTATTTCGCGGCCAGTGCCTCCGCGACGCGCACGAGCTGCTTGGGATAGTCCTTCTTGCCCGTGCGCACCTCGAGGAAGACGAGGCCGGGGTGGGCCTTCGTCTTCTCGAAGGCGGCACCCAGCTCGTCGAGCGTTTCCGCCTTGAGCGTGAGGCCGAAGTCGCCTGCGCCGAAGAAATCGAGGGCCTTCGACCAATTCCACGCGGGGATGTCGTTGTAGTACTGGTCCTCGCCGTGAATGGCGCGCTCAACGGAGTAGCCATCGTTATTGACGAGCAGGATGACGGCGGGGATGCGCTCGCGGATGAGCTGGCCGATTTCCTGGATGGTGAGCTGCGCGGAGCCGTCGCCGATGAGCAAGACGGGGCGGCGGCGCGGCTCGGCGAGGGCGGCCCCCAGGGTGGCGGGCAGCGTGTAGCCGATGGAACCCCACATGGGCTGGCCGATAAAGACCGTGTCGCTGGGGAAGTGGTGGGCGGCCAGGCCAAAGAAGGAGGTGCCCTGCTCGGCGAGGACGAGGTTGCCGGGGGTAAGCGCCTCGGACAGTGCACACCAGAGCTGGGACTGGGTAAGTTGTGCAGAGTCTGCGACGGCCTCGGCCTCGGGCGCGCCGGTGGGCATGTACTCGGGTTTCAGGTCCGTGATGACTTTCTCGAGGATATCGATGGCGCGGTGCATGCTCAGCGGGGTGTAGGCATTCTTGCCGATGAACGCCGTGTCGCGGCGGACGTCGATCTGGTGGGACTGCTCGATCTTGGTGGTGAAGCCCGCCGTGATGTTGTCGGTGAAGTCCACGCCAAGGGTCACGAGCGCGGTGGCATCTTCGATGGTGTGGCGGCAAGACTCATAGGAGGCCGCGCCGGCGTAGATGCCTGCGAAGTTGGTCTCCTCCTCGTTGACGACGGTCTTGCCCCAGCTCAGCGTGGCGACGGGGACTTTGGTCTTCTCGAGGAAATCTGCGAGCCGGTCTTGAGCACCGAAGCGGTGCACGAGGACATCGGCAAGCACGGCAAGCGTGCGGCCGGGCAGGAAGGCGCGCAGGTCGCGCTCGAAGTCGCGGGCGGCGGCCTCTGAGTCGTGCTGTTCGATAAGGGGCAGGGGACCGGTGGGCGGCTCGGTGGGAGTCTCCGCGACGTCTGCGGCGAGGTGAATGACGCCGGGCTTGCGCTGGAAGAGGACTTGGACGATGAGGTTATCGATCTGCGCACGGGCAGTCATGGCGTTGAG
Organism: Corynebacterium sp. SA-MJD20WY100; assembly: GCF_039822565.1. Taxonomy (NCBI): domain Bacteria; kingdom Bacillati; phylum Actinomycetota; class Actinomycetes; order Mycobacteriales; family Corynebacteriaceae; genus Corynebacterium; species Corynebacterium sp. SA-MJD20WY100. The sequence continues at coordinate 91,728 of NZ_JBCJKS010000010.1, read as the reverse complement.
GTCCTCCGCGATGCAGGAAATCTCGCGGTCGATGCGGTAGAACTTGCCGATGTCCCCGTCGCCAAGCGTGTGATGGATCTTGGCGCGGGAGGCCTGGAGCTCCTTGCGCGGGGCGCCGACGATGTGGATGACGGGCACGTGCTCGGCGAAGGAACCAGCGAGGGCATTCGTGGCGGAGAGCTCGCCCACGCCAAACGTGGTGAGGAACGCGCCGATCCCACGGAGACGGGCGTAGCCGTCTGCCGCGTAGCCGGCATTGAGTTCGTTGGAATTGCCAACCCAGCGGACCGTGGCGTGATCGACGACGTGATCCAAAAACTTGAGGTTGAAATCGCCTGGGACGCCAAAGAGCTCGGTTACTCCGACGCTGGACAGACGGTCAAGCAGATAGTCCCCGATGGTGTACATGGGTCTTTCTCCTTCGTGTCAGGTGAGTGCGGTACCTCACACTGTAGAAGAAAAGTGGTTCAAAAGTTACGTACGAGGACCTCGTCCACCTTGCCGCGTTTCGAGGCGACGGAATTGATGGCGCGGTTCGCGCCGACGGTCTCCACCGTGTAGTCAGCGTAGAGCTCCGCAATAAAGGGCGTAGCCGAGTTAGAGAGCAGGAACTTTGCGCCGTTGTAGTCGAGTTCGTCGCACGCGAGCTTCAGCGCGATCTGGTCCGCGTGGCTAAACCCGCCTGACTGGTACCCCGTGAAATTGCTCGTGGGGGTGACCGGATCGTAGGGCGGATCGAGGTAGACGAAGTCGCCCTCGCCTGCGCCCTTCAGGACTGCGTGGTAGTCGCCGTGGAGGAGCGTCACGTCATTGCCGCGGAGGTAGCGCGAGACCGCGCGCAGGGTCCTTTCGTCGCAGATGGCCGGGTTCTTATAGCGACCGAACGGCGCGTTGAACTGCCCGGCGTTGTTGACACGATAGAGCCCGTTGTAGCACGTCTTGTTGAGGTAGATGGTGCGGGCGGCGCGGGAGACACGCGAAAGCTCAGCAAAGCTTGAGGAGCGGTCGAGGCCACGTAGCTCGTAGAAGAAGTCCTCGTCGTTGGGGTAGGTCTTCAACAGCGCAATGAGCTCATCGACGTGGTCGCGCACGACCGTGTAGACGGTGATGAGCTCGCTGTTGAGATCCCCCGCGATGGCCTGCTGCGGCGCGAGGCTAAAGAGCACGGCGCCGCCGCCGAGGAAAGGCTCGCGGTAGCGCTCAAACTCCGGCACGACCGCGCGGATGGCGGGCAGCAGTTGGCGCTTGCCGCCGACCCATTTGAGGAGCGGCTTGAGGGAGGACGTCATGGAGAAAAATATACTAGACGAACGTATGTTCTAGGCTGTGGATAAAAAAGAAAGGCGGTTGCCCGCCTTTGCTTTTTAGTTACGCCATCTTGTTGAGGGCGGTGGCCATGCCCGACTTCTTGTTAGCGGCGTTGTTGCGGTGGAACACGCCCTTAGAGACGGACTTGTCCAGAGCGCGGGAAGCAACGCGGAGCTGCTTCTCGGCACCAGCCTTGTCGCCAGCCTCGACGAGAGCGCGGAACTTGCGGATCTCGGTGCGGACTGCGGAGCGGACTGCCTTGTTGCGCTGGCGAGCCTTCTCGTTGGTGATGATGCGCTTCTTCTTGGACTTGATGTTTGCCATTGAAATTACCTCTTGGGAATCGAAATGATTACTGTTAGCGACTTACCCCGCACGGACATGTCCTGATTTCTCTCGGCGCGAGTGTTCGAAGGGCGAACCCAAGGTCCTGCTCGTCCCGACTCGCGCGCCACGGTGCGTGGAAGCAACCTGGGTAGCTTAGCAGAGAACCTATCCCCAGTGGTAACGGGACCTGAGTCGGTTGGCAATCCGCTCGAAGCGACGCTCTGGGAAGAGCGCGCCTTGGCGGCGGACTTGCTCCTCCGCGATCTCGAGGACGCGGTCGAGGCGAATCCAGCACTGGCGGCCTTGCTCGTCCCACTCGCCCGAGCCGATCGCCAACCACGAGTCGTCCGTGGAATGATCCGGGTTGGGAGAGATGAGCAGCCCCAGAATGGTTGCGCGCGTTCTGCCTACGACGAGGACCGCGCGTTCTTGCGGGGGAGTCGACGGCGTCCACACCCACACGACCTCACCGGAGTCTGCCTGGCCGTCCATATCGGGGGCAAAGAAGATGGAACGCGCACGGGATTCGGTCGTCTCAATCCGAATCTTCGCGGCCTTGCGGATGGTCGCGCGGCGTCCGTGCAGGCCAATGCGGTCATTAATGCGACGCAGACCGGTGTCCAAGGGATGGGCCTCGCGAATGGACAATGCCCTTTTAATTCGCGTCCATCCGGTTGGGTTCGCGCTCGTCATGTCGACTATTCTAAACCCATGTCTAAAAACTTTGCGGCCACTACGTTTACGGATCCAGCCCGAATCCGAAACTTCTGCATTATCGCCCACATCGACCACGGCAAGTCGACGCTGGCTGACCGCATCCTGCAGCTGTCCAAGGTCGTAGAGGAGCGCGACATGCGCGACCAGTACCTGGACAACATGGATATTGAGCGCGAGCGCGGCATCACCATCAAGGCGCAGAACGTGCGCCTTCCCTGGATCCCCCGTTCGGGTCCCCTCGAGGGGGAAGAGATCGTCATGCAAATGATCGATACCCCCGGCCACGTGGACTTTACCTACGAAGTCTCCCGCGCCCTCGAGGCGTGTGAGGGTGCCATTTTGCTTGTCGATGCCGCCCAAGGCATCGAGGCTCAGACCCTCGCCAACCTCTACCTGGCGATGGAAAACGACTTGGAGATCATCCCTGTCCTCAACAAGATTGACCTCCCTGCAGCCGACCCCGAGAAGTACTCCCTGGAGATCGCCAACATCATTGGCTGCGAGCCAGAGGATGTCCTGCGCGTCTCGGGCAAGACGGGCGAGGGTGTTGAAGCATTGCTGGACAAGGTCGCCGAGCTCGTTCCCGCTCCGACTTCCGATTTCGGTCCGGACGCCCCCGCGCGCGCCATGATCTTCGACTCCATCTACGACACCTACCGTGGCGTCGTGACCTACATCCGTATGGTCGACGGCACGCTCAAGCCGCGCCAGAAGGTCACCATGATGTCCACGGGTGCCAACCACGAGCTGCTCGAGGTGGGCATCGTCTCGCCGACTATGCACAAGTGCGAGGGCCTCGGCCCTGGCGAGGTTGGCTACCTCATCACCGGCGTAAAGGACGTCCGCGAGACCAAGGTCGGCGATACCATCACCTGGGCCTCCGGCGGCGCCGAGGAACCCCTTGAGGGCTACGCCGACCCTAAGCCGATGGTCTACTCCGGCTTGTTCCCCATCTCCCAGGCCGACTTCCCGGACCTGCGCGACGCGCTGGAGAAGCTGCAGCTTAATGATGCCTCCTTGACCTACGAGCCCGAAACCTCCGTCGCCCTTGGCTTTGGTTTCCGTTGCGGCTTCCTGGGTCTGCTTCACATGGAAATCACCCGCGACCGCCTGGAGCGCGAGTTCGACTTGGACCTCATCTCCACCGCGCCGTCAGTGACCTACCGCGTGGTCGGGGAGGATGGCGCCGAGCAGATCATCCACAACCCGTCCGACTGGCCGGAAGGCAAGCTCCGCGAGGTCTACGAGCCGGTAGTGAAGACCACCATCATCGTGCCAGCGGACTTCGTGGGCCCGACCATGGAGCTGTGCCAGTCCAAGCGCGGCCAGATGGGCGGCATGGACTACCTGTCTGAGGACCGCGTCGAGCTGCGCTACACCATGCCGCTGGGTGAAATCATCTTTGACTTCTTCGACCAGCTCAAGTCCCGCACCAAGGGTTACGCCTCCCTCAACTACGAGGACGCTGGCGAGCAGCTCGCGGACCTCGTCAAGGTCGATGTCCTCCTCAACGGCGACCCTGTCGACGCCTTCTCCGCCATCGTCCACCGCGACTCCGCGCAGTGGTACGGCAACAAGATGACGAAGAAGCTCAAAGAGCTCATCCCACGCCAGCAGTTCGAGGTGCCGGTCCAGGCCTCTATCGGCTCCAAGATCATCGCGCGCGAGAATATCCGCGCGATGCGCAAGGACGTCCTGGCTAAGTGTTACGGCGGCGATATCTCGCGTAAGCGCAAGCTGCTCGAGAAGCAGAAGGCCGGTAAGAAGCGCATGAAGTCCCTCGGTTCGGTCTCCGTTCCGCAGGAAGCCTTCGTCGCAGCGCTGTCCACCGACGACGACTAAAACCGCGTCACCCCCAAGCCCGCCTCGTGGCGGGCTTTTCTTGTGTCCAGCTTTGGGTTTATGGCGCCTTGACGCCTCATTGGGGTGGTGAAGCGCCATAAAACCAAAGCTGGCGCAAGTCGGCCGGGCTTAGCTTTGGGTTTATGGCGTTTGGGGCCGTGGTGGCGGTGCCGAGGCGCTATAAACCCAAAGCTGGCGAGCGGCGGGGTGATTAGTACAGAGCAGGGCGGATAGCCGCCCACGCGGGAGCGAGCTGGCCCGAGAACATGGACCAGTTATGGACGCCACGGTCGAGATAGTTCGTGGTGTGCTCGATACCGGCGCGGGTAAGAGCAGAGTCGAGACGCTGCGTGCACTGGCGCGAGCCTGCCTCGAGCAGCGTGCCGCCAATCTGATCCGTGAGCGGCTTGCCAGCGTAGCCGCGCTGGTCGGCCTCGGTGACCTCGCCGGTTGCTGCGGAGAGGTAAATGCGCGTGCCGCGCAGGCCTTCCGGGTGCGAGGTGACGTCGTTGCGCTTCCAGTCGGACGCGTCCCACATGTTGGCGGTGCTGCCGCCGCCGTTGCCGACGGTAAGCTCCACGGTGCCGCGGCCCGTCGGGTCGAGCGTCGAGTAGCAGCCGGAGATGCCCGCGACGGCGTCGAAGAATCCCGGATTGTTATTGGCCATCATGACGGCGCCGGAGGCACCCATGGACAGGCCGATGGCGGCGCGCTTGCCGTTATTGGGGATTTCGCGGTCCACAAGCGGGGCGAGTTCCTTCGTGTAGAACGTCTCCCATTTCATGCGGCCGAGCTTGGGGTCATCGCGGCGCCAGTCCTGCCACATGGAGGAGCGACCCTGGTTGGGGATGATGACGGTGGCATCGGAGTCCGCGAAGACCTTTTGTGCGATGCCACGCTTGATCCAGCCGGAGGTCTCCGGCGAGTCGACGCCCTCGAAGAGGAAGACGACTGGGCCGGTGCCCACGAGGACGTCGGCCTCGATGACGCGGCCCATGGCCGGCGAGGCGATGTCCCAGCGCTCTTGGCGACCATCGACCTTGTGACGGGTGATGGATGCGGAGGGGATGGAGGTGATGGGGTGGGGATAGGCGGCATCGGAAGCAGCCCACAGATCGGTGAGGAGCTTGGCGTTGGGCCCCAGCGCGCCGAGGAGCGTGGTGGCGGCGTCGACGGTGACGCTGGAAGAGCCGTGGTTGGTGCTGGAGAGCTGGTGCGCCTCGGAGGAAAGGTCCTGGGCGTGGGCTGCCGGGGCGGCGAGGGTAAGGGTAGCGGCGAGCGCAAGAGAGAGAATTCGCATGCGTGTTACTTTACAATGGGCGGGCATGACTACACCCCACATTGGCCAGCAGCTCCCGCCGCTTCCGGCGCCGGGCGCGACCTTGCAGGGCGAACCTGCCGTCGATGTCCTCCGCGAAGAAGCTAAGGAATTATTGAGTAACCTGCAGGTTATTCGGCGCGACCTGCACGAAAACCCTGAGATTGGCGTTAAGCTTCCCCGCACGCAACGCCGCGTGTTGGAGGAGCTCGAAGGCCTGCCGCTGGAGGTGTCGACCGGCCTAGCTGTGACGTCTGTTGTCGCGGTGCTGCGCGGGGGTAAAAGGGGCGACCATCCGGTCTCGGTGTTGCTGCGCGCAGACATGGACGCGCTCGAGGTGGGGGAGCGCTCCGGCAGCCCCTTCGCCTCGACGAATGGCTACATGCATGCGTGCGGCCACGACCTACACACGTCGGCGCTCATTGGCGCGGCGCGCATGCTCTGCGCGCACCGCGAAGAGCTCGAGGGCGACATTATTTTCATGTTCCAACCGGGCGAGGAAGGCCCGGGCGGCGCGCAGCCGATGATTGAGGAAGGCGTGCTTGACGCGGCGGGGCGCCGTCCGATTGCGGCGTACGGTTTGCACGTCGGCCCGCAGGACTTCGGCACGTTCAACCACGCGCCGGGCCCGCTCATGGCATCCTCGTCGAACCTGCGCATCACGGTGCTGGGCAAAGGTGGCCACGGCTCGCGCCCGCACGACGCGGTGGATCCCGTGGCCGCGCTCGCGGAGATTCAGGTCGCGCTGCAGTCGGCGGTCACGCGCCGCTTCGACGCGCTCAATCCTGTGGTCATCACCGTGACCAACCTGTGGGCGGGCGACGGCGCCATCAATGCCATCCCGGAGCGCGCAGGCTGCGCGGCGACGGTGCGTGTGCTTGACGATGCCGCCATCGAGCGGGTCCGCCAAGTCATCACCGAGGTCACCACCAACGTCGCAGCGGCGCACCGCTGCTCTGTGGAGACGGAATTCGAGGTGCTGTATCCGTCCACGAAGACGAATGCCCGCGAGGACGCGTTTGCCGCGGGCGTGTGGGCCCGCCAGTTCGGGCAGGAGCGCGTGGTGCGCATGCGCACGCCCATGATGGCGAGCGAGGACTTTGGCGTGGTGCTCCAGCAGGTGCCGGGCACGTTCGCGTGGCTTGGCACTGTCGATGCCTCCGTGCCGGAGCAAAAGCGCGAGTGGAATCACTCGCCGCTCGCGCGCTTCGATGATCGCGTGCTCGGCGACCAGGCGGCGGCGCTGGCGGCGGTGGCAGTGGAGCGACTGCATGCGGCGCAGTCGCACCCGTCACCGACGATTCATGCGGCGCGCCAGGCTGCCCACCAGGTATAGGATGACCGCCGCCGCGATGAGCGCGAGGGTCTGAGGCAGCCAGTAGAGGGGGTAATACTGCGCTGCATACCCGGCTGCGGCGGGATCGTCGAAGCGACGGTAGGCAAGAACGGGAATCCACCACAGGCTGTGGAGTGCTAGGAGGACGCCGGGGATGAGCAGCCAGCGCAAGCGCCAGCCTGCGATTCCGATGAGTATGAGGCCGACGATGGCGAGCAGCGAGAACGGGCTGCCTTCGGTGAGGAAGAGATGGTCGATCTGGTGCTGCTCGGCTAGCGAATAGCCGTCAAGAACGACCTCACTGGGGATCTTTGTAGCCATCGGCCCATTCTCCTGTCTCGAAGTCGTAGTCGACGTTCTCGCCGTCTTCGTCCGTGCGCTGGTACCACTCGGTGTAGCGGTCCGCGGAGGAGTCGAACTCGGAGCCGGCGCCGCGGCCTTCCTCGGCGTGCTCGACGGAAATCTCGAAGTCGTCGCCGTGTTCCTCGATGCCGCGGACGACGGCGTTCTCGACGGCGGTGCGCGCGTAGGCGCGGCGGATAAACATCGGGTCGGAGTGCAGGTCCTTGATGAAGGCGACCATCATGACGAGCAAGACAACGCTAAACGGCAAGGCCGCGAGGATGGTGAGGTTCTGCAGTCCGGAGAGGACCTCCTCGCCGCCGGTCAGCAGCATGACGACCGCGATGCCCATCATGGACAGACCCCAGAAGACGACGACGAACTTATTGGGGGTCGGGTCGCCCTTGGAGGACATGGTGCCCATGATGACGGAGGCGGAGTCCGCCGAGGTCACGAAGAAGACCGCGAGGACGAAGAGCAGCAGGAACGGCGTGATGGTCCCCAACGGCAGGTCCTGGAACATGGCGAAGAGCACCTGTTCGTTGGATGCGGAGCCATCGAAGCCCTCGAGACCCTTCTGGTTGAAGCTAATCGCGGTGCCGCCAAAGACGGTGAATGCGAGAATGAGGATGGCCGTGGGCGCGAAGACCGTGATGAGGGTGAATTCGCGCAGGGTGCGGCCGCGGGAGATGCGGGCGACGAACATGCCCACGAACGGGGTCCACGCAATCCACCATGCCCAGTAGAACGCCGTCCAATAGGACTGGAACTCGATGGTCTCATCGCCCCAGGACAGGCCCTTGGCCATCATGGGCAAAAGCTGGTCGAGGTAGGTGATAATGCCCGCCGGGATGAGGTTGAGCAGCAGCAGCGTGGGGCCCACGATAAAGACGAAGAGGACGAAGCCGAGCGTGAGCGTGATGTTGATATTCGACAGGTAGCGCACTCCGCGCGAGACGCCGGAGACCGCGGACAGGATAAACGCACAGCCGAGGATGCCGATGATCATGAGCAGGCCCGCGTTCGCCAGCGGGTGGCCGGAGATGATGGTCACGCCCTCGCCAATTTGGATGGCGGAGAGACCCAGCGTTGCGGCGGTGCCGAAGAGGGTCGCGACGAGCGCGAGGGCATCGATAAGCTTGCCCAGCGGGCCGTCCGTGTCGCGGGAACCGAAGAGCGGCTTGAAGATGGAGGACACGAGCGGGACGCGGCCGCGGCGGTAAGACGAGTAGGCGATGGCGCCTCCCACGAGGGCATATGCCGCCCACGGGGAGATGCCCCAGTGGTAGTTGGCTTGCGCCATGGCCTGGTGAAGTGCCTCGACCGAGTTGCCGTCCACGGTGTGCGGCGGCGGGGTGAGGTAGTGCGACAGCGGCTCAGACGGGCCGTAGAAGAAGATACCGACGCCGATGCCAGCGCCGAACATCATGGCGATCCAGCTAAAGCGGCCGAACTCTGGTTCTTCGTCATCCGTACCGAGCTTGATGCGGCCCAAGCGCGAGAAGCCGATGTAGGCCATGACGAAGATCGCGAGGATCATCGTGATGTTGAGCAGCCAGCCAGCGTTCGTAATCGCCCACGAAAACGCGGCCGAGGAGACATTGGCCACGGAGTCAGGCCAGATGACACCCCACATAATGAAGGCGATGCTGAAGGCGGCCGTGGTGAAGAAGAGCGGCTTGTCGAGCCCAAAGCGGTTGCGCTGGTCATCGACGGAAATGCCCGGGACGAGGCCCGGGTGCATGTCGTGGGGATACAAGCCGACCGCGGTCTCCTTATCCGCGGGGTTGAGTGAAGAGTGGTAGGGATCCGAGGTTGTCACGGGAAATCCTTAAAGTAGACAGTGTCGCCAATTATCCCTGTGCGGCGCGAAAATTGCTACTATGTGGCTAATCTAGACCGGTAGGTGATACGCATGCATGTACCTGATTTTGACGAGGCCCTGGTGGAACTCGACGTCTTTGAGCGCGTCGAGGAACATATCCTCAACCCTGCCGTCCTGCTCGACATTTACTCCTCATAAGGTGTTGTAGCGCGCTCTTTCCGCCCGACGAGGTCGCGCTTGTCGAGTCGCACCTGGGTGAGGGCCGCGGCTACGAGGTTATCCAGACTTTTCTACTGCGCTAACGAGTTCGCGCAGCTCCGGCTCGGTGGGCCGACGGTCCGGGTGAAGCGAGCAGAAGTCGAGCAGGTGATAGCCCGCGCGGCGCAGCCGCTGGTGGCGCTCCCAGAAAAGCTCACCGTGTCCATTGGCGGCGAGCGAAAGAATGGCACGGCGCTCGGAGAGCAGCTCATACTGGAGATCGCGGCGGGTGGTGAGCGCTGCGTCCGGGGTGGTGGTGAGCAACGAGCCGAGCAGCGTGGACATCGCCTGGACGCAGCGTGCCTGAAGACGCTGTTGATCCTGGGCCGCCGCACGGGGACGCCACAGCCACAGCACGGCGAGCGCGAGCGAGACGGACAAGGCAATCTCGGCGAGACGCGCCTCAATCGCCGCGAAGTTCGAGTTGCCCATGAGCAGCGCCAGCGGCGTGGAGAATATGACGCAGATCGCGTAATTGCGCACGACGAAGGTTTCCGCCGCGTACTGGCAGGCCGCGAGCGCGAGCAACAGCGTCCACCCGGAGACGCCGAAATAGTGGAACGCCGCGAAGAGACACACGCCCAGGCACGAACCGAGCATGCGCTGCACGCCGCGAATGGTGCCGGGCACGCGGTCGGGACCCCATTGGAGGACGAGGAGCACGGAGACCGCTCCCCAGTCCGGGCGGTTGAGCCCAAGTGCGAGCCCAATGAGCACGGTGAGCAGACCGCCCACGAGGACGCGCTGCGCCGCCAAGGACGGGTGCGAATTGCGCGTCGCCGAACGGTAGAGACGGTAGCGCGCGGTCGGGTTCGTGTGCGGAATGACGGTGCGGGAAGGATCGATATCCGCGGGTTCATCCGAGAGCAGCGCCGAATCCACGTGTTGGGCGGCGACGGCGCGTTGGGCGGCAAGCGTGCGGTCCACGAGGTCGCGCTGTGCGGGCTGGAGGATGCGGCCGCCGCGGATAATGGCGGCATCGGAAAGCGCTTGCCACGCGGAGACCAACGCGGTCTGCGCCTGGTGATGGTGGGCAAGCGTGGGCTCTTCTACGAAGGCGCGCGCGGCCTGTTCGACGCCGAGGACGCGGCGCTTCTCCGGCCCATGCGCGTCGAGGGCTGCGGGCAGCATGCCAAGGATGATGCCGGTGAGCGAACCAACCGCGCACCAGAGGCCGACTTCCCAGGCAGGCACTCCGGTGATCATGGTCGAGCCGCCGCCGACCATGACGATGAAGAAACAGCCCGGCGGCGGCAGGCGCAAGGCGTTTTGTACGAAGGTGCCCAGGACGCCGAGAGCTACCGCATAGAGACCGCCAGCGAGGAGGCCGTCGACGAGCACGCCGCCTACCGATGCCCCCAAAAGCAACAGCGCCGCAGTCGCCATCACCCGCAGGCGCGTGCGGTAGGGATGACCCTCGCCGTAGATGACCGCGAACGCGCCGGCGGAGATGAGCAGGACCGCATGGTCATAGCCCAGGAGCAGTGCAATGGAGCCGGGGATGAGGATGGCGAGTGCTGCGCGCAGCGCGCCGGGCCAGCGGCGAACCTTCGAGTTGTAGGCGGTGAGTAACTGGAGGGGACTGGGTCTTTGGGGTAGCGCTTCCACGTCAGGGTAGCTTAGCCGCCGCGAGCAAACGCTGCGTATACGGGTGCTGGGGGTGCTCCCAGATCTCGTCGACAGGGCCGTGCTCGACAATCCGGCCCTCGTGGACAACGGCGACCGACGAACAGATCTCTTTGACGACGCCCAGATCGTGTGTGACGAAGACGAGCGTGAGCCCGTATTCGTCGACGAGCCGGTCGAGGAGCTCGAGGATCTGCCGGCGCACCGTGACGTCGAGGGCGGAGACCGCCTCGTCCGCGAGCAGGATATCCGGGCGGCCGACGAGGGCGCGCGCGATGGAGATGCGCTGGCGCTGGCCGCCGGAGAACTCGTGCGGGTACTTCTTCGCGTCTGAAGGTTGGAGGCCGACGTCCACGAGAGCCTGTGCCACGTCGGGACCGGCTTCCTTGATCGACCGGCCGACCCGCAGCCGCGGGTTGAGCGAGCCCCGCGGGTCCTGGAAGACCATCTGGATTTTCCCGTGGATCTCGATCGTGCCTGACGCTGGCTTGAGCAGCCCCGTGAGCATCTTCAACAAGGTTGTCTTACCGGAGCCGGAGCCGCCCACAACGGCGAGCCGCTCGCCGCGCGCCACCGTGAGATCGACGTGCTCGAGCCCATAGGGCGCGGCGGCGTGGACCTCGATAATGGGTTCGCCGGTCCTAGCCGGCGATGGGGTAATCGGCTGCGGCACGAGGCTGCGGCCATACTCGGACTCGAGTGACTCAAAGTGGCCCGCCTTGAGCAGCAGCCGGCGCGTCGTCATGCGGTCGATGACCCGCAGGTCGTGCGAGATGAAAAGTAGCGCGAAGCCACGTTCATCCGCGAGCCGCTCGATCAAAGCGAGCACGCCTGCCTGCGTCGTCGCGTCGAGCGCCGTCGTGGGCTCGTCACAGATGAGCAGTTCCGGATTCTGCGCGAGCGCCATGGCGATGAGCACGCGCTGGCGCTGTCCGCCGGAGAGCTCATGCGGATACCGCTTCGCCACAGCAGGGTCGAGGTCCACGTCCTTGAGGGACTCCGGCGTCGCGCCGGCATAGTGCAGCTGGCGCGAAATCTTCATCAACGGGTCCAACGCGGAGAGCGGCTCCTGAAAGACCATGGCGGCTTTTCCATCGAGCTCCACATCACCGGAATGCGCAACGAGCCCCATGATAGATAGCGCTGTCTGCGACTTGCCCGAACCAGACTCGCCGATGAGGCCCACTCTTTCGCCGCGGCCGACCTCGAAGGTGAGGCCGTGGAGGATCCCCGGAATCGTGAGGTTGCGTACTTCCAGAACGTTCATTAATCCTCCGGATCCAGTAGGTCGCGCAGGCCATCGCCCAGCAGGTTAAAGCCCAAGACGGTGAGCGCGATGGCCAGGCCCGGCCAGAGTGCGAGCAGCGGCTGCGTGCCGAGCATGGTCTGTGCGTCGTGGAGCATGCGGCCCCAGGAGGCGGCCGGGGGAGCGGTGCCCAGGCCCAGGTAGCTCAGGCCAGCCTCGGCGAGGATGGCGAGCGCGCAGTAGACGGAGGCCTGCACGACGATGAGGCTCACGATATTGGGAAGCACGTGGCGCACCGCGATGACCGGCTTGGATACGCCCGAAATCCGCGCGGCCGCGATGAAGTCCTGGTGCATGACCTGCAGCGTGCCTGCCCGGGCGACGCGGATAAACGACGGAATGCCTGCGATGCCGATGGCAATCATCGCCGTGAGCGTCGACGGCCCCCACACCGCGCCCGCGATAATCGCGAGCAGCAGCGCCGGGAACGCGAGGAGCAGGTCCGCGCCCCTCATGATGAGCGGGAAGCCCATGCCCGCCGCGATGCCCAGCGGCACGCCGATGACTGCCGCGATGAGCACCGCGACGATGGAAACAGACAGCGTAATCTGCGCGCCGGACATAAGGCGCGAGAGCTCGTCGCGGCCAAAGCGGTCGGTGCCGAGAAGATGCTCCGCCGACGGCGAGGCCGCAAGCTGGTTCGAGACTTGGAACGGGTCATACGGCGTCCAGACAAACGCGACCACGGTCGTGAGCACCGTGAGCGCGACGAGGATCGCGCCAATCCACCCTGTGCGACTCATGCGCGCGCTCCAATCCGGGGGTCAATAACGCGGTACACTACGTCCGTGAACAGGTTGACCGTGAGCGTAAACGCCACGAGTAGCATGACGAGCGTCTGTACCGTCGTGAGGTCGCGCACCGCGACCGCGTCAAGGAGCATGGACCCCAGCCCTGGGATGACGAAGACGGATTCGATGACTACCGCGCCGATGACCAGCGTGGTGAGCTGCAGCCCCGCGACGGTAAGCACCGGCAGCGCGGCGTTGCGCAGCCCGTGCCGCAGCAATGCCTGGCTTTCCGATGCCCCCAGCGAGCGCGCCGTGCGCATATAGTCCCGGTGGAGCTGCTCCCGCACGGCGCTGCGCACGTAGCGGGTGAGCATCGCGCCTTGGACGAGTGCCAGGGAGATGACGGGCAGGACGAGGTAGCGCGGCGAGACCGGTACGACCCAGCCGTTGGCGGGCAGCCAGCCGAGTTTTACGGCGAAGACGGCAACGAGGAGGATACCGACGAGGAAGCTCGGCACGGCGATGCCCAGCTGCGTGAGCGCTGACACGGCCGTCGAGTCGCGTCGAGCCAAGAAGATGCCGACGGGGATGGCGCCGAGGAGGGCGAGCGCCATTGCGGCGAGGATGAGGATGAGCGAGACCTGAGCGCGGTCGATGACGAGCGGCGTGATGTCCTGGCCGGAGCTCAAGGACGTGCCGAAGGCGCCGGTGAACAGTCCGGAAAGCCATTCCCAGTACTGCGTGAGTAGCGGGCGGTCCAGACCAAGCTCATGCGTTAGCGCGGCGACGGACTCTTGGTCCGCGTTGATGCCGAGGGCGACGCGTGCCGGGTTGCCGGGGACGGCGCGCATGAGAGCGAAGATGATAACGGAGGCGACGAAGAGCGTGCCGAGGTAGCGAGCGAGGATTTTCACTGGGTGATCTCCTTCAAACGAATGCCGTCCGTGACCTGGTTGGCGTCGACGCCCGTGACGCCGTGGGAGAGCACGATATTGGGCATATTCGCGACGGTGAGCGCGCCGGCGTCGTCCATGATCTGGTCGACGGCGTCGTGCATGAGCTCCGGGTCCTTGGCGTCGGCCTCGGCGAAGAGCTCGCGGGTGTGCGCGTTGTCGTAGCCCAGGTAGTAGTCCGGGCTGCCGAAGAGCGTGGTGATATCGCGCGGCTCGACGTGCGCGACGATGGACATCTGGTAGTCCTTGGCGCCCATGACTTGGCCGAGCCACAGCGCAGGAAACTCCGCGGACTCAAGCGTGACATCGAAACCGATATCCGTGAGCTGCGAGTAGAGCAGCTCGCCTAGCGTATGCGCGTAGGGCAGCGTGGGCACCGTGATGGTCAATGGGGTACCCTCCGCGCCAGCGGAGGCCATGAGTTCCTTGGCCTTCTCCGGGTCGTACGGGTAGTAGTTTTTCCCGGTAAACCATGGGTCCGCGGGGGCGACGGGGGCGCCGCCGGTGTCGGTCGCCATGCCGTCGAAGAGGATGCGGTTGGCGAGCTCGCGGTCGACACCGTAGGCGACGGCCCGGCGCACGGTCACGTCGTCGAAGGGCGCGGTCTGGTTGTTCATGGAGACGAGCACCTCGCCGTTCGTGGCACCCACCTGGACCTCGTAGTCCTCCGGCAGGTTGGCGAGAAGCTCCGGATTCTGGACGGCCCACACGATGTCGACGCTGCCGGATTGCAAAGCGTTGACGGACGAGACGATATCCGGGAAGTAGCGGATCTGGACGTCCTCGTGCGCGGACTCGCCCCAATAGTCGCGGTTGACGGCGAGGTCGACGTACTCGCCAGGGGAGAAGGCGCGCACCGTGTACGGTCCGGTGCCGATGGTCTCGCCGGACGGATGGAGCATAGCGCCGACGGTCGTGCCGAGCTTCCACAAGAAAGACTCCGAGGGCGCGTCCAGACTGATCTTTAACGTGTGCTCGTCCACGGCGCTCGCGTGCGCGGCGGCGAGCTGCTTGCCCAGGGCGTTCGTCCACTCATGCGTATGGTTAATCGCCCACGCGGCGGTCTCTGCAGAAAAAGCGTCGCCGTTGCTGAAGGTGGCTTCGCGCAGGTGGAAGGTATACTCCGTACCGTCGATGTCCCAGGACTCGGCGAGGCCCGGGTGGATGGATCCGTCGTCCGCGATGGTCACGAGAGTCTCGTAGACGTTGCCCATGAGCGCGGCCGGAATGGCGGCGCCGCCGGTCGTCGTGAAGTCGAGCGAGGTCGCCGCGGCCGTGGTGGCGAGGACCACGGCGGGGGTATCGGTCGCCTCGACGACGGCGGTGTGCCCGGCGGAACAGCCCGCGAGTGTGAACGCGAGCGCCACCGCCCCGAGAGAGGGTAGTTTCATACCCGATTAAGTTACTCGGTGGGTGATTGGAGGGTGAAGCGCAGGGGGGATCCGGAGCCGCGGATGGCGTTCATCTGCATCTGCATACGGTCAGCGGGGAAGACGTAAACGCCGTACTCGATGGGGTCGCCGTTGTGATTGTGGAGGCGATTGGTCACCTCGAAGACCGGGAAGCCCTCCTCAATGCCGAGCGTTTCCGCCTCCTCCGGAGTCGCGGGGCGGGCGCGCAGCTGACGCGAAAGATTGTCGACCTCGATGCCAGCGCGGGCGAGGACGGCATGCAGTGACGGCTCTGATTCATCGAAGTCGAGGATGTGGCGTCCCACCTCGAGCGGGAAGTATTCGTCTTGGATGAGGCGCGTCTGCCCCGCGCGTTGACGAGTGCGGTGGATATAGATGATGGGGTCGCCCTCTTTGACACCAAGGGCCTCGGCCACTTCGCGGGGCGCAGGGCGGCGGGCGAGCCAGTGAATCTTCTGCTCGAGCGTGAATCCAGCTTCCTTGTAGCGCTGCGCCGCGGAGTAGGAGGCCTCGAAAGACTCGGAGCTGAAGTTGCCCAGCACGACGGAACGGCGGCCGCGGCCCGAGGAGATGGTTCCCTCGGAACGCAGCTCGGCCATCGCCTGACGCACGGGGCCGCGCGAGGTCTGGAACTGCTCGCACAATTCCGCCTCGCTGGGAAGGACATCGCCTACACCGAGGCGACCAGAAGAAATTTCACCGCGCAGGAAGCTTGCGATCTTTTGGTACTGTTGCGGTTCGCGCCGACCAGGCATGGTGGTCTCTCCCCTGAATAGAATAGAAATGACCCACGTGGAACAGTGAAAGGTCGCCTAAATATTACATCGTGACGCATCAATGAATGAAGCCAGTCTGCATATTTTTGCGCCTATTATTCACCCAGGTGGCGTAGAGCACTACGCGAGCTCCCAGGCCTCCGCGAGGAGCTCCATGTTGTGGAGCACGCTGTCATGCGTCGTGGACTGGAGCGAAATCATGAGTTCGTCGGCGCCCACGGACTGCTGGAACTGCTCGAGGTAGTCGCGCACCTCGTCCTTGGTGCCGACGGCGGAGTACTTGAGCATCTCGAGGATCTGCTGGCCCTGGTAGGACGCCACGATCTGCTCGACCTGCTGGTCGGTGAGGTACTTCCCGCGGCCCGCGAAGGCCTTGACACGGTTAAAGCAGACCTTTTCCCATTCTTCCTGGGCGGCCTCGTCCGAATCCGCGGCCAGCACGTTGACGGCGGCGATGAGGTACGGCTCCGGGTATTGCTCGGACGGCTCGTAGTTGTCCTTGTAGTACTTCGTCGCGGCCTGGAGGTGCTGCGGTGCGAAGTGGGAGGCGAAAGCGTAGGGCAGGCCCAGCTTCGCGGCGAGCGAGGCGCCGTACATGGATGATCCCAGAACGTAGAGCGGGATGTTGGTGTTCTCGCCAGGGATGGCGCGCACACCCGGGATGATCGACTTACCGGTGAGATAGCCGTTTAATTCCTTGATGTCCTCGGGGAAGCGCTCGGCGGAGTGCGGGTCGCGGCGCAGTGCGCGGCCCAAGGTCTGCATGTCAGTGCCCGGTGCGCGGCCCAGGCCCAAGTCGATGCGGTTGGGGTGCAGCTCGGCGAGCGTGCCAAACTGCTCGGCGACGACGTAGGGGGAGTGGTTGGGCAGCATAACGCCGCCAGAACCCAGGCGGATGGACTGGGTGTTGGCGGCGATGTGTGCAATCAGCACGGCGGGGCTGGAAGAGGTGATGGTGGGCATGTTGTGGTGCTCCGTGTACCACATGCGCTTGAATCCGAACTTCTCTGCGTGCTGGGCAAGCTCCACGGAGCGGGCCATGGCCTGGCCGTAGGTTTCCCCTTCGTAGACGGTGCAGAAGTCGAGGACTGAGAGTGCGGCGCGGGTCATGGATTCTCCTTGAAAGTAAAAAGCGTACTTACTAGAAAACCCTACCTGCGTCGTGTTTATTCCGGTACGGTCACGGGCTTACCCTGCAACACGGCGGCGTCTTTGGCGCGGCCGCGGCGGGTGGCGAAGTCGAGGAGCAGGCCCACGATGAAGGCGAGGACGGTCGGCACGATCCAGCCCAGCTGAGCGTCCTGGCCCGGCGACAGTGCGAGCATGTCAGGGAAGATGCCCAGCTGGCTCAGTGCGGACCACAGGACGGACATCCACAACGCGAGGCGGTAGCCCCAGTAGAAGATGACCTGCTTCTTTACCAGCGGCTGGACCATGGTGAGTGCGATGAGCGTGATCGCCGGCGGGTAGAGGAAGACGATAAACGGCACGGCGATGGAGAGCACCGTCTCCAAGCCCTGGAACGCGAAGAGGATGGACAGCGCGGTGAAGATGATGGCCCACAAGTGGTAGGTGGTACGCGGCACGAGCTCGGAGAAGAACTCGGCGGTCGCGGTGATAAGGCCCACGGCAGTGGTCATGCAGGCGAGCAGGACGATGGCGGAGAAGACGACCTGGCCGGCGGTGCCCATGGTGGAGTTGGCGGCATCGGCAAGCAACTGCGAACCGGACTCATAGGACTGGCCGTTGGGCATGGTCTGCGCGATGTAGCCCAGGCCCAGGTAGATGGCGGCGAGGAGGACGCCCGCGATGGAGGCGGAGACGACCGTTGCCTTGATGACCGGGGCGCCGGCTTTGAAACCCTTGCCGCGCAGCGCGGAAACGATGACGATGGAGAACGCGAGGCCCGCGATGGCGTCCATCGTGTTGTAACCCTCGAACAGACCGGTGGCGAAGGCGCCGGAGGCATAGTCCTCAGTGGGTGTGCCAGGATTGCGCGGATTGGCGAAGGTGGCCAGCGCGATGAGCACGACGAGCAGCGTCACCAACGCCGGCGTGAGGAAGCGGCCCAGGGTGTCCATGATGGAGTTGGCCTTCCACGACAGCGCGAGTGCGATGAGGAAGAAGATGGCGTTGAAGATGCCGTTGGCGGCGGTGCCTTCCCAGCCCGTCATGGGCGTAATCGCCAGTTCCATGGACACCGCGCCGGTACGCGGCAGGGCGTAGAACGCGCCGATGGCCAGGTACGCCATGGCGGAGAAGACGATGCCGAAGATCCAGCCTCCGTGGTTGGCGATATCGCGCACGGAGCGACCGGTGATCGCGACGGCGACGACGGCGAGGACTGGCAGGAGCACGCCCGCGGTGAGGAAGCCCAGGATGGCGGGCCAGAAGTTGGTGCCGGAGCTAACCCCCACCATGGGCGGGAAGATGAGATTGCCCGCACCGAAGAACATGGAAAAGAGCATGAGGGAGGCGACCACGACGGTCATCGCGCCCGGTGCTGTGGGAGTTCCTGAGGAGACAGGTGAAGCCATGGAATTGGGGATCCTTTCGCGGCTTGAATACTTATCGACTACTCAACAGAGTAGCGATCCTCAGTATGGAAACACAATCCCATCATGTGAGACTACAGCGCAGTCGTGATCCTTTCGACCGCCTCACGGAGGATCTCCGGAGAGGTCGCAAAGTTGAGGCGGGCGTGCCCCGGGGCCGCGAAGGTAACGCCTTCGTTGACAGCGACCTTCGCGTGCTCGCGCAGCCATGCCGCAGGTTTCTCGCCGAGAAGGGGGAGCGTGAGCCACATGAGGTACGTCGCTGCGGGGCGCGTGGACTCGATACCGGCCTTCGCGAAGGAGTCAGCGGCGAAGTCGCGGTTCTGTTTAAGGATGGCGAGCTGCTCGTCCAGGTACGGGTCGCCGTCGCGGTAGGCGGCCTCGGCGGCGAGCACGCCGAGTGTGCCCGTGCCGTCCTTGGCCACGCCGGTGAGAGAACGCCACGTCTTCACGTCCTCTGCGTTGGCGAAGATCATCTGCGCGCACTTGAGACCCGCCACGTTAAACGCCTTGGAGGTCGCCGTCACGGTGATGACGCGGTCCGATAGGGAGGCGAGCGGGGTGTGCGTGCCTTCGTAGACAATGCCCGCGTGGATTTCGTCCGCGAGGATGCGGGCGCCGTATGTATCGGCGATATTCACCAGTCGTGTGAGCCAGTCTTTGTCAAACACGATGCCGAGCGGGTTGAATGGCGTGGACAGCACGATGGAGCCGGCGCCCTTCGCGAATGCGGCCTCGATCTCGTCGAGGTCCAGCGAGGTCTCGATCTTCTCGCGTCCGGCGGTCTCCGGCAGCTCGAGCAGCGGCGGGTAGCTGGGCACCGGCACGACGACGGGGGAGCCGGGCTTGGTGAAGTACTGGACGCCGAGCAGCATGCCACGCACGACGTCGCCGATGGTGAAGATGTAGTCCGGGTTCGGCTCCCACCCGAAGCGGCGGTTGTAGAAGCCGGCGAGTTCCTCCGGCAACGTCGACGTGCCCGGCGTGTAGCCGAAGGACTCGTTCTTCACCGCGCGCTCGATCGCCTCCATGACTGGAGGGGCGGTGGGGAAATCGGACTCCGCGATCCACAGGGGCAGGACGTCGTCTCCGTAGACGGTCCACTTGCGGGTGCCGCGGGCTTTCAGTTCTTCAAGGCTGGGAAACTGCATGCACCCAGACTACTCATCGTCCTCAGTTCCTGGCTCAATAAATCCATAGCGCTTGAGCCGCTCGCGGTCTTCCTTCGCCGAGGACTGCGTGAGCGCGAGCAGCTCTGCGTAAATGCCTCCCGATGCCGCCAACTCCGCCGGCGTACCACTCTCCACGACCCGCCCGTGGTCGAGCGTGATGATGGTATCCACGTCTGCGATGGTGGACAGGCGGTGGGCGATAATGAGCGTCGTGCGGTCCTTCATGAGCTCGTCGAGGCCTGCCTGGACGACGCGCTCGGACTTGGTATCGAGCGCCGAGGTGGCCTCGTCGAGGACCAGGATGGGCGCGTCCTTGAGCATGGCGCGTGCCACGGAGACGCGTTGCTTCTGCCCGCCGGAGAGCTTGAGGCCGCGCTCGCCGATGACCGTGTCGTAGCCGTCGGGGAAGGCCATGATGAAGTCGTGCGCGTTGGCGCGCTTGGCCACTTCGAGGATTTCTTCCTCGGTTGCGTCCGGCTTGCCGTACGCGATGTTCTCGCGGATCGTGCCGGAGAAGAGGTACGGCTCCTGGAAGACGACGCCCACGGACGCGCGGATCTCCGCCGCGGTGAGATCGCGCACGTCGTGGCCCAGTATGTGCATGGAGCCCGAGTTGGGGCGGTAGAGGCCCAGCAGCAGGTTGACCAGCGTGGACTTGCCGCCGCCGGACTCGCCCACGAGCGCGACCTTGTGGCCCTCCGGCGCGGTAAACGTGATGTCCGCGACGACGGGTTTGCCTTCCTCGTATTCGAAGCCCACGTGCTGGAAGTCGAAGACGGGCGCGCCGGGGGTGACGTCCAGCGGTTCTGCCGGATCCAGGTCCAAGGTCGGTTCGTCCGAGGCAGTGATCGCCGTGACGAGCGACGCATTCGCCGTGGGCTCGAGGTCTTCCTCCATGACCTTGTAGTAGTCCGCCGAGCCCGCGATGGCGCGCTGGCCCGAGTCCACGATCCACGAGAGCATGGTCACCGGCTGCTTGGCCATGGTCACCAGCTGCATGAGCATGACCATGTCACCCAGCGTGAAGTCACCGCTGAGCGTGCGCCAGAAGATGACGCAGTGAATGCCAAAGAACGCCGCGGCCATCGCGAGCTGACGCGCGGTATCCATGGAGTGCCACCAATTCGACTGCGGCTTCGTCGTATCCACGATCCCGCGGTAGTGGTGTGCAAAGGACGCGAGCTCGCGCGTCTCCGCCACGAAGGACTTGGTCACCTTCACCTGGCCGATGACCTCGGAGAAACGTCCGTTGGCCACGTCGATGTGCTCGTTTTTAACCTTTTCGAACTTCTGCCAGCGCTGGGAGGTGAGCGCCGTGAGCCAGAAATACAGCGGGAACAAGATAAGCAGCAGGAGGGTAAGCGGCCAGTAGTAGAACGCCGTGATGACGAGCACCGCGACTATCTGCAGGATCATCGAGAAGAAGTTATTGCTAAACGACTGCAGGAACTGCGAGATGTTCATGATCGAGCGGTCGAGCCGCGCGATGATCGTGCCTGTTACCTGGTTGTCGTAATAGCCCTGCGGCAGCGCGAGCAACTTCGCGAAGTAGCGCGTGGAGAGCACCTGGCGCAGCCGCGCGACCATGACATCGCCAAAGTACCCGCCGATATTGGCGATGATGCCTCTGGCGGCATCGGCAGCAAATAAAGCAACCGCAAGCCAGAGCACGGTGCGCAGCGCGCCCGTGGACTCGCCGCCCACGGCGTCGACAATCGTGTTAGTCGCCTCGCGGATAATGAACGGCGAAATAAGCGTCAGCACCGCGCCGGCCACGGCGGTGAGGAAGATTGCAAGATAATACGGCCACAGCGCAGCGGCGCCGCGCACGATACGAAGGAGAGGTTTCATCAACCGGCTACTATGCCACCGCACGCGCGCGGTTGCACCTTGCCGTTACCTAAGATGGCCGGCACGTCGGTTAAGATAGAAGCACACTCATCGATATTCCGGAAGGTTCCTCCATTGCGTAAGCTCACCGTGGCAATTCTTGTGCCCGCCGCGTGCCTCCTCGCCTCGTGCAGCATCCTCGAACCAGGCGAGACCGGACTCAACCCAGGCGACGACATCTCCGTGACCACCTCGGAGACCCCCGCCTACCAGCCGCAGGACGTGAAGAACAAAGAGGTCAACTCGGACCTCGGCGCCGCCGTCCACGATGACGGCATGAACGTCGACTGGCAGCTCCAGGGCGTCTACTCCGACACCGTCCAGGGGAGCGTGCTCACCATGCTGCTCAAGAACCTCAACGACCAGCCCCTGCCCGTCGACGCCGTGACCGACCCCGTCCTCGAGGTCGCCGACGGCAACGGCGGTTGGACCCGAGTCGAACTCCTCCCGTACGACCCGGAGGCCAACGCGGACGTCCTCGCGCCGGGCCTCGACATGCCGCTGGGCGCGCATTCCGCGACGAACCTTCAGTACCGCTTCGACGCCGCCACCGGCACCCTGTGGAACGCCCGCCTCACGATGGGCAACGTGACGTGGACGGGAAACCTGAACCTATGACGGAACTCGTAGTCCTCTGCGACGACGCAGGCAACCCCACCGGCACCGCCCCTAAGGAAACGGTCCACACCGCCGAGACTCCCTTGCACCTCGCGTTTTCCTGCTGGGTCTTCCGCGGCGACGACGTGCTCCTTACCCGCCGCGCGCTCACGAAGAAGACGTGGCCCGGCGTGTGGACCAACACCTTCTGCGGCCACCCCGGCCCCGGCGAGGCCACCGTCGACGCTGTCCACCGCCGTGCCGCCTTCGAGCTCGGCGCCCAGCTTTCCGGTGCTGCCCTTGCCCTACCCGATTTCCGTTACCGCGCCGTTGATTCCTCAGGTGTCGTAGAAAACGAGATTTGTCCCGTCTACACCGCGCGGGTCGCGGGCACTATCGACCCCAACCCGGAGGAAATCGACTCGTGCGCGTGGGTTCCCCTCGACGACGTGCGCCGCGCCGTCGCCGCGACCCCCTTCGCGTTCAGTCCGTGGATGGTGGAGGAGCTCGCGCTCCTCTAATTCACCTGCGACCACAAAGGCCATATCCCGTTGGCCATATTCCCTGGTCGGCCATTTCGCCTCGTTGTGGGCGACCTGCGGTTATGGCCATCGTGACATGGCCTTCTTGGTTTTAGTCCTCCTGGAACGCCTACAGAACCTGGAAGTTTCTCGCCCTCGCCACAAAGGCCATATCCCGTTGGCCATATTCCCTGGTCGGCCATTTCGCCTCGTTGTGGGCGACCTGCGGTTATGGCCATCGTGACATGGCCTTCTTGGTTTTAGTCCTCCTGGAACGCCTGTCCCACGTAGTCGAGTGCACCGTACGTGGTGGTCGCCTCGCCGGTGTCGAGGTTGAAGCGCCACACGGCGTGCTCGGGGTGGTACGGCTCGAAGCCCGGCTCGCCGGTGCGTGCGAGACGCTGGAGCCAGCCGGTGAGTGGGGACTCGGTGACGCCGAAGAGCGGGCGCAGCTCGTGGCAGTGCAGGGCGTTGCCGTCACGGACGAATTCGACCATCCACGTGTTCTCGTTGTGGCCCACGAGTTCGACCCAGCGGCGGATGCAGCCGTCGCCGATGAGCCGACCCACAATGTCCTTCGTGCCCGCGAGGTCTGCCCACGTGCTGAAGCGCTCGCGCCGCATGCCGAACTTTGGCGCAAGATACCAGCCAATCGCCTTGGAAAACGGTGCGCGGTCGAAACGCTCGCCGAGGTTGGCGAACTCTTCGCGCGTGGAACCGAGCACGATGGGAATGTCTGCGAGCTGCGTCGGGTCGAGCGGGTAGGGGCCGAGCGCCATGTCGAAGCCGAACTTCTTGCGAAACTTCGCGTAGCCAGCCGCGAGTTGTTCGTCGGTGAGTTTGTCCAGGCCCGCGCGCGTAATGGGCACCTTGAGGATCTGCCGCAGGGTGGCCTTGCGTGCCTCGAAGGGCTCGCGTGGGTAGCACGGCGAGAGCGCGACGAGACGACGGAACGCGCCGCGGTAGTGGTCCCGGCGCGCGAGCCACAGGCCGATGGTCGCGCCCGCTGATTGACCGACGAGCGTGACATTCGTGGGGTCGCCGCCGAAGGCCTCGATATTGCGCTGGATCCACTCGAGGCCCAGCTGCGCGTCGTCGATGGCGCGGTAGCGGAAGTACTCGTCCTCGGGGAACTTCGCGAGTCCGGCCAGACCCACGCGGTAGCCGAGCTGCACCTCGACGATGCCAGCCCGTGCATTCGCGCTGCCCTCGGCCCGCGGATCTTCGTGGGTGCCCGACTCGAAGCGTCCGCCGTGGATATAGACGATGACGGGGGCGTCGCGGGCGTCCTCCGGTGTGGTGATGGTGAGCGCCACTGCGTCCGGCTGCGGCTCGCGCGCGTCGACGATGCCCTGGTCACCTAGCTTTTCCGCGTCCGCGAAGCGACTCGGGATATGCGAGTAGGGGATGGAGTGGAAGGAGCGGACTCCGCCTTCCGCGGTGCCGCGGAACGTGCCGCTGGGGGCCTCAATGCTCAACTCGTGCATGCCCTAAAGACTACAATTGCTCCCCATGGAATGGTTGCGCGAGGTCCTGGACGCCTTCTCCCAGTGGATGGTGGAGGCGCCCATCGCGGTGCAGATGCTCATCCTCACGGTCACGGTGGTGCCCGCCTTCGTCGCTGTGGCGTGGGTGCTCATGTTCTGCATTGACCGGGTGGCTAGAATAAAGCACCATGTCGACGCCGAATAACAATGATCCGCGCGAGGGCCTGTGGGACCCGGAGCGCCGCCCGGTCAAGCGCAAGCGCGCGCTGCCTAAGTCCCGCGTCGCGCCCACCCTGCTGGCGATGTTCGCTTTGATTTTCATCGCCGCCGTGCTCGGCTTTATCTTCTAGACGCCTCCGCGACCTGCTGGAAGAGCTCGAGGCCCGCGAGGTCCTCGATAAGCACCGGCGTGCCGTCCGGATCCGTAAGCGGCATGCACCAGTTGGGGTAGGTCTCGTGCGTCGTGCCCGGCATATTCTGCGCGCGGCGGTCACCCACCATGTCCACGAGGTTCGTGCACGTGAGCGCCGACGGCGTGCCCGCCATAAACTTGTGCAGCGCCACGAGTTGCTCGCGCTCGGTCTTAGCACCCGGCGCGGCGACGGCAAGGACGCGGTCCATCCACTCGCGCTCGCCAGCGAGCTCCTCGTCCGCCGGACGCGTGAGCAGGCCCAGGCGGGCGCGCAGCGTGATGTGCTCGCCAGCCAAGTATGCGAGCGTAGGCGGCAGATCGTGCGTGCCCACCGAACCGAGCGCCAGCGCGCGGTAGTCCTGCTGCGCCAGCGCGCTGACATTGTCCGAGGCGTGCTCGAACCACACGATGGACGTGCCCATGACACCGCGCGACGCGAGCGCGTCCAAGACCCACGGCTCGAGGGTGCCCAGGTCCTCGCCAATAAGCACCGCGCCGGCGCGCTCGGCCTCGAGCGTGAGCACGCCGAGCATCGCCTCCCAGTCATAGGCGACATACGCGCCCATCGTCGGCGGCTGCATGCGTGGAATCCAGTACAGACGGAATAGGCCGAGCACATGGTCAACGCGCACACCGCCGGCGTTGCGCAGCACCGTGGCCATCATGTCGCGCCACGGCTTGTAGCCTGCCTCCGCCAAACGGACAGGGTGCCACGGCGGCTGGGACCAGTCCTGGCCCATCTGGTTGTACTCGTCCGGCGGAGCGCCTACCGATGCCGCCGGCGCCAGGTAGTCCGCCAAACTCACCGCCTCCGCGCCGCCCGGGTGAATGCCCACCGCGAGGTCGGTGACGAGGCCGATGCCCATGCCCGCATCGATCGCCTTCTGTTGCGCCGCGGCGAGCTGCTCGTCGCAGAGGAACTGCAGCCACGCATAGAAATCCGTGAGCTCGGTGAGGTCTTCCGTCATCGCGTGGCGGCGGCCCGTGTCGCGCGCCAGGTGCTGCTCCGCGCACCATACGGCGAAGTCGCGCAGCGCCTGGCCCTCGCGGGCCTGGTACTCGCCGAAGGCCGCCGCGCGCTCGTCGCTGAGCGGGTACGCAAACATCGCATGGAGGGCCTGGAGCTTGGCCTCGAAGATGTCGTTGCGCACGATTTCCTCAGCCGACTGGTTGCGGGCGCGGAATTCCTCGGCGAGCTCGGCGACATCGGAAAGCTCGGCGGGGGAGAGGTGGTTAAGCTCCGGGACGTCCTCGACGCGCAGGTAGATGGGGTTGACGTAGCGGCGCGAGGTGGGCAGGTACGGGGAGTCCTCGACCGGCGGGAAGGGCTCGGCGGCGTGGAGCGGGTTGATAAGAAGGAAGTCCGCCCCGGCGTCGTGGGCGAGGGTCTGGGCGAGCTCGCCCAGATCGTGGAAATCGCCCATGCCCCAGGACTCGGCGGAGCGCACCGAGTAGAGCTGCGCCATGACGCCGCTGGCCGGGTGCTCGAGGTACTGGTCCACGGTGGACAGGCGGGTGGGGGTCACGATGAGCGGGCACGTGGCAGTGATTCCATCGGAGACGAGTTCAATGACGTGGTAGCCCAGCGGCAGGTCGCCCGGGACGTGGAAGGTGGCCTCGCCCCACATCTGGCCCGCGACGTCGGCATCCGGCTGCATGTTCTCGTCCTGGTAGACCTCGCGCGTGCCGCCGTCTTCTAGTCGAATCTCGACGCGGGCTTCTTTGCCTGCGTGGACGTGCACGTCGAAGCGTTTCTCGTGCCCCGACGTCGTCACCACACACGCGGGCAGCGGCCGTGACATACGGGTCTGGTACTCCTCGAAGAGCAGGCGCGTGAGCTCTTCATCGGAAGGGTCGGAGCTCACGTTCACGCCGAGCGCGGTGAGGGTATAGAGAATAGACGAGGTTGGGGTGACGATGTGCTGGCCGCCCGCGGAGGTATACCCGGTGGCGACGCCGTACCGTCCGGCGAGTTCGCTTAGCAGCTCATAATTAATCACGAACCCGATTGTGCCATCTTGAAGCGTTGCTAGAGTGGTGAATAGCAATTTTATCGCGCCACAAGGAGTTTCGCCCATGACCCTGCAGGAAGCCACCACGCCCGCCCCGTTTACCATCGAGCCGGGCGAGACGTGTCTCACCGCCATGATGGACACCGCCAAGGCGCGCCCGCACGGCGTCATGTTTACCCGCCCGGCCAACTACGAGTGGGTCAACGTCACCGCGAAGGAATTCGTGGACGAGGTCTTCGAGGTGGCCAAGGGCCTTATTGCGTCGGGTGTTGAGCACGGCGACCGCGTGGTTCTGCTGTCGAATACCCGCTACGAGTGGTCGCTGCTCGACTTTGCCATCTGGGCCGCGGGTGCCGTGAGCGTGCCGATTTACCCGTCCTCCTCGCTGTCCCAGATTCAGTGGATCGTCGAAGACTCCGGTGCCGTGCTCGCCATTACCGAGACCCGTGACCACTCCGAGCTCATGCGCCACCTCGTCCTCGGCGAGGACGGCCAGCCGGGTATCAAGGGCTCGCCCTCACAGCTGCGCCGCATGCTCGAAATCAACTCCTCGGCCGTCGCCACCCTCAAGTTCGAGGGCCGCGAGGTCTCCGATGACCAGGTCTGGGAGCGCATTCACGCGACGAAGACGGAGGACCTCGCTTCGCTCGTCTACACCTCCGGTACCACCGGCCGCCCCAAGGGCTGCATCATCACCCACCGTAACTGGTTGGCGGAGGCCCGCGGCCTGCTCACCAACCCCATCGGCGCCATCGCCGTCCCGGGTTCTCACGTGCTCACGTTCCTGCCGCTGGCCCACGTGCTCGCCCGTGCGGTCTCGCTTGCCGTGGCTATCGGCGGCGCCTCGCAGAACCACTGGTCTGACTTCTCGACCATCACGATTGAGTTCGCCCGCTCGCGCCCGAACCTCATCCTCGGTGTCCCGCGCGTCTTCGAGAAGGTCCGCAACGCCGCTGCTGCGAAGGCCTCTGCGAACCCGGCTCAGGCGGCCATCTTTGCCAGCGCTGAGACCACTGCCATCGAATACTCCAAGGCGCTCGACCTGCCGGAGGGACCGTCCCGCCTGCTCAAGGCCCGCCACGCCATCTTTGACAAGCTCGTCTACTCCAAGGTCCGCGCGGCCATGGGCGGCGACGTCAAGTACGCGATTACCGGTGGCTCCGCCATGAGTCCGGACCTCCTCCACTGGTACCGAGGCCTGGGCGTGCCGGTCTATGAAGGCTATGGCCTCACCGAGGTCGCCGCGGCCGCCGCCGTCGACTTCGTGGACCAGACCATCGGCACCGTCGGCCCGCCGCTCGAGGGCGTGTCCATCAAGATCAATGACGAAGGTGAAATCCTCATCAAGGGTGACATCGTCTTTGACGGCTACTGGAACAACCCGGAGGCCACCGCCGAGTCCATCCAGGACGGCTGGTACAACACGGGCGACCTCGGCGAAATCAACGACGAAGGCAAGGTCATCATCACCGGCCGCAAGAAGGACCTCATCGTCACCGCCGGCGGCAAGAACGTCTCGCCGGGCCCCATGGAGGACCAGCTGCGCTCCCACCCGCTTATCTCCCAGGCGATGGTGGTGGGCGACGGCAAGCCATTCATCGGCCTGCTTGTCACCCTCGACGACGACGCCCTGGCTCGCTGGCGCCTGGCCCACAACATCCCGGAGGGCCGTTCCATGAAGGAGCTTGCTACCGATGCCACCCTCCGCGCCGAGATCCAAGACGCCATCAACCAGGTCAATTCCACGGTCTCTCATGCCGAGGGCATTAAGAAGTTCTTCATCCTCGAAACCGACCTCACGGAGGAGGAGAACGAGCTCACCCCGACGATGAAGGTCAAGCGCAACGTCGTGGCCCAACGCTACGCAGATGCCATCGACCACATTTATCAGCGTTAGATTTCCTGTGAAATCCATCGGAGTGTCGCACAGTTAATCCGCGCGGCACCCGATAGAGTTTCACCCGTTGAGCAAAACCCTCAACCTTTACTAGAGGTCTTGAAAGGAGTGCGCGGGTGCACAAAATCGCCGCTGAGCTGCGTCACCGCGAGCTCACCCAAGAGCTCTACAACATCGGCGACGAGGTCGTCGAATACATCGAGCACCTCATCGAGGCCATCGAAGACTGGGACGATGAACTCACCCTCGACTGCCTGGCCGAGCTCCACGACATCGTGGGCGACGCCCGCCGCGACTCCGGCCGCGTCGTAGGCGAACTCATCGGCCTGCGCCACGCGCTCGTCTCGGGCGTACGCGCCGGCACCATCTCTGCAGCCGTCACTGGTGACTTCGAGATCGAAGCCCCACGCGACGTCACGGCCCGCACGCTCACGCTCAAGTTCCCGCTCGAAGGGCCCCAGGTTATCTCCGAGATGGCCCACGCCCTCCAAGGCCGCACGTTCCTCGTCACGGACTACCTGCGCGACATGGTCGAGTATGTCCTTGAGCAAACCGATGCCGTCGCCCGCAACCTCGACATGGTCTCGCTCCCGCAGCTCTACCGCCGCTCCGGCGAGTCCGTCGCCACCGCGGTCGAGGGCTGGCTCCACACCGTGGTCCACGCCCAGCCTGCCTATGCCCGCGCCATGCGTGGCCACAACCCGCCGCCGTTCCTTGAGGAACGCGCCCGCGTCAACGCCATCGTGGCCAAGGTTGCCGCGAAGCGTGCCGCAGCCCGTAAGAAGGGCCAGACGGCTTAAACCCCCACATTCTTCGACTCCTCGCAGCACTCCCTCTTCTGCTGCGGGGAGTCGAGCCTTATGTGGAGCAGTGCATTGAGGACCCGTCCCACGGCCCCTACACTTGGCAGTGACATGAAAGCGCGCCGCCGGATTGTTTTCCCGATACAGGCGAAAGCTTCAGGCCCGCGAAGACTCTGAGGCTTTCGGTGAGACT
This sequence comes from Corynebacterium sp. SA-MJD20WY100, assembly GCF_039822565.1. NCBI lineage: Bacteria > Bacillati > Actinomycetota > Actinomycetes > Mycobacteriales > Corynebacteriaceae > Corynebacterium > Corynebacterium sp. SA-MJD20WY100. The sequence goes on along the minus strand of NZ_JBCJKS010000010.1, from coordinate 62,112 downwards.
AGCTCGACAGTCACGTGGTCACCTGCTCAATCGCATCGCGCAGGTAGTCGGCTGCCAGCGTCCCGAGGGCCTTGGTTGCGATTGCCCCAACAAACGCTGCTAGGGCCTTCTTCTTATTCGTGCCGCGCTCAGGCGGCCGATCTTCGTCAGGTACGTGGTGGTGCGAAGAAAACAACGGCACCGGCCCCCATGTAGGGCGGTGGAGACCCCGGGCGAATTCGGTTAACAGCACCGTCAAAAGGGGAGTGCTTACGCACTCGCGAGCCATAATACAAAAAGAACCGGCCGCGGGTTCGAGTTCTATGCGGAACCTTTCGCCGCGTGCTGCGGTCTAAAGCGGTATGAACCTTCACGAAGTACTCATCCGAATCCCCGGAGATCCGAAAGCCTCGAGACCCCTTATCGACGGAATCTCTGACGGTTCCTACCTGCGTCTCGGCAATGCTCACACCGTGGCGCGTGGCACGTGGTTGGAGATGCCCGCCTATCAACAGCACCATCTCCGCACGCTGGCCATAGGTCGTGAGCTGCGCGGCGGCGTGCTCGCGGGGCGTTCCGCTGCGCGGGTCCATGGACTATGGGTAATCGCGGCAAAGGAAGAGCGCGTCCATGTTGTGTTACCTTCCGGTGGCCGGCGTCCGCGTGGTGCATGGGGACCTCACACTCTTTATCTCAAACGACGAGTTTTCCCCGAAGAAATCGTTGAGATCCACGGCGTCCGCGTGACAACGGCTCCGCGTACCTGCGTTGATATTGCGTGCTGGGAGGGCTTCGCGGCCGGTCTCGCTGCGATGGATTGCTTTTTGAGCAACGGCGGCCATCCTACTGCATTGCAGAAAGCCATTGCGCGTGCAGCACGACGCAAAGGAATTGCACATGCCCGTCGGGCTTTCGCCGCTGCGCGTAACGACACCGAGTCGCCTTACGAGTCTTATTTCCGTGCGCTGCTCCTCGACAATCCGATTGCCGGCCTAGCGAGCTGGCGCGAACAAGTCTCGCTCTATGGCTATCGTGTCGACTTCCTCATGCCTGGCGGGCTCGTCGTCGAAATCGATGGCGACAGCAAATACGGTGAGCGCCCAGAGTCGGTCATTGTCGCGGAGCGCAAACGGGAGAAAGAACTCACCAACCGTGGCCACCGAGTGCTGCGTTTTACTCCGCGGCAGTTGCTTACGAAGCCGCAGCAGTGCCTCGCCCTACTGGAGCAGGCTCTCAGCGAGGTGAACGCAAAACAGAAGTAAACCAGAAGAAGTAAACTTTTCGATCAATTTTTCGAGTGGTTCACTTCTTCTGGTTTACTTTTGAGGTCTCCGGCACGTGTGCCTCGAGGGGCTACGACGCCGCCGGCGGCGCCGCCTGATCCAGCTGCTCCGCAATCTGCGGCCACAACTGACCCATGATGTCGTCCCACGTGAGGATCCAAGCCGCGTTGTCGGAGCTCGGGCGGCCGACCATGACGAGCTGTTCGCCGCGGGCACGCATGAGAGCGAGCGTGCGCTGCACCGTGGCGGCGGGCGTCACGATGACGGCGGGCCGGGAGAACTCGAGCGCCTTCGTGTCCGGGGAAGCGAGCAGCGTGTCGCGGACGTGGACCACGCGAACATTGCGGGCGCGGTCGAAGAGGAGGACGCGCATGATGTGCTTGGACGTCACGAGGCGCTGCAGGTCGGCGACCGTCGCATCCGCGGGCAGCGGCACGATCTGGGAACCGTGGGCGCGCGCCATGTCGCCGGCCGTGGCGGACTCGAGCTCGATGACGCCGGTGATTTGGTTCGCGGACTCATCGTCCATGGCGCCGACCGCGCGGGAGTGCTCGACGAGGTTGCGCAGCGTCTCCGGGTCGTAGCCAGCCGCACCCGCGCGGTCGACCGGGGTTTCGCCGGTGGCGCGGACCATGTGGTTGGCCATGGTGTTGATCCACGTGAGCAGCGGGCGGAAGATCCAAATGAAGCCGCGCGCGGGAACTGCGATGAGCTGCAGCGCCGTCTCCGGGTGGGTAATCGCCCAGGACTTCGGGGCCATCTCGCCGATGACGAGGTGGATGAAGGTGACGATGAACAGCGCGAGGATGAACGCGACCACGTCCGCGATGCCCAGCGAGAGGCCGAGCGCCTCGAGCGGGTGCATGAGCAAGTGGTGCACCCATGGCTTGGTCACGGCACCGAGGATCAGCGTGCAGGCGGTAATGCCCAGCTGCGCGCCGGCGAGCATGATGGTGAGCTCGTTGAGGGAGCGCAGGCCCGCACGAGAAGTGCGGGAGGTCTCCGCGGTTTCCTCGAGGCGGTTGCGGCGCGCGCCCATGGTGGCGAACTCGATGATGACGAAGAACGCGGACGCGATGAGGATGAGGATGGTGATGATCAAATCAGTCATTGTCGGCCTCCTCTTCGATAAGTTCCAGGGCAAGGGAGGACGGGACGTGGCGCTCGACCTCCTGGACGGTGATGTGGAGGCGGCGGGTGGGGGCATCGTCGCCCTCGACCCAGTCCTCCGGCTCGGCCTCGAGCTCGACGGAGAACTCTTCGCCTTCCTCCGGCAGGGAGGAGGACTGCGCGATGAGCAGGCCCGCGATGGTTTCATAGTCGCCATCCGGCAGGTCATGGCCCACGGCGCGCTCGATCTCATCGATGGGCGTGTCGCCGTCCACGATCCAGTGGGAGTCGTCCGTCTCCGTGATTTCCTCGGTTTCCTCGAGATCGTGTTCGTCCGTGACGTCTCCGAGGATTTCCTCCGCGAGGTCCTCCATGGTGACGATGCCGATGAAGCCGCCGTATTCGTCAATGACGCACGCGAGCTTCTCAGAGGAATCGCGCAGCTCCTTCACCGTGTCCGGCAGGCCCATGAGCTCCGGCACGACGATGGCCTCGCGCATGAGCGTGGTGACGTGCGCATCGGAGGGAAGTGGGGATTCGAGTACGTCATAGAGGTGCACGACGCCAATCGGATTGTGCTCGTCATCGATGACGGGGTAGCGCGTGTGGTTCTCAGCCATCATCTCGCGCACCTCGCCCAGCGTGGTATCTGGGTCGACAACGTCCACGCGCGAACGCGGAATCATCGCATGTCCCGTGTCATGCTCCGGGAAGTCGAGCAGACGGTCGAGTACCATGTACGTGTTCTCGTCCAGGGTGCCAGACTCGTGCGAGTTATCCACGATGGATTCGAGGTCTTCCGTCGTCGCCGAGGAATCGAGGTCCTCGACCGGCTCAATGCGAAACAGGCGCAGCAGGCCGTTGGACGCGTACTCGAAGAAGTGGATGAGCGGGCCGAAGATGCGCAAGTACCAGCTCGTCGAGTTGGTAATGCCCATCGTCACCTTCATGGGCGTGGCGAGCGCGTAGTTCTTCGGGAATAGCTCCGCGAAGACCATGGACGCCACCGTCGACAACGCGAGTGCTGCCACGGTGCCAACAGTCACCGAGACCGCGCGGGGGATGCCCACGTCGCCGAGGAGGACGCCCAGGCCGTTGCCCACGAGGGGCTCTGCGATATAACCCACCAACAGGCCGGTGACCGTAATGCCCAGCTGCGAGCCGGAGAGCACGAACGAGGTGCGGTGGGTGAGCATGAGCGCGCGCTCTGCCTTTTTATCCCCCTGGGCCGCCATAGTGCGCAGCTGTGCGCGGTCTACGTTCATAAACGCAAACTCTTGGGCGACGAAATACGCGTTAAACGCGATGATGATGCCAATGACAACAATGCCTAGGACAATCATGCCGATTGCAGTCCACATGGCTAGACCCCGCTCCTCAGCTTCAGGAAACGGGGACTTCGACTCGGAGGTTCCACCTCGGTAGTGCCTTTCTTCAGATAGCAGATTAAAAGATGAGAAATAGCGTACACGCACGCTAGGCTAAAACGCTATGAATCCTCCGTTTGGCGTTTATATCCATGTCCCGTTTTGTTCTTCACGCTGCGGATATTGCGACTTCAATACCTATACGCCGAATGAATTAGGGGGCACCGAGCTCATCGGCGCCTACCTCGACGCGCTTGACCGCGAGCTAGAGCTGGCCGCTGCGCGCGCGCCGAAGCGTGCCGATACCGTCTTTATCGGCGGAGGCACTCCCTCACTGCTTGGCTCGGAAGGCCTGGCACGCATTGTGAACAAGGTCAAGGACACCTTCGGGCTCCAGCCCGGCGCCGAGGTGACGACCGAGTCGAACCCCGAATCCACGAGCCCCGAGTACTTCGCGGCGCTCCGCGACGCCGGTTTCACGCGCATCTCGCTGGGCATGCAGTCCGCGTCCTCGCACGTCTTAAGAATCCTTGAGCGCGTTCACACGCCCGGCCGCGCCTTCGACGCCGCGCGTGAGGCGAAAGACGCGGGCTTCGAGCATGTGAATCTCGACATGATCTACGGCACGCCCACGGAAACGGATGACGAGGTCAAAGAAACCCTCGACCGCGTCCTTGAGACCGGCGTCGACCACGTCTCTGCGTACTCGCTCATCGTCGAAGACGGCACCCGCATGGCCCGCAAGGTGAACAAGGGGCTGCTGCCGGCGCCGGACGAGGACGTCCTCGCGCGCCGCTACGAGATGATTTCCACGCGCCTCGAAGCCGCCGGCTTCGATTGGTATGAGGTCTCTAACTGGGCGAAGCCCGGCGGGGAGTGCCAGCACAACCGCATCTACTGGGTCGATGGCAACTGGTGGGGAGCCGGCCCCGGCGCACACTCGCACCTCGACGGCGAGCGCTTCTATAACGTCAAGCACCCGCGCCGCTACGTCGACGCCCTCGCGCACGGCGAGCTGCCCATCAAAGAATCAGAGACGCTCACGCCGGAGGAACGCCACGAGGAAAAGGTGATGCTCGGCCTGCGCCTGCGGGAGGGCATCCCGGCGGACTGGATAAGCGACAACGCGACGCAGACCCGTGACCGCTTCATCGACAGCGGCCTCCTCGAACTCGCAGGCGGTCGCCTGCGAGTAACAAAGGAAGGCCGCCTGCTCGCTGACGGCATAATCACCGACTTGCTCGTCGCCGAGGAACGAGGCGACGAAGTACACTAACGGGCATGTCTACCTCAACCGAAGCGCGGCGCCGCGAGGTCCTGCGCGCCATCGTCTCGGACTTCATTGCGAGCCAGGAGCCGGTGGGCTCCAAGGCGCTGCTCGAGCGCCACCAGCTGGGCGTGTCCTCGGCGACCATTCGCAATGACATGGCGGTCCTCGAGGACGCCGGGCTCATCACGCAGCCGCACTCTTCGTCAGGGCGCGTGCCCACCCAGGCGGGCTATCGCCACTTCGTGGACACGCTCCACCACATCAAGCCGCTGTCCAAGCCGGAGCGCCAAGCCATCCTGCACTTCCTCGAGAACGGCGTGGACTTGGAAGACGTGCTGCGCCGCTCCGTGCGGCTGCTCGCGCAGCTCACCAAGCAAGCCGCCGTCGTCGCGATGCCGAACCTCAAAGTCTCGCGCGTCAAGCACTGCGAGGTCGTGGCGCTCTCCCCGGTGCGACTGCTGCTCGTGCTCATCACGGACGCCGGCCGCGTGGACCAGCGCAACGTGGAGCTCGACCAGATCATCGAGCCGGACGACGTCGCGCGCCTGCGCAATCTGCTCAACCAGGCGCTCGAGGGTCGCACGCTCGACGAGGCCTCCGTGGAGCTCGCGCAGCTTACCGAGCAGGCGCCGCTCGACCTGCGCGGCCACGTGCTCAACTGCGCGACGACGCTCATCGAAACACTCGTCGAGCACCCCGCGGACCGGCTCATCATTGCGGGAGCCTCGAACCTCACGCGCGTGGCCCGCGACTTCCCGCAGCGCCTGCCCGGGATCATCGAGGCCCTCGAGGAGCAGGTCGTCGTGCTCAAGTTGCTGTCCAAGGTCCCGGATCTGGGCAACGTCTCGGTCGTTATCGGCGACGAGCATGAGGAGGATCGCCTGCGCAGCGCGTCCGTCGTCGCCACTGCGTACGGCACTGATGGCGCGGCGCTGGGCGGCATGGGCGTCGTAGGACCGACGTTTATGGACTATTCGGGAACAATTTCCAAGGTTTCTGCTGTTGCACGCTATGTGAGTGACATCGTGGCGGGCGAGTAAACTCGCAACGATCCCCGAAGACGATTGAGTAAAGGACTGGTAATTTCCCGTGGCTCGTGATTATTACGGCATTCTCGGCGTGGACAAAGACGCTACCGATCAACAGATTAAGAAGGCCTACCGCAAGCTAGCGCGCAAGTACCACCCGGATCTCAACCCGGACGACGCGGAGGCCGCGGAGAAGTTCCGCGAGGCCTCGCTCGCCCAGGAGATCCTGCTTGATCCGCAGAAGCGCCAGATTGTCGACCGCGGCGGCGACCCCATGGAGCAGGGCGGGTCCATGCCTGGCGGCGGATTCGCCGGCGGCTTCGATACCGGCGGCCTGGGCGACATCTTTGCCGAGTTCTTCGGTGGCGGCGCGGCGTCTCGCGGCCCGCGTTCGCGCGTGCAGCCGGGCTCGGATGCGCTGCTGCGCACCCAGATCACGCTCGAAGAGGCGTTTGCTGGTGCGAAGAAGCCCGTCACCATCGACACGGCCGTGCTCTGCGACACGTGCCACGGCTCCGGCTCGGAGTCCGGCTCCAAGCCCGTGACTTGCGAGACCTGCCACGGCGCCGGCGAGGTTCAGGAGGTCCAGCGTTCCTTCCTCGGCAACGTTATGACCTCCCACCGCTGCCCGACGTGCCAGGGCTACGGCGAAGTCATCAAGGACCCCTGCGGCCACTGCGGTGGCGACGGCCGCGTAAAGAAGCGCCGCGATCTCACCATCAATATCCCGGCTGGCATCGGCGACGGCATGCGCATTCGCATGTCGGGCCAGGGCGAGGTCGGACACGGCGGCGGCCCGGCTGGCGACCTCTTCGTCGAGGTCCACACGCAGCGCCACCCCGTCTTCGAGCGTGACGCGGACGACCTGCACGTCACGGTCCGCGTCCCCATGGTCGACGCGGCGTTGGGCACGAATTTCACCGTCACGCAGCTCGACGGCACGGACCTCGAGGTTGAGATCGAGCCGGGCACGCAGCCGGGCCAGACAATCTCCGTCGAGGGCCAGGGCATGCCGCGCCTGCGCACGGACGGCCGCGGCCGCCTGCTCGCGCACGTTGACGTCGTCGTGCCTACCGACCTCGACTCCAAGTCCCGCGAGCTGCTCGAAGAGGTCCGCGACCGCACTGAGCACACCACCGCCATCCACACCGAGGACGAGGAAGACAGCTTCTTCGACCGCCTGCGCGCAAGGTTCCGCCGCTAAATGAGCCTTGCCGTCTTCCGCGTAGAATCGCTCGCTGGCGCGAGCGAGAGTGATATCGTTGAGCTCTCCGGCCCCGAGGGCCGCCATGCCGTCACGGTCAAGCGCGTCGAGCCCGGCGAGCGCATCCAGCTTGCCGATGCCGCCGGGCGCCTCGCCACAGTCACCGTCACCGAGGTGCGCGGCAAGGACGCGCTCGTCGCGCGCGTCGACGAGATCGAGACCGTCCCCGAGCCCGACCCCAAGGTCATTGTCATCCAGGCGATCCCCAAGTCCGAGCGCGCCGAGCTTGCCGTCGACCTCGCGACGCAGGCCGGCGCGGATGGGATCATCGCGTGGCAGGCGGACCGGTGCATCGCCAAGTGGGACGCGAAGAAGGCTCCCAAGGCGCTCGCCAAGTGGCAGTCTGCGGCGACCGCTGCCGCCAAGCAGTCGCGCCGGGCGCGCGTGCCTGAGGTCACCGGTCCCTTAAGCACCGCACAGGTCGCCGAGCTCATCACTGGCGAGACTGCCTACGTCCTCCACGAAGACGCAACGACATCGCTGCGCGATGTCGAGTTACAAGGAACGGTGTACCTGCTCATCGGGCCGGAGGGCGGCATCGGCAGCACAGAGCTGGCGAAGCTGGGGGCAACGGCGGTGAAGCTGGGGCCGGAGGTTGTGCGGACGGCATCGGCAGCAATGGTGGCCTTGGCCGCCATCGGGGTGCGGACCTCGCGCTGGTAGATTGGGACTCGTGCCAATTATCACTCAGAAGATCGAGGTGGACTCCGCCTATGTCGCCGCCGTGCTGGGCACGGCGGATGCCAACCTGCGGGTCCTCAACAATCAGCTCGATGCGGACCTTTTCGCACGCGGGACGACCGTGACCATCACGGGACCGGACTACGAGGTCGCGCGTGCGGCCAAGGTTCTGGACGAGCTCGAGTCCATTGCGCGCCGCGGACACGCCATCTCCCCGGAGACGGTCAAGCACGCCGTGAAAATGGTCGCCGTCGAGGCCCCGCAGTCGGTCTCCGCGGCGCTCGCCGCGGATATTGTCTCGCGCCGCGGCAAGACCGTGCGGCCTAAGACCGTCGGCCAGTCCGAGTACGTGCGCGCCATCGATAACAACACGGTCGTCTTCGGCATTGGCCCGGCCGGCTCCGGTAAGACGTACCTCGCCGTGGCGAAGGCCGTGCAGGCGCTGCACAACAAGGACGTCTCGCGCATTATCTTGACCCGCCCGGCCGTGGAGGCGGGGGAGAAGCTCGGCTTCCTGCCGGGCACCTTGAACGACAAGATCGACCCGTACCTGCGCCCGCTCTACGACGCGCTGCGCGACATGCTCGATCCGGAGATCATCCCCAAGCTCATGGAGGCCGGCATCATCGAGGTCGCCCCGCTGGCGTACATGCGTGGCCGCACGTTAAACGACGCCTTCGTCATCCTCGACGAGGCGCAGAACACCACGCCTGCGCAGATGAAGATGTTCTTGACGCGCCTGGGCTTCGGCTCGAAGATCGTGGTCACTGGCGATATCTCGCAGGTCGACCTCCCGCGCGGTCAGGTCTCTGGCCTGCGCATCGTGCGCCGTATCCTCGACGGCATTGACGATATCTACTTCGCGGACTTGGGCGCCGACGACGTGGTGCGCCACCAGCTTGTGGGGCGCATTGTGGGTGCCTACGATCGCTTCGACGCAGAGCAAGAACGGAAGAAGGATCAAGAATGAGCATCGAGTTTTTGAACGAGTGCGGCTACGACGGCGTCAACGAAGAAATGCTCATCGACGTCGTCTCCTACGCCTTCGGCCGCATGGACGTGAACCCGGACGCGGAGTGCACCATCACCGCCGTGGATCTCGCGACCATCGCGGACCTGCACGTGCGCTGGATGGACCTCGACGGCCCGACCGACGTCATGAGCTTCCCCATGGATGAGATCACCCCGGGGGCTGCGGGCGGGCGTCCCGATGCCGCCGCTCCCGGCCCCGCCATGCTGGGCGACATCGTGCTCTGCCCCGAGTTCGCGCAGCGTCAAGCCACGGCCGCTGGCCACTCGCTGGGACACGAGCTGGCCCTGCTCACCGTCCACGGCTGCCTCCACCTGCTGGGCTACGACCATGCGACGCCAGCCGAAGAGAAGGAAATGTTCGGCCTCCAGAACGAGCTGCTCGCGGACTGGTACGACGACGTGAAGGAACGAGGATTGAGCTTCCAACCGAAGCCCTCCGGTCCTAAGGCTTTCCCGGACGCCGCCGAGCGCGCGAACCTGGACAAGCAGGTGCCCGGTGGTGGGATTCCGGCGGTGGGGGAACCGCAAGGGGAGTAATATCTGTCTTCTTATTGTTGAATTTTCACGTTCTGTGTTATCCTGAAATCCCGTAGGTAATTAGTTCACCTGCGGGATTCCGCATTTTTCGCGGTACACGCAGGTCCGTCCCCACCAGGAGGACCCCCATGTCTGCTACGCCGACTAAGTTCATTTTCGTCACCGGAGGCGTTGTCTCCTCGCTGGGCAAGGGGCTCACCGCCGCCAGCCTTGGCCAGCTGCTCACCGCCCGCGGCTTGTCCGTCACCATGCAAAAGCTCGACCCGTATCTCAACGTGGACCCGGGCACCATGAACCCGTTCGAGCATGGCGAGGTCTTCGTCACCGAGGACGGCGCCGAGACCGACCTGGACCTCGGCCACTACGAGCGTTTCCTCGACCGCAACCTCACCAAGAACGCGAACGTCACCACCGGCAAGGTGTACTCGACCGTCATCGCCAAGGAGCGCCGCGGCGAGTTCCTGGGCAAGACCGTCCAGGTCATCCCGCACATCACGGACGAAATCAAGTCCCGAGTCATCGCCATGGGCGAGCCGGATGCCGAGGGCAACACCCCGGACGTCGTCATCAGCGAGATCGGCGGCACCGTGGGCGACATCGAGTCCCAGCCCTTCCTCGAGGCGGTGCGCCAGGTCCGCCACACCGTGGGCCGCGACAACGTCTTCTTCATCCATTGCTCCCTCGTGCCGTACCTGGCGCCCAGTGGGGAGCTGAAAACCAAGCCGACGCAGCACTCCGTGGCAGAGCTGCGCGGCATCGGCATCGTGCCGGACGCCGTGGTCCTGCGCTGCGACCGTGAGGTCCCGGCCCCGCTCAAGGCCAAGATTGCGCTCATGTGTGACATCGAGGAAGAGGGCGTGACCTCCTGCCCGGATAGCCCGTCCATCTACGACATCCCGGAGGTCCTCTACCGCGAGCATCTCGACACCTTCGTCATCCGCAAGCTGGGCCTGCCCTTCCGCGACGTGGACTGGACGCAGTGGCGCGACCTCCTCGACCGCGTCCACAACCCGCAGCGCGAGGTCACTGTGGGTATCGTGGGCAAGTACATCGACTTGCCGGACGCCTACCTTTCCGTCGCCGAGGCCACCCGCCACGCCGCCTTCGCCTTCCACGCCAAGGCCAACGTCCGCTGGATTGCCGCCGACACCATCGCCGAGGACACGAGCGAGCTCGAGGACCTCGATGCCATCATCGTCCCCGGCGGCTTCGGCGTGCGCGGCATCGAGGGCAAGCTCGCCGCCGTCACCTACGCCCGCGAGAATGACGTTCCCTTCCTTGGCCTGTGCTTGGGACTCCAGTCCATGGTGCTCGAGGCCGCCCACCACGCCGGGCTTTCCGATGCCTCCTCCACCGAGTTCGACCCCGCCACCAGCACCCCAGTCATCGCCACCATGGCCGAGCAGAAAGCGGCCGTGGCCGGCGAGGCAGACCTGGGCGGCACCATGCGCCTGGGCGCCTACCCGGCCGTCCTCGCCGAGGGCAGCACGGTCGCCCAGGCCTACGGCACGACCGAGGTCTCCGAGCGCCACCGCCACCGCTATGAGGTCAACAACGCGTACAAGGAGCAGATCACGGAAGGCTCCGGCCTCGTCTTCTCCGGCACCTCGCCCGACGGCAACCTCGTCGAGTTCGTCGAGTACCCCGACCACAAGTACATGGTCGCCACTCAAGCGCACCCGGAATACAAGTCCCGTCCCACGCGCCCGCACCCGCTGTTTAAGGGACTCATCGGCGCGGCCCTGGGGGAGGAGTCAACGGAGACCGACAAGTAATTTGCCCAAATCTTGGTGCGCTCGTGTGAATCGTTGCACAATGAGTCCCATGAATATTCTGTCAATTCAGTCCCACGTCACCTACGGCCACGTCGGCAACTCCGCCGCAGTCTTCCCGCTTCAGCGCGCAGGCCACGAGGTGTGGCCCATCCACACGGTGAATTTCTCCAACCACACCGGCTACGGTGACTGGGGCGGACCGATGATTCCGGGCACCGAGGTGACCTCGATTGTCGACGGCATCGAGAAGCGCGGCGCCTTCCCCAGGATCGACGCCATCCTCTCTGGCTACCAGGGCGGCTCGGACATCGCTGGCGCCATCGTCGACGCTGTGCGCCGCATCAAGGCCGTCAACGGCAACGCGCTCTACGCCTGCGACCCGGTCATGGGCAACGCGAAGTCCGGCTGCTTCGTCTCGGACGAGATCCCGCCGCTGCTGCGCGATAAGGTCGTGCCCGTCGCGGATATCATTACGCCCAACCAGTTCGAGCTGGGCTACCTCACCGAGCACGAGACCGGCACCCTCGAGCAGACCCTCGCGGCCGTCAAGGTCGCCCAGGAGATCGGCCCCCGCACGGTGCTCGTGACCTCCGTCAACCGCCCGGAGACCCCGGAGGACACCATCGAGATGCTCGCCGTGGACGGCGAGCGCGCCTTTATCGTTGCGACCCCGCGCCTGCCGTTCAAGCGTAACGGCTCCGGCGACGTTACCGCCGCGCTCTTTACCGGCCACTACACCAAGACCCGTGACGCGAAGGCCGCGCTCAAGGCCACCGCGTCCTCCGTCTGGGACCTGCTCAACGTCACCTACGAGGCCGAGTCGGATGAGCTGTGCCTCATCGCCGCCCAAGACTACTTCGAGCACCCGCAGCTCCAGTTCTCCGTCACCGACGTCGAGGATCTCTAGAAGGGATCGTGAAAACCCCCGCCGAGCGGGTATGATGTGGAGGCGATGAACGATACAGACCCCCACGAATCGAACCCGGCCGACAAACCCGCAGCCACTCCTGCAGACCACTTTGACGCCGCCTTCGAGAACCTGCCCGACGAGGCAGCACTTGATTACCGCGACTACACCGACACGCCCGAGGGCTTCCGCTCCGGGTTCGTGTCCTTTGTAGGCCGCCCCAACACTGGCAAGTCCACGCTCACCAACGCCCTTGTGGGCGAGAAGATTGCCATCACGGCCAACCAGCCGGAGACCACCCGTCGCCCCATCCGCGGCATCGTCCACCGTGAGGACTGCCAGATCGTGGTCGTCGACACCCCAGGGCTCCACCGTCCGCGCACTTTGCTGGGCGAGCGCCTCAACGAGATCGTCAAAGACACCTACGCCGACGTCGACGTCATCGGCCTGACCATCCCCGCCGACGAGAAGATCGGCCCCGGCGACCGCTGGATCCTCGACAACGTCCGTGAGGTTGCCCCGAAGACGAAGATCATCGGTATCGTCACCAAGCTCGATAAGGGCTCCCGTGACCAGGTCGGCGCTCAGCTGCTCGCCCTCCACGAGCTGCTCACCGAGCACGACCCTGACGCCGTGGTCATCCCCGTCTCCGCCAAGGACGGCACCCAGGTCGACGACCTCGTCGGTGTTATCCGCGACGCCCTGCCCGAAGGCCCCAAGTTCTACCCGGACGACCACGTCACGGACGAGCGCCAGGAAGAGCGCATCGCCGAGCTCATCCGCGAGTCTGCTCTCGCCGGCCTCAAGGACGAACTCCCGCACTCCGTCGCCGTGGGCATCGACGAAATGCTGCCCAACCCCGAGCGCCCCGGCGTCCTCAACATCCATGCGATCATCTACCTCGAGCGCCCCGGCCAGCAGAAGATCATCGAAGGCAAGGACGGCCGCCGCCTCAACCGCATCATGGGCGAGTCCCGCAAGAAGATCATCGCGCTGCTCGGCCACAACGTCTTCCTCGACCTGCGCATCAAGGTCCTGAAGAACTGGCAGTCCGACCCGAAATTCCTGGGACGCCTTGGCTTCTAAGCCCACAGGCGCGGGCGCTCGTACCTCGCGCCCGAAAAGCAGCGGCGGTCGCCCCAACTTCCGGGATCGCGCCGTCGTCATCCGCACATACGACTTCGGCGAGGCCGACCGCATTATCGTGTTGCTCACGCACCACCACGGACTCGTGCGCGGCGTCGCCAAGGGCGTGCGCCGCGCCAAGTCCCGCTTCGGCTCGCGCCTACAGCACTTCGTCGACCTCGACGTGCAGCTCTACGAGGGCCGCAGCCTCCACACCATCTCCCAAGCGGACACCGTGGGCTACTACGGCGCGCACATCATCGACGATTACGAGCGCTACACCGCCGCCTGCGCCGCTCTCGAGGCCGCCGAAAAACTCGCCCTCGACACCGACCCCTACTTCTACGAGGCTATCGTCGCCGCCTTCCGCGACTTCCAACACGAGCCGCCCACACGCGTCCTCGACCGCTTTCTCCTTCAAGCCATGGCCCATTCTGGCTGGGCGCCGAGCCTCTTCGACTGTGCCCAGTGCGGCAGACCCGGCCCGCATCACGCCTTCCACCCGGCCATCGGCGGCGCCGCCTGCCACGAATGCCGCCCGCCCGGCGCCGCCGAGGTCGACCCGGAGACCCTCCATCACCTCTGGCTACTTGCGCACGGACACCCCAGCACACCCACACCCGTACAGGAAGCGGAAGGCCACCGGCTCGCCACCTCGCACCTCCAGTGGCACATCGAGCGCAAAGTGACCGCACTGGCGGTCATGGACCAATAGCGAGTCGAGTAAGATCGGGCGGGTGATTACGCCTGACCCGAACCGAGTCCTCACTCCGCCCGAGATCCCCGCGGAGTTCCTCCCCAAACACATCGCCCTCGTCATGGACGGCAACGGGCGCTGGGCCCAAGAGCGCGGCATGGAGCGCACGGAAGGGCATAAGAGGGGAGAGGCGGTCCTCCTCGACGCGGTCGACGCCTGCCTTGCCATGGGCATCCCGTACCTGTCCGCCTACGCCTTCTCCACGGAGAACTGGCGCCGCAGCCCCAAGGAAGTTCGCTTCCTCATGGGCTTTAACCGCGACGTCATCCGCCGCCAGCGCGACTGGCTCAACGAGCGCGGCGTCCGCGTCGTCTGGGCCGGCCGCCGCCCCCGCCTCTGGCGCAGCGTCATCAGGGAACTCGAGGCCGCCCAGGAGCTCACTCAAGACAACACCCGCATGACGCTGGCCATGTGCGTCAATTACGGCGGCCGCGCCGAGCTTGTCGATGCCGTCCGTAAGCTCGGCACGGATATCCAATCCGGTCAGCTGACGCCGGGCTCCATCAACGAAAAGACCATCGCGCAGTATCTCTACGACCCGCAGATGCCTGACGTAGACCTGTTCCTGCGCCCCTCCGGCGAGAAGCGCACGTCCAACTTCCTGCTGTGGCAGTCCGCGTACGCGGAGATGGTCTACCAGGACAAGCTCTTCCCAGATTTCACGCCGGAGGATCTCTTCGCCGCGGTCGAGGAATACGCCCGCCGCGACCGCCGCTTCGGCGGCGTCAAAAAGAATTAGCGTTAAGCTGCTTTCGCGCGGCACTGCGCGCAGATGCCAAAGACCTCGGCGTCGTGGCCAGTGAGTTCGAAGTCGAACTTGCTGGCCATTTCCTTTGCCCAGGCCTCGATGGGGCCGCCATCGATTTCCTCGGTGCGACCGCACTTGGTGCACACGAGGTGGTGGTGATGGTGGCTCGATTCGCAGTGGCGGTAGAGCGTCTCCCCTGTGGGCATATGAAGCGCGTCCACTGCGTCGATCTCGGACAGGGACTGGAGGGTGCGGTAGACGGTGGTAAGACCCACCTTGGCCTCGCGCGCCTGCAGCTCCTGGTGAATGTCCTTGGCCGAAGCGAAATTATCCATCTCGCGAAGAACCTCGACGACGGCAGTGCGCTGCTTCGTATTGCGCGCACCCAGCTTCGGAATATTGGACTGCAAAGTCATACGGTTATCTTAACGCATATAACTTGAAAATCAGTTCTCGCTTGCTGCCATGAGCTCTTCTTCGAGCTTCGCGGCCGTGGTGATAAGGCGGATTGACTTCGGCGAGGACAGTGAATAAATGACCTCGCGGCCCGAGCGCTCGGAGCGCACGAGACCCGCGGACTTGAGCACGCGCAGGTGTTGGGAGATAAGCGGCTGCGACTTCTCCAGCTTGCCCACGAGCTCGTGGACGAAGTGGCCGCGATCGGCCAGCAGGATGAGGATACGCAGACGCAGCGGCGAGTCGAGCGCGCTGAACAGATGCTCAGCGTTCTTCAGCTCGTCTGCAGTGGGGAGTGTGTTGGGCACGGTAAATCCTCCGTCGACGTGTATGACCTAGACACTATATCAATCGACCATTTGCTGTACATACTTGTCTTAGCTGGGAAGTTACTGTGGAACATTGGAAAAGCCTGGGTGAATTTTCCCCACTTTCCCATTGATGTTATTCACCTGCGGCTAGTGATAATGTTTACACATTTCACCCATAGTGTTAGGAACGTGCACTGTTTCCCTCCACCCCTTCCCACCCGGTCTGCCCCCGTACAGGCTAGGATAGGAGGCTATTGCAAGCGTCCGACGATTCGCCCTCAACCGCGAATCCGATCCGTAGGAGTGTAAAAGGAATCATGGCATCCGTCATCGACACCGTTGTTAGCCTGTGCAAGCGCCGCGGCCTGGTCTATCAGGCCGGCGAGATTTACGGCGGTTCCCGCTCCGCATGGGACTATGGCCCGCTGGGTGTCGAGCTCAAGGAAAACATCAAGCGCCAGTGGTGGCGCCACATGGTCCAGTCTCGCTCGGACGTCGTGGGCGTCGACACCTCCGTCATCCAGCCGCGCCAGGTGTGGGTCTCCTCCGGCCACGTCGAGGTCTTCACTGACCCGCTCGTCGAGTCCCTCTACACCCACAAGCGCTACCGCGCTGACCACCTCCTCGAGGCCTACGAGGAGAAGCACGGCCACCCTGCTCCCAACGGTCTCGCTGACATTAACGATCCGGAGACCGGCCAGCCGGGCAACTGGACCGAGCCCAAGGCTTTCTCCGGCCTGCTCAAGACCTTCCTCGGCCCCGTCGATGACAAGGAAGGCCTGCACTACCTGCGCCCGGAGACCGCCCAGGGCATCTTCGTCAACTTCAAAAACGTCCTCACCTCCTCGCGCATGAAGCCGCCGTTCGGCATCGCCAACATCGGCAAGTCTTTCCGTAACGAAATCACCCCGGGTAACTTCATCTTCCGTACCCGCGAGTTCGAGCAGATGGAGATGGAGTTCTTCGTCAAGCCGGGCGAAGACGAAGAGTGGCACCAGTACTGGATCGATGACCGCTACAACTGGTACGTCGACCTGGGCATCGACCCGGAGAACCTCCGCCTCTACGAGCACCCCAAGGAAAAGCTCTCTCACTACTCCAAGCGCACCGTCGACGTTGAGTACGCCTTCGGCTTCACCGGCTCCAGGTGGGGCGAGCTCGAGGGTGTTGCAAACCGTACTGACTACGACCTGCGCGTCCACTCCGAGGGCTCCGGCGAGGATCTGTCCTACTTCGACCAGACCACCGGCGAGCGCTGGATCCCCTACGTCATCGAGCCGGCCGCCGGCCTCGGCCGTTCCATGATGGCCTTCCTCGTCGATGCCTACGACGAGGAAGAGGTTCCCAACGCCAAGGGCGGCACCGACAAGCGCGTCGTCCTGCGCCTCGACCGCCGCCTCTCGCCGGTCAAGGTCGCCGTTCTTCCGCTGTCCAAGAAGGAAGAGCTGTCCACCCCGGCCCAGGAGCTGGCCAACAAGCTGCGCGCCAACTGGAACGTGGACTACGACCAGTCCGGTGCCATCGGTCGCCGCTACCGCCGCCAGGACGAGATCGGCACCCCGTTCTGCGTCACGTACGACTTCGACTCCCTTGAGGACGGCTCCGTCACCGTGCGCGAGCGCGACTCCATGGAGCAGGAGCGTGTGAAGATCGACGAGCTCGAGTCCTACCTCGCCGCCCGCCTGGTGGGCTGCTAAGCATGCACTACACGAGCTGGGATCGCACCGATCGCTCCGCCCCGCGTCTGCTCGCGGAGGCCGCAGAGCCGATCGGTGAGTTTACCGAGTCTTCCGCCACCGTTGCTGACGCCTACTGGCGCCTCGACGCCTCGGACCTCGGCGCCTCTGCCACTCTTGCCGATGACCGCGTCTTCCGCCTCGCCGGCAACCCCAGCCGCGACAAGCGGCTCGATGCCTCTCTCGATGGCCGCACCTTCGCGTTTATCTGCGAGACCTCCGGCAATTGGATTATTGAGGACGCCTCTGGCACGAAGGTCGCCCAGTTCACCTCGAAGAACCGCGGCGTGCGCGAGGCCATCCTCGAATTCGAGGGCGACCACACCGACCACGACCTCTCCGTCGAGGAAGTCGCTGCTCTCAGCTGGTTCACGCGTCTCCTCCTTGAGGCGAAGACCTCCAGCGGCGCCGTCGCCTGGATCGCCACGCTCGTTCTCGCGTCCCTCGTCGCCGTCGGCGCGCTGTTCCTGGGCTAGGTCACCATGTCGACTGAATACTGGACCTGGCGCCACGACGGCCTCACGGACCCCGGCGGGGCCGAGGCCGCCGCCGTGCTCGAGCACGTCATCCACTTCGCTCACGGTCAAATCCTCACTGAGGTCACCCGCGACGACATGCAGCTGGTCATCAAGGCCACGACCTCCGACGGCGAGGTCTTCACCGTCGCCCAAACCGGCTTTTCCGTCAACCGGCTCTCCGCCGTGTGCGGCACCCGCCGCTACACGCTCAACCGCACCCGGCGCCTGCGCCGTGAGCGCGCCATCATCGACGCCGCAGGCAACGTGGTCGCCCGCACCCGCCCCCACGGCTCCACCCTCGAGGTTTTCGACCACCCGCAGGATATGCCCATCCCGGACGTGGACTTCGTCTTCCTCACGTGGTGCTGCATGGAAGTCGACAACTCCGGCCACATCCGCCGCATGTAACCACCGGCAACCACCCCCACGGCCTCCACAACCATCTATCCCCGACAAAGGCAATGTCCCAATAGCCATATGCGCTGGTCGCGTTAATTCACCCGAATTCCACGACCAGCGCATAGTGCCAACGGCACATTGCTTTTGTCTCTTTTACGCCGCTTTCCGCGCACGCGCCGCCGATACCTCCGCGATAAAGCGCTCCGGCTCCCGGCGTAATTGGGCAGGGGAGTAGCGCACCACCTGATACCCCGCGTTGTGGAGTTGCTTCTCGCGCGCTCGCTCCGCCACGATGGTTTCCTCAGTCCCGCGATACGTCTGCCCGTCGTATTTCACGTCGCCGTCAATCTCCACGACCACGTGCTCGTCCACGAGCAGGTCTACACGAACCCCTGGCAGCACCCGCACCTGCGGCCGAACCGCCGCTCCCGGAAGCGCCTCGATGAGCAGTGCCCGCGCAAAAGACTCATACGGCGACTCCGACGTCGACAGTGCCAACTCGAGGCACCGTCGCGCGACCGTGATGTTTTTACACCGCCCCATCCGTGCAATCACAAGTGAGACATGCTCGCGGTAGTACCCTTGCCGTAGCAGCGAATCCATCGCCACCAGACCGTCCGCGAAACCGTGGAAGCGCGCCGTATCGATGCACGCCCGCGGCCGAGACGTCACCCGCAGACCGTCAATCTCTCGATAGTCGTCATCCGCCAAGATCAATCGCCTATACCGATATCCCGCGCTCCACTGCATCCGACGCGGCAAGCCGCCTGCCGGCAACGTGAGCTCGACGTCTTCCTCACGCGCCGAGAGGACCCATAGTCCATGGATACGCGCTGCGGATTTTCCCACGAGCACCGCCTTCCGGACCGATAATCCTGCCGCGCGCACCCGCCATTCCTGTTGTTCGTGATAGGCGAGTGCTTCCCACTCCGCTCGGTCGCACGCGAACCCGCCCGCGACCTGAATGAGCTGCCCCGCAGCGACTAATGCCAGTGTTTCGTGTGTTGCTTCGTGCAATGCAATGAGTTTCATACCCCATAGAAAACCCACAACGGCGGCCACCCGCAAGCACGCACCCTGCATACCTGTGGATAACCGCCACCCTGCACAATGTAGTGGGCAACCATGCCCCTCAAACCTGTGGACAACGCCCGAGGACTAGAACGCACCCGTCCTCGAACCACCACCGCCCCCAAAGCCACCTCCGCCGAAGCCACCACCGAAGCCTCCGCCGTAGCCACCACGGTGCCCACCGCCGCCGAGCATCTGTCCAATGACCATGCCCGTGATGAGGTCACCCGCACCGGACGCCATCTGCTGGCGCTGCTGGCGCCGGCGGTAGTCGTCGATATCGTTCTGCGCACGACGCTGCGCCTCCTGCGCCGCGGCAACTGCCTGACGTGCCAAATCCAAGGCACTACGGATATCACGGTCACGCTGCTGCAACGCCTGCGCATGCAGACGCTTTGCATCCTCCAACGCGGTACGCGCCGAGGCACCAACCAAACGACCACGCGCCGAGATGAGGTCTTCCGCCGCCTGAATCGTGGACGAGGCCACCGAAATCTGCTGCGCAAACATATCCAGCTGGCGCGCATGCGTCTGCGTCACTTCACGCACCGTATCCAGCGCCTCATCGAGCCGCCCGTCCAGGGACATCAGCGTCGTGTAATGCCCCAACGGATCCGCCGCGCCACCCGCACGCGCCGCCTCAGCGGCAGCAGACGCCTCCGACAACAACGCCTCCAAGGACGCCCAGTCCGCCGAGGTCCCCTGGGATTGACCCTGCGCCTCAATCTGACGCGCCTCAGAAATCTCGCCATCAACCTCTGCAATGAGCGCGGACAGACCCTGCTGCGCCGTCGTGATCGTGGACTGCGCGTTCTCCACAGCCGACAGCAACCGGTCCGCAACCTCAATCGCGTGCTCGGAGTCACGAATCGCCCCCACGAGCCCGCCTTGCTGGCCAGCCGGCTTCGACTGCAACGAACGACCCAACGCCAAGGACTTCTCCGCCTCATCCAAGGACACAGACGCCATCTGAGGATTATCCGCAATCGACTGCAGCATTTCCTCCGAGTACTGCTCCCGCAACGAATTCAACGTCGCCGTCGCCTGCGGCATACGCGCCCTCAAATCCACCGTCTTCTGCGTCAACTCATCGAGCTTCGAACCAGCATTGACCAACAAGTCGCGCATCGACGCGAACTCAGCTGCCTGCGCATCCAATGCATCATCCGCCTGCCCACACGAGGACACAATCGACACCAAAAGCTCACGCTTCTGCGCCTCCGGCATCCCACGCTGCGCCTCAATCTGCTTATGCGTCGCAAACGCACGCTGCAGGGTCGAGGTGGACTGGTTCATCGCCGCCGTAAACTTCCGCGCGCGCTCCGGCCCGAACTCCGCAATCGCAATGTCGAGCTCCTCCTTGCCACGGCGAATGGACTCATCCGTGGACACGAGCTCTTCCTGCGCGAGCTCCTCCAACACCGGCAGCGGCAAGCGCGCCAGCGCCGTCGTGTCCGTCGGCTCGATCTCGCGCGCGGACTCGACCGTCGCCGCGGTCTCCTTCTTAGCCTTCCGCTTCGACATCGCGTACGCGCCGCCGCCCGCCGCGAGCACAGCCGCACCGCCGGCACCCAGCCACAGCGCGCCATTACCCGAGCCGGAGCTTCCCGATGCCGCCTCCACCACAGCGCTGCCCGCTCCAGCCCAATCGGAGGCAGCGAGCGAATCATAGGCGGCCTCAAAGAGTTTGTCCTGCGAGCCCGACGGCCACTCAGAACCCACGCTCACCGTCGCCTTACGCGCCTGGGTATCCACCACGAACGCCGCCGTATTCGTACCGCGCGAGTCCACAATCGACTCCGCGTAGGACTCGACCTGGGAATCCAGGCCCGTGGTGTAGACGACGTAGAGCAAACGTTGATCGGAAGACTGCAGCTGCGCAATCTGCGACTCCAAGTCGGACTTCTGCGAGGACGAGAGCACGCCCGAGTCATCCGTCACCTTCGCCGTGATCGAGGAAGCCGCCGGCGCCGCCTGTGCGACCGCCGTGCCCAGGAATACCGCCGGTGCTCCCGTGCTCAGTCCGATGAGTAGCGCGGCCACTGCCGCGCGTCCAACGCGCGAAAAAGTCATGCCACTAGACTACCCACTAATGGAACATGAACTCGGCCCAATCGTCATTTTGGGTGCCGCCCAGTATGACGGCCGCCCCTCCAAGGTTCTCCAAGCCCGTCTCAACGCCGCCCTTGCGCTTGGCACCGACCGCCACTTCGTGACGACCGGCTCCAACATGCCCGGCGACCGCTTCACCGAAGCCGGCGTCGCGGCCCGCTACCTCGAAGCCCGCGGCGCCACCCACATCACTGCTCTGCGCGAAGGCCACACCACCGGCGAAGAACTCGATGCCGTCAAGCGCGCTTTCCCAGATGTCAAGGACATCACCCTCGTCACCGACCCCTACCACGCGCCGCGCGCCTGGCTCATCGCCCGCCGCCACGGCTTCCGCGCGACAACCGTCACCGCCAAAGCCTGCCCCATCCACTTCCCACAGGCATCCTGGTTCCGCTGTGTCATCCACGAAGTCGGCGGAATCCTCGCGCTTGTCATCCCTGGCCTCACACCCGCCCTGCACCGCCTCGAGCGCATTATGCGCCCCAACTGGAGCGCGCGCCACGACCAGCTCGAACGCGAATAAACGCTAGGCTTAACCTCGATGTATTCCTACCAACCCGCCGATACCGAGCGCCTTTTCGACGAGTCTCCCAAAGGCTCCTCTTTCGCCCACGACGCTCGCCCAGATCATCGGGGCGCCTTCTCCCGCGACCGCGCCCGCGTGCTCCACTCTGCGGCCCTGCGCCGCCTCGCCGATAAAACGCAGGTCGTCGGACCCCGTGACGGCGACACACCCCGCACCCGCCTTACCCACTCTCTCGAGGTCGGCCAGATCGCCCGCGGCATCGGCAGCGGCTTGGGCCTGGACCCGGACCTCTGCGACATGGCCGGGCTTACCCACGACATCGGCCACCCGCCCTACGGACATAACGGCGAGACCGCCCTCAACGAGGTCGCCCAGAACGGCTTCGAAGGCAACGCCCAAACCCTGCGCATCCTCACCCGCCTTGAGCCCAAAGTGGTCGCGACCGTGAACGGTCGCGAGGAAAGCTACGGACTTAACCTCACCCGCGCCGCCCTCGACGCCGCCTGCAAATATCCCAAGCTCAAGACCAACCCGGACGGCACAACGAACCGCAAGTACGGCTGCTACGACGAGGACGCCCACATCCTCGAGTGGGTCCGCCAAGGCCACACCGACGGCCTCCCGCCCATCGAAGCCCAAGTCATGGACTGGTCAGACGACATCGCCTACTCCGTCCATGACGTCGAAGACGGCATTATCTCCCGCCGCATCTCCCTATCCGTCCTGTGGGACCTCGTCGAGCTCGCCACCCTCGCCGAAAAAGGCGCCCAAGCCTTCGGCGGCGAAGCAGCAGAGCTTCTCGATGCCGCCGATTCCCTCCGCCGCCTCGACGTCATCAACGCCATCGGCGACTTCGACTACTCCCTGCGTGCCTACACCGATCTCAAGAAGATGACCTCCGAGCTCGTCGGCCGCTACGTCGGCGCCACCGTCGGCGCCACCCGTACCGCCAACGCAGACCTCCTCGCCGAGAACAAGCTGGGCCGCACCAACGGCCACCTTGTCGTCCCCGAACTCGCCCAAGCCGAGGTCAAGCTGCTTAAAACCATCGCGGTCCTCTACGTCATGGACGTCCCCGCGCACCTCACGCGTCAGGATCGCCAGCGCGAGCGCATCTACCGCGTCTACGACTACCTCATCGCCGGCGCCCCCGGCTCCCTCGACGCCATGTTCGCCGGCTGGTGGCTCGCCGCCAACTCCGACGCCGAACGCGACCGCGTCATCATCGACCAAATCGCCTCCATGACCGAGTCCCGCCTCGAGCGGCTGGCCAAGCGTAGCGCCGAGCTCTCCGGCTTCATGGACTAGATTGTGGTTCGACGGAGTTCAGCCGATTAAGTCCTGCTGGATTTTCTCACGTCTTCCGCGTCGTGGATCACTCTCAGTGCTTCACTTTTCGGGATATCCCAATAGTGGTTGAGCAACTCGACGATTTTTGGTTCTTTGAGCTTCGCTTCGAAAAACGCCTCTACGGTGAGGTGAAGATGCTCATCGATAGTGTGCCGTTCACTCTGTTGACGATGATCCCACCCAACCTCTCGGACCCTGTCCATTGTGAAAGCACCGATCCGTTGCATGAGATGAGCGATTGTGTCGCGGTTCTTTTCTTATATATTTGGTCATTCTGACAGTAGTAATGGTCGTGGATAAGGCACTGATATAAGCGGTGCGTTGACGAAGCGGCACCTTTGTTGGTGCATATCAAGTAACCCCCACACGTGGATCTTGACCCCAACGCCCATCGCGCGGCAGCACGAGAAAGATAGGCAGGCAAGTTAACGTCATTTGCCTTTAGTTTCAAATTAATTCACTTGAGTGACACGAGTTTGAAAAGTGACATTTCTAGCATTACACGCGTACCGAAAAGGTATACCTTTCGAAATTTCTCTTTCATCAAGGATGGCAATGCATTCCAATATTTCGCGTAAGGCGAGTTTTCTTGCCCTTTTGAGCCTTGCGGGCTCGTCTTTTGTTGCTCCGACCCTGGCCAACGCTCAAGAAGCGCCGGCTGCTGACATCATTGATGTCTCTTTTGCCGATGGTCGCGCCACCGATAAGGCCGCTAACACCGCAACAAACTTGATGGGTGCTCCGAAGCTCGATACGGATCCGGTTCTTGGAACCCCGGTCGCCACTTTCGACGGTGAGCGCGACGCGTTTGGCTTCGATATCGGAGACAAGTACGACGAGCTCAAAGATGGCTTTACTGTCGAGTGTGTCTTC
This sequence comes from Corynebacterium sp. SA-MJD20WY100, assembly GCF_039822565.1. NCBI lineage: Bacteria > Bacillati > Actinomycetota > Actinomycetes > Mycobacteriales > Corynebacteriaceae > Corynebacterium > Corynebacterium sp. SA-MJD20WY100. Next base: position 37,897 of record NZ_JBCJKS010000010.1, on the reverse strand, counting down.
CGCTACGACGGCAACCTTGATGGTTCTGAGAAGAGCTTGTGCGCCAATAAGGAAGCGGGCGGCTGGGCCATGGTCGCCTACGGTGACCAGCTCACGTTCACCGTTCACGTGAACGGTTACAAGCAGGCCAAGACGAAGATGGAGGAGGGTCAGTGGTATCACGCCGTCGGCGTCTTCGACGGAAAGACCTCCAAGCTTTACGTCAATGGCGTAAAGGCCGCGGAGACTAAGGCTGAAGGCACGATGACCCGTCCCGGCTCTAACGCGGACGCATTGACTCTTGGCGCGGACTCTGGCCCGAACAACGGTGCTCAGTTCTACTCGGCGGCTACGATTTCTGCAGCCCGCATTTTCTCCGAGCCTTTGGAAGACGCTGACATTGCGTCCCTGTACACCACGTCCCACCTGCAGACGGATCTCAAGGGCGAAATCGCCTCCTCGACGCCGGCTGAGGGCTCCTTCCTTTCGCAGCCCACCGAATTCGCCATCGAGTTCAATAACCCGGATCTCTTTGCCCGCGAGCTCACCTACACCTTGGACGGCGAGCCCATCGCTATCGGCGAAGAGATCGGCCGCGGGCTCAGCGCCGGCGAGCACACCATCACTGCGGCTGGCCACGATGTCTTTGGCAACGAAGTCTCTGAGTCGTACAGCTTTACGTCGGCGAACCTGCCGGTCGGTGAGGGAACCGACTCCACGCCGGAGGGTGACGGCGTCACCATCGCCGCCCGCGCAGTAAATCCCAGCGGCGAGGACGTCAAGACGACCTTCACCAAGGCCGACGTCGACGTCGCGCAGGGTGGCACGCAGGGCTCGTTCACCGAGATCCCCGACACGCTCGACTTCGATGCTGCCGATGCCGCCGAGTTTGACACCGTCCTTAAGCCCGGCACCGGTGCTCAGGTCGAATCCACCAACACGGGTGACATGCCCTTCCAGCGCTTCGATCTCACTCTCGCCAACAAGGACGCCGAATCCCATGACCTCGTCTGGTCTGGCACCATCGACCCGAAGCGCACAGCCCGCCTCTACGTCTGGAACGTTAAAACCAGCGAATGGCAGCTGCTTGCCGATGCCCCGGGTGCTGCGGATAAGCCCGTGACGCTGTCGGCCGAGGCGAACAAGGACTTCGTCGACGGAGACACAATCCATGCCATGCTCGTTGGCTACGACACCTTCGCCGATGATCTCAATGAGCCGGTCGAGGGCTCCTTTGCGAACCCCGAGGACTACGATTTCGCCATCGCTCACCACACGGATACGCAGTACCTGGCTGAAGGCGCCGTCGAGAAGGCGACGGAGGAGGAGCGCGCTAAGTGGCAGGAAGCGTACACGTCCGTACCGCAGTGGATTGCAGACAACGCCAAGGAACGCAAGATCGTGTACTCGGCACACACCGGAGACATCATCGAGGACTGGCACCACGATCCGTCTCTGAAGGAGGTCTCGAAGAAGCAGTTCGAGTTCGCTTCCGAGGCGCAGAAGATCCTTGAGGACGCCGGTATCGTCAACAGCGTCCTTCCGGGCAACCACGACAACCTCTCGGGTGCCGAGACCGGCGCAGACAGCTTGTACAACCAGTACTTTGGTCCCGAGCGCTATGAGGAGCAACAAGGCAAGGGTGACTGGAACACCTACGACGCTTCCTACCACCCGTGGAAGGAAGGCGACAACGATAACCATTACGACCTGTTCTCCACGAACGGCCTCGACTTCGTAGCCGTGAACCTGGGATACGACGTCACCGACGAAGAAATTGCATGGGCCGACGGCGTCCTGAAGCAGTACTCGGACCGTAACGGCATTATTCTCACCCATGCCTACAACAAGCCGTCGAGCAGTCCCGACGGACGCGATGCAGTCGCGTCCCACGATGGCCGCGCCGTGTACGAGGGGCTCATCGAGAAGAACCCGAACGTGGCACTCGTCCTCTCCGGACACGAGCACGGCGTCTCCATCGTCACCCGCAAGGACGCCGGCCAGACGAACAATCACGTCACCGAGCTTCTTGCGGACTACCAGTTCTATGAGGTCGGCACCGACGAGCTCGGCATCACGGAGGTGGGCGACTACGGCGAGGACACCGGTGTGCGCTTCGGTGCCTCCTTCTTCCGTCTTCTGCAGTTCGACCTCGACGCCGGCGAGATGATCGTGGATACCTACTCTCCGCTCCTTGATAACTTCGGAGCAACCGAGTACGACGACCGCGGGCGCTACAACGGTCACGAGGATGAGTTCCGCGTGCCGGTCCAGTTCCAGACCCGTAAGACGAACTTCACCTCTAACGCCATGCTGGCGCTGACCCCGACGGACGAGGTCATCGGCACGGATACCGCGAAGTCGGGCTGGGGCGCAAGTACGCAGTGGACTGGTCTCACCCCAGGCGAGACGTATGGCTGGTACGCTCAGTCCACCGACGCTTCTGAAAAGGACGCAGACAAGCAGGGCTTTACCCGCCAGTTCGGCTACTTCACGGCGACCGAGCCGACCGGCGACCGCGAAGCTCCCCAGATCGATGTCCCCGCCGGGGCACTGAGCATCATGGCAGGAGAGAAGGCCAACCTTGCGGAGGGCGTGACGGCTACCGATGCCACTGATGGCGACCTCACCAGCTCCATCGAGGTCGTCGGCTCCGTCGACACGTCGAAGCCTGGAACCTACTCGGTGACGTACAAGGTGGCGGATGCTGCCGGAAACCAGGCCATCGCCAACCGCGTCGTCGAGGTGACCGGTAAGGACAACGGCGGCGCGCCTGGCAACGGCGATAACGCGGGCAACACCGGTGGCTCCTCCACGTCGGATGCGGGTCTCGCGGGTGTCTTGGGTGCATTAGGCGGCGCAATCGTCAGCGTCATCGCAGCCTTGGGCGCCATTAACTTCCTGGTGCCGGATAGCCTTGAGAAGGCTTTCCAGAAGCTGCGAAAGATGCTGGGCTAAGCCAGCATCCGGCTGAAATGATAAAGCTCGTTGTTCCTCTCGGAACAACGAGCTTTCTTCTTTACCGCACCAACTTCACACCCTCAGCTTCCAACACCCGCACCAGGTCCTGGTAGTCATGCAGCTCGAGCGCCATATCCGCGGCCACAATCACGTCAACATGGAACTCGCGCACAAAGTCCGCCAGCGCGTCGAGGTTGCTGGGGGCAGGGGAGTCTCCTACAAAGTGCATCTTGCCCAAGGCAGCAAAGAATTCCTCGCGCGTGCGCAGCGGTTCGGTGATGAGAACTCGGTTCATGATGGTTACCCTTCCGCGTCGGGGATGGAGCAGAAGCTTTCGTAATGGTCGTTGGTGTAGTACCAGACGTCGGGGTCGGTTTCGGAACCGCCGCCGGTGATGATGCGGCGTGTGCCGCGATGGTTGAGGCCCGGTGTCTCGACGGTGTATTCGCGGTAGTAGTCCCGCGACTCCTGGGGCAGCACGCCTTCGTAGTTGCCAAACCGCACGTTGTCGTTGTCGGGGTACTCGTACGGCCCGCCGGCGAGGATGTCGTCGACCGTCTCCGCCGCCTCAGCCGGCAGCGTGTCCAGAGCACACGAGCCTTCCGATGCCCCCTCATCTCCCGCCGTCCCAGAAGCCGTCCCAGATGCTGAGGCAGGAGCAGACGTAGCCGACGACGACTCCTGAGATGAGGACCCAGAATCCCCGCCCAAGTCGATGCCAAAATAGCCCGCCACGAGGACTAGCACCACGCCGCCGATGACGGCAGGCAGTGATTTCTTCGAGGGGGTAGAGTGCGCCATACCCCCATCATTGCAAACGGATAGCACCATGAAGAAATCGGTCGCTGATTTGCCAGTGCAGGTAATCTATTACCCATGGCGAAAGGCAGGATTCCGGACAGCGATATTCAAGCGATCCGTGAACGTGCACCCATTGAGGAAATCGTGGGGGAGTACGTGCAACTAAAGCCTGCTGGCTACGACTCGATGAAGGGCCTGAGCCCTTTCAAGGATGAGCGCACCCCCTCGTTTCACGTGCGTCCGCAGCGCGGCTACTATCACTGCTTCTCCACGGGCAAGGGCGGCGACGTCTTTAACTTCCTCATGGAGATGGAACAGCTGACGTTTCCCGAGGCCGTCGAGGCCGTCGCCCAAAAGATCGGCTACCAGATCACCTATCAAGGTGGCTCCGCCGCCGCCCGCGAGGAAAAGCCAGGCCTGCGCCAGCGCCTTATCCAAGCGAACAAGGCAGCCCACGACTTCTACCGCAAGCAGCTCGAAACCCCCGAGGCCGCACCTGGCCGAGATTTCCTCCTCAACCGCGGCTTTTCCCAAGAGATCATCTACGACTTCCAGTGCGGCTACGCTCCCGAGGGCTGGGACACGCTTACCAAGCACCTCATCCGCATGGGCTTCTCCTTCGAGGAACTCGAAAAGGCCGGCCTGTCCAAAATGGGCAAGCGCGGCCCCATCGACATGTTCCACCGTCGCCTCATCTGGCCCATCAAGGATCTCGCCGGCAACGTCATCGGCTTTGGCGCCCGCAAGCTTTTCGATGATGACCCGATGGGCAAGTACATGAACACCAGAGAGACGGTGCTCTACAAGAAGACCAAGGTCCTCTTCGGCATAGATCTCGCGAAGAAGCACATCGCGGAAGCCCACCAGGCCGTCATCGTTGAGGGCTACACGGACGTTATGGCCATGTACGCCGCCGGCGTCAAGACCGTCGTCGCCTCCTGCGGCACCGCCTTCGGCGAGGACCACCTCCAGATCCTCCGCCGCCTCATGCTCGACGACTCGTATTTCAATGGCGAGCTCATCTACACCTTCGATGGCGATGAGGCCGGCCAGAAAGCCGCCATGCGTGCCTTCCAGGGCGAGCAGAAGTTCACCGGCCAGTCCTTCGTCGCTGTCGCCCCCGAGGGCCTCGACCCCTGCGATCTGCGCATCAAGCGTGGCGATGCCGCCGTGCGCGACCTCATCGCAGATCGCATCCCCATGTTCGAGTTCGTCGTGCAGACCATCATCGCCGGCTACCGCATCGACACTGCCGAGGGCCGCCTCCAAGCCCTGCGCCGCGCCGTCCCCGTCGTTGCCGACATCCGGGACAAGCCCCTGCGTGACGAGTACGCACGCCGCCTCTCCGCGTGGGTCGGCTGGCCTGACCCCATGGAGGTCCTCCAGCAGGTCGAGCAAGCCCACCGCGCCCCGAAGAAGGAGAAGCGCACCATCCGTCGCTTCGACGATTCTAAGCAGGCTCCTGCAGCGCAGGACGTCCCCGTGCTCCATCGCCCCAACCCGAAGGACACGCACCTCTGGCCGCAGCGCGAGGCCTTAAAAATCGCCCTTCAGTACCCGCAGAACGCCGGCGAGTACTTCGATGGCATCGATGCCTCCAGCTACACCAACCTGGCCTACCGCGCCGTGCGCGAGGCCATCTCCAAGGCTGGCGGCATTGCCACTGCCTTGACGATGCCCCCAGTCGAATGGGTCGCAAAAGTCAGCGAGCAGATGCCCGACGTCACCGCCCAGAGCTTCATCTCTGAGCTCGCCGTTGAGGAAATCCTGCCCACCGATGTCGACATGAATGTCTACACCGACTCCGTGCTTTCCCGCCTCCAGGAGTCCCGCGTCGGCGACCAGATTGCGCTCATCAAGGCCCAGCTCGGCCGCATGCGCCCCTCCGACGACCAAGCGGCGTACAACTCGCTGTTCTCGGATCTGGTTGCGCTAGAACAAGCTCGCAGGGAGCTTAACGAGCGCGCGTTCCGAAGCGGACAGAACTAGGAGCAAATTAACCATTTTCGACGCGGCCGGTAATCCGCCGTCACTTTTCGCAAACAAGAAAAATTCGAATGAGCACCACCCTGAGGGCGGTGCTCATTCTGGCTACTAGTGCGCAATGCACACTAATATCAGTTTAAACTACTAATCTTGGTCGGGTTCGTACACGGTATCCGAATTGTCGAATTGACCCGAATTCCGCCGTCCGCGTGAGAGATCCTTGACCTCTTTCATTCTCGGTTCCGGATCGAGACGGTTGGCAATTGCCCGACGAGTGCCGTTAACAAGCGTCTTGGTGGCAGGGGAGTTCACCAGCTTTTCGTAACCATCTTTGATCTGGTGGTAGCGCTTCCGGCCCGCCTTAGTGCCGAATACGTAGCCTGCCGCGGCGCCAACAACAAACTGGATCATTTGTGGGGAGCTTCCTTAATGATTTGAGTAGTAAGTATGTGGAACATAGCCTACCTACTTCTCGCTTTCGACGTCTCGTCCCTTCCAATACGGTGTGGGTATTAGAAAGGGCTTTGGCTACTTAGCCGGCTTAAGGGACGTTCCTAAAATGTCCGAACCCCTTCTGTCCCTTAAGCCTAAACCTCGAATCAGGGGTGGCTTGAAACAAAGAAACCACCTGTTCCCAGGTGGTTTCTCCTTCTGCTCCTCCAACTGGGCTCGAACCAGTGACCCTTCGATTAACAGTCGAATGCTCTGCCAACTGAGCTATGGAGGAAGGTGGCGCACTTTGCGTTTCCCGCTCTGTGCGATGATTGAAACTATAGTAAGGGAACCGTTGGGTGTGCAAATCGCCTGTAGGGATACAGTTTTCGTGCGTCGGGCAGGCCTGCAATGCCCCTGCAGGCCTCACTGGCGGCAGCCCGAGCTAATTGTATTAGTAACTGACGTGGACGACGAATAGTGCTGTAGCCTTAGAAAGGTAAAATGACCTTAATGGGCAAAGTGCTCGAATCTTCAATATGGAAGGCAGCTAGTCTTGGGACGACATCGGAAGACCAGCTCCAAGAAGAGTCTTTGGGGCGCATTTAGAAGCGACCCGCCAGTTGAACGTACGAGCGCGAAGGGAGCTTTGTTGAAGCGCGAAATAAGTTTTGATTCTTCGCAGCTGGTGGGCCTGAGATCAACAGACGGATTCGGCTCTTACATTGCTAGAATTTGGGAGTATCGAGCCTTCATTGCGTTTGACGCCAAGTCGAAGGCGTTCAGAACAACAAGTAATTATAAGCTTTGGCGTTTTTGGCTGATTGCCCAGCCAGCGCTCGACGGCGTTATGTATGGCCTGATCTTCGGACTGATTCTGAGGACAGCTCGAGATATCGATAATTTTGTCGGATACTTAATCTTGGGCGTCACTTTTTTCAATTTTCTCACAAAGCTTGTGAACTCGGGTGTAGGCATTGTGAAGGCCTCCCAGAACCTAATCGATGCCTTCTCTTTTCCGCGAGCTTGCGTAGCGTTTTCGCAGATGCTCCGGTATACGTACGACCTTCTTCCATCAGCGGCTATCGCAATCGTGGTGGCTCTATTAGCGCAGTGGGGGACCTGGCCGACGTGGCGGATTCTTGCGGTAGTTCCACTTTTGTTGTTGCTTTTGATGTTTGGCGGAGGACTTCACTTGATATTGGCGCGGATTACCGCTTTCGTACCAGACATCGGTCCATTAGTTGACGCCGGTATGCGCGCCTGGTTTTTTATCTCTGGCGTGTTCTTCTCGGTTTCTCGCTATGTAGATCACCCGTTCCTAATCAAAGCGATGACTATGAACCCAGCGTATCAATTTTTGGAGGCAATACGAGGAGCGGTAATGTACGCATCTCTTCCGTCTCTGGGCGTTTTTGCATCAATTTGTGCTTGGTCGTTTGGAACGTTTTTGTTCGGGTTTTGGTTTTTCTGGAGGGCCGAGGAGCGTTATGTCACCGTCGAACGTTGATGGAACACTACCGGTGTTGATTGTAGAGAACGTAGAGAAATCTTATAAGGTTGAATCGCGAGACATTTTTGGAATGTCATTCAGGCATGCACGCCTTGGTGAAAACTCGGTTCGAGCACTTAAAGGAGTTAGCCTTTACGCTTATCCAGGGGAAGCCATCGGGCTCATAGGGCATAATGGTTCAGGCAAGTCGACTCTGTTGCGGCTGATTGCTGGGAACGAAGTCCCAAATACCGGACGAGTGCTGGCTAAGTCACGGCCTGTCTTGCTTGGAGTGTCTGCGGCATTGCAATCCTATCTGACCGGAGAGAAGAATATTTGGTTAGGTTGTTTAGCGATGGGTATGAAGCCCGAGGAAATTGACGACAAGTTTCCAGAGATCGCCGAGGCCACAGGACTTGGGAAAGCGATTTATCGACCGATAAAAGGCTATTCATCGGGGATGAGCGCAAGGCTTAAATTTGCGATTTCGACGTCGATAACACCAGAAATTCTGTTGGTTGACGAAGCCTTGTCGACCGGAGATGCAGCTTTTGCTGCTAAAGCTGCGGAGAGGATGGACCGAGTCCTTGCTCGCGCAGGCACTCTTTTCCTAGTTAATCATTCGGTTCAATCCATTCGGAAAAACTGTTCTCGGGCCATTTGGCTTCATCAGGGAGAGATTTTGGCCGATGGTGAGGTGGACGAAGTAACGGATGCATACTCCGCTTGGGCTGCCGCCAGTGCTCGTGGCGAAGACGACCTTGCAACATCAATACTTGAGGGACATCGCCTGACTTACATGCCTCCGCGGTTTGCAGATATGAGTGAGCGGCATGGCGACGTATAGCGTTGAGCTTCCCTCAGTCGATATAATCGTTGCGATTTACAATTCAGAGTGCTACCTGCAAGATTTCCTGACTAGCTTGAACTGGCAGTTTGAAAACTATCGAGGGGCACTGCGCGTCATTTTTGTCGACGACGCATCGACCGACAAATCGAAGTCCGTTGTTCGCCGGTGGCTAACGCGGTGGCCGACACGTGGTGAACTCATTGAAAATACGTCAAACCGTGGTGTTTCCTATTCTCGAAATCGAGCCTTGTCGGTTGCAGATGCTGACTGGGTGAGCTTTGCGGATCCAGATGATGTCCTTTCTCCGAACTATGTTAAGAACGCGATTTCGGCAATGAGAAGGGCTGAGGAATCTACAGTTGTTGACGCTATTTTTTGCAAGGTCCTCATTTACAGCGAGAGAGACCAAACTCTCAAGAATAATCATCCGCTAACCTATCGATTTGAAGAATACCGAGGTCCGTTGGTGCTTAGTCAGCATCCAGAAGTCATACAGCTCGGTATACCAGTGTTCCTGAGAGGAAGGACTCTTCGTAAAGCAGGACTCTTTTTTGATGAACGAGTCCGCCCTTCCTTTGAAGATGGGAAATTTATTGGTCAGTATCTTCTAAGCTGTAGCTCCGCGTGTGTTGTCTTAAGTGACTCTTCACATTATATTTATCGTAAACGCGGCGATGGCGGTTCATTAGTGCAAGCGGGGTGGAAGCAGTTATCGCGTTTCGACGAACAGTTGGAATTTGGGTATCTGGCGCTCATCCGATCGTCGGCGGGAACAGAACTTTCCAAATGGGTAGAAAACGTAGTCCTTTACGAGCTTTCGTGGTATTTGGATGCCGTCGATCAATGGCCGGGTTTCATTCTTTCAAACCCTGTGGAATTCAGTGCGTGTCTTGATCGGCTTGCAAGAGTAGTTCGGAAAATCTCTTTGGACTCGTTGTGCGAGTTTCGCATACGCCCACTGAATTTGGAAGCAATGCTTGCACTGCGTACTAGAGGACTGAAAGATTCGATTCATAATTCGGAAACAATAATCGAATCCAGTATAGGCGGGCGGGATCAGAGACCTGTCATTTGGGGCGGCAAACAAATCGGGTATCTTGGAGTGTCTGAATTGCGGTATGTTGAGAGATGGCGTTCCAGTCAAACAAGCTACCGCAGTAAGTACTTTCCGACTCGCATTAAAGATTTGGATTGGGCAGTTATCCGGCTGCTAGGGCTCTCTGACTATGTTGTTGGGCATTGCTCGCGTCGTTTAATGAACCTCTTTCGCCGGACAGCGCGACGGATGTGCTTTGTGCTATCACAGAATTTGCTTTCAACAGCAAGATCGCTTTTATTGAAGCTCACGGATTATCGTATTTTGGTGCTTATAGACCGCCCTTGGTCTGCGCACGATAATGCGGAGCACCTTTATAGATATATGTCCGATTCAAACCGACACGTCTTCAAGCCCTTTTTTGTCTTACAAAAAGAAAGCAAGGATTGGGACAGGCTTGTAAGGGAAGGCGTCAAATTGGTTCCGTACGGAACTTTCCGAGCTAAGTTCCTGTACCTGGCATCAGTTGCCGTTGTTAGCAGTGATGCCATTGCGAACAACATGTACTTCATTCCTGGGCGTTTTCAGCGGAACGCGAAAATACCACCTTTCGTTTTTTTGCAGCACGGAGTTGCGCTCAATGATCTCTCAGCGTGGCTCGCTCCCAAGACAGTGGCCGCGGTCTGCACGTCGTACCCGGGTGAGCAATTGCTTCTCGGACCTGATGGCGCTGGAGACCGTAAAGTGATTGAATCTGGTTTAACTCGGTTTGATCGGCTGTTTAGGCTTACTCAGAAGCAGCAGTCCAAACGAGGCACGCAATGCATCGCTCTTATGCCTACTTGGCAGAAGGGCCTTCGAAACGCGCTTGTCGAGCAAGCATCGGAACAAACGCAGACTATTCGTAGTTCGGAATTCTATCGTCAATGGGGGGGGCATTGTTAGGGGCGTCCAAGACATGGTGGACCGCAGCGGCGGGACGATAAGAGCTACATTTCTACTGCATCCAAGTTTCGAGGAATTTCGCGGTGCATTTAACGAGGCCTTTGGTGTCGAATTTTTTACGTTGGGTGACATTGATGTCCAAGCACTACTGGTTTCTGCGACTGAGTTTGTAACCGACTATTCTTCATTGTCGATAGATGCGAAGTTAGCCGGAGCTGCTGTTTACTTTTATCAACCTGCGCGCACAAGGCCTTCGAGGGGTCAGACACACGTATATGAGCCAGATTCTAATAGCTATGCCGCTTTAGGCATTGGAGAAATTTGTGAAGATTCGGAGACGTTGCTGTGTAAACTATATGATAAGCAGGGAGAAAGTCGTTTCGAGGAGAGCTTTATAGAGTTCCTCAGGCGAAAATTCGATGGTGGAGCCTGCCGACGGGTGGAAGCCGCTCTGCAAAGCCTTAGGGCAGAAGCGCGTGGTAAACCAAAGTCGAACTAAAACAAAAAGGACTATCAATGGGAGAGGAAAATATGGATCGAATCGTCGCCCCTACGTTTAGTATAATTATGCCCATTTATAACGTGGAGCGATATCTGGCTGAAGCCATTGAGAGCGTGATCGGTCAGACGATAGGTTTCGAAGATAATGTCGAATTAATTCTTGTAAATGATGGGAGCCCCGATGGCTCCGAAACGATTTGTTTAAATTATCAATCGCGTTTTCCGAAAAACATCCGATATATTTACCAGAGTAACCAAGGGGTCAGCGCAGCGAGAAACCATGGAATAGATTTTGCGCGCGGACAGTATCTAGGTTTTCTTGACCCAGATGATAAGTATCAAGAGAACGCTCTTGAAGCAGTATCGGAATATTTCGGCAATGTAGGCCGTGATCTCGATGTTGTGTCTATTCCTGTTGTTTTCTTTGGGGCACGAGAGGGCATCCACCCGCTTTCGAAAAAATTTGAAAGCGGTACTCGCGTTGTTGATGTTAATCGTGAGTGGCAGTCCCTCCAGGCTCATGTCAGTAGCTCATTCCTGCGCCGTGATTCAGTTGTTAAATACGGCGTGCGCATGGATTCTCGGTTGATTGTCGCCGAAGACCGGAAGTTCTTGACTCAACTGATAATGCGCAAACAGAAGTATGGATTACTTGCTGAGACCAAATACCTTTATCGAAAGCGTGAAGAAGAAAATTCGGCGATCGACACCGGATCACAAAAGGAACAGTGGTTCTCTCCCGTTCTTGAATATTGCGATATCGAACTGTTTGATGAATTTAGAGATGCTAAAGGTTACGTGCCTCGGTATGTCCAAAATGGGGCAGCGTATGAGATCCAATGGCGTCTAAAGCAAAAAGAGCAACGCATTCTGAAAGACTATGAAGAAGCGGATTATATCCGAAGGATAGAGAGGCTGCTCCGCGACATTGACATAGATGTAATCCTAAAGCAGCGCCATATTTATATTGATCACAAACTGCTGGCTCTCCAAATGAAATTTGGTGAAAACGTCCTCACCCATTCGACCCTTAGTGGCAATAGTTTTTACTATCGAGGGAAAAAGATTTGGTCCGCCACGGAGGAGAAATTTACATGTCTGCTTGACAGGGTGGAGATGCAGGGGACGGATTTATTCCTTGCCGGTACTTTCCGCGGGGTACCGTTTGAGGGGATAGACTTCGGGTTCATTCGCGATGGCAAATTTGTTGCTGTTGAGACGATGCCCGCGCCTGAATATCGGTCGGTGAAATTCTTAGATCGTGTTGCCTTTCAGCCCGTCTACTTCCGCGCCAAGTTGAAAATGCGAGTAGGGGGCAAGATACGCCCAGCGGTACGCGTGAAGGGCAAGATTCTTAAGTCAAGAATCGAGTTTCGGAAGCCCTCGGGCTTTGTTAATGGCTCTTCGACTTATCGTGTTGATGGCCGTTACATTTTGCAGAACGGCCATAATGACTACATCGCCTTAAAACAGAGAACCAGATTTGAACTAGTACGCCGTGAAGCTTCTTTCCTGAAAAGCATGGCAAAGAATAAAGAACTCAGAGGCGTAAATCACCGCCGCCTTACCATTGCTCTGGTCAGGATTCTCCGGTTGTTCCATCTACTGTTTGCACGAAAAGATATCTGGGCCATCTCAGATCGCCCAGGGTCTGCAGGCGATAACGGTGAGGCGTTCTTCGCGTATGTTTCAAAAAATTGTCCTGCTGGTGTGAAACCAATCTTTTTATTAGCGAAAACCTCGTCAGATTTTGCGCGTATGCGAAACTTGGGGAAGGTTGTGGATCCAACGACTCTTAGCGGAAAGCTCACGGTTCTGTGCTCGTCACTTTTAGCTTCGTCACAGATTGATGACTATGTAGTCAATCCCTTTGGCGTAGATTGGAAACTTGTCGGCGATTGCTATACCTTTGACTTCGTTTTCTTACAGCACGGCATTATGCTCCACGACCAGTCGGGTTGGCTGAATAGCTTTGAGAAGCGTATTGCGCTCTTCGTGACGAGTAGTGAAAGAGAGCGAAAAGCGATTCTCGAAGGTGGGTATTTCCATGAGGACGAACGAGTCGTCCTAACTGGACTCCCCCGGCACGATAGACTGGCTAACCACCCCAAAAAGAAGCTAGTAATCGCTCCGACTTGGAGACTTTCCTTGTCAACAGCACTTGATCACGAGTCGTTAGAAAGGCCCTATAATCCTGATTTTGTAGACAGTCAGTATTATCGCTTTTTTCAGGACCTTATGAACGACGAGAGACTTCATGCGTCAATGGTCAAGCACGGCTATTCTGGACAATTTTTAATTCACCCTAGCCACGCGGCGCAAGCGCGGGATTTTCTAGGGAATGACCGATTCGAGGTGTCCTTACCACCGCATGATTATAGAAATGCGTTCAACGAGTGTTCTGTCTTTGTCACCGATTACTCTAGCGTGGCGTTTGACGTTGCTTATCTCAGGAAAGAAGTCATTTACGCGCAGTTTGATCGAGCTGAATTCTACGGCGGGCATATCTATGAGGAAGGATATTTTTCGTTCCGGGACAATGGATTTGGTCCGCTTGCCCTCGATTATGAGTCTACTGTTCAGGCCATCATAGAGAAGCTTGAATCTGGAGAGTCGAAAGCTGCGACGTTCTACCGACAACGCATGGATGAATTCTTTGCCTACGACGATTCGTCGAATTCGCGTCGACTGATGGATGCCATCGCTTCTCGGAACTTGGGCCGCCGGCTTGTTCGATAGCTAGGTTTGTCGAAACAAATTAGCTTCGCGAGGATGGCGACCGTTAGCCATCCCCGTACAAGACTTAAAATTAACGTTTGATGGATAAGAGAAATAGTGCCAGTGAGATGTGCGCTCCTGGGGTCAAACGAGTTGGTTCCGCCGAATCACGTGGTTCTTCTTTTTGAGCTGCTAGGCGAGTTGACCGACTAGTGTAGGCCATCGTAGTTATGACATGGTTTTGAATGTAACCGCAACGAGTTTAAGCAGCAGGGCATCACGACTGGAGGGGTCTTAGCCAAAAGGCAGCTAAGGCGAGCTGGTGATTTTGCAACTGTCGAGCGAAATTGCCGTAACTCAGGAAGAGTCAACTTGTATAATCTTACAGGATGGCCCTACGAATAATGTCATCATCGAAGAGATAACTAAGGAACCAAAATGAAATTGACTCAGGCAGAAGTTCTTAAAGAGCTGCAGCTAGCTTTTGAGAATCACCCCTACGTAAGTAATATCTCGACATACAAGAACGTGGCTTTCGTAGGGATTAAGACTTCGATTCTGGATTTTGCTGTTGAATTCGATGGGCTGAATAAAGTTGAGCTAGTATGCAGGAACGATCATACTGCTGGAAAATTCAGCAGATTTTTCCGGTATCCGTTTGGCGCCGGTAATACTGTAATTAGCGACGGTCGAGTGATACACCCGTGCTTTGTCACAGCGAAGGGAACCTCATTTTCTGAATCCGGTGTGTCAGCCGTCGCTTTCGGAATTGTCGCACGTTGTTTAGAATCTCAAGGGCTACTTGAATATTGGGCAGAGCCGTTGGTTGATGAAATGCGAAGGGTTTCGACTACGGTTTCTTTGGACACGCGTAATCGTGTCCTGCTCGATATGGATGATACGTTCGCAACTCGCCAGCTGTCTGTTCTTGAGACTCTCGAAGTAGTGGACAAAGAAGAACTTAGCCTAGCCCGGTTCGGTGACGGTGAGATCAAGTGTATGGTCACCGAACGCAATATAGGTTTTCAAACGCACGATAAGCGGTTGATGCGTGAACTCCGAACCATGAGCTCAGTCAATCCGGCTGGACTATTGGTGGCCTATCCAGAACCACTGGTCGAAAACAAATTCTGGCTTGAATTCTGGACACAATACTGGCCCTTGACGCGATTCTTTCTCAAAAACGACCGGTTCGGAGACTCCTTTGTTTCCCGACCGCAAGCATTTCAGGCCTTTGGTCAACCATTGGTTGATGCGTGGAAGAACCTGTGGCGTGGTAAGAAAATTTGTATTGTTACAGGTGAGTCATCACGGATGAATCCGGAGCATGAGATATTCGATACGTCCACGTCATCAGACATTATCTTGTCTAAGAACAAGGATGCATATTCAGATGTGGAGAGGATAGTCGAGGAGTGTAAGAAGCGGAAAGACGTTGACCTTTTCCTATTTGCACTGGGGCCCGCCGGAACCGTTCTCGCCTACCGCCTAAGCCAGCTTGGGCTTCGGGGCCTTGATGTAGGGCACTTAAATAATAGCTTTGACAACGTGTTTTATAAGGGACCTCGGCCTGAGCAAGTTGAGATCAAACCAGTGACCACGTAGACCACGTAGTTCGTAATCGCACATAAGCGGGTAATGGTTCGCCATGGAATTGTTGGCCGGGGATTTCCGTCTTACTTTCGGAGCCATCGGACTTGGAGATTAGTTCTTTAGGAGACTCTATTCCTATTGGGAATTTGCACTGAGCGGTCGACGATCGTCTCTTTTGCGATTCCCCATGTATGGCTTGGACCCAACTGGCGCGAAACGCAAAAGTTGGTTGACGGCATAGCAACTATTGCATGATTTCTCTTAAGTATGTTGGCTAGAAAAGTTGAGTCCTCGCCCATATTGAGATTGCCAAAAGCTACCTCTTTTGCGAGGACGGTGCGAAAACAAATGGAAGCGCCCATTAGCGAATTCGTGAATTCAAACCTGCTTGCGTTTCCCCTGAAATATAAGCTCTCATCGTTCTCAAATTTAAAGAGTGCCTGTTTCACTCCAGTAACGGCTGCGCTATAGCGCTTCAGCGTCTCGATGCTGTTGAAGAGATGATGCGCTCCATATATGTCGTCATCATCGATCTTTGCGGCGTAGTCGTACTTTGCCTCTTTGAGGAGTCGATTGTAACCTGATCCCAGTGTCTCGTGGCTTGGGATATAATACGTTTTAATGCTGTCAGCGCCGATTTCTAGTAAGTTTCGAGATAAATCGTCGATCCGGAAACCATGCGTTCCGAGTAATAGTTCGATTTTAACCTTTCGTTGTTTTTCGAGTTGTTTTACTAAATGGGGGAGCATCGACGGTCGGTTTGTCATGCAGATGACTGATATGCCTTCAGGCTTAGGTGGAGTCTCGTACATAGGTTTGCCCCAATTGTTTGCTATGTAGCTTGCAACCGCTGTGTTGGGCTCTAACTGTATATGGAGGTTGGAGACCGAAAACCCAAGCGAAGCACAGGTATTTGTGAGTTCCTGCTTATCTTCTCTTTTGGCCACAACCTGGACATGATCGACGAATTTGGAGGTAAACTCGAGAAAATTAGTCAATTCAGGACTATCCCAAGCAAAAGTTTGAGTCCGCTTTAATGGTTTGGGTATGAGCAACGAACTGCTTATTCGGCGAGTTTTCCCGAGACAGGTCGCATCGTCGTAATGTACTGGTGAGCTTGAGATGGTTGATCTGTCGTATTGGACAGTTAACGTCAGACTTCGAGAATTGCTTCCGTACACAGATGAATTCATAGGGTAGATGCTGTCTTGAGCTGGTATATCATCCCATTTTTCCGGTATCGACCAGTACTGTGTTGGGACACGTGGTCGGTGGCTCCACTGATACTGGGGGCTTGGACGGCCGAGAAGATGTCGCTGAATGCCTTTAGCAATGAACTCGAGTCTGGTGAGCGCATGGTTCAGCGTGGCTCGGGTCGCGAGTAACGCACTTCTAGGCATTTTGAAGTACCTCAGTGTAGGTGGCGATGAGCTTCGTAATGGAACGCTCCCAAGTTCTTGTCTGGGTGAAAGCGCGTGCCGCAATGACGTCTACGGCGTTGGCTTGAATAATAGTATCGGCGAGTGAATAGGGGTCCTCCGGAGCACAATAGAGTGCATGGCCACCTGTAACCTCTCGGAGGGCAGGGAGGTCTGAAGCTACGACAGGGATGCCTAGGGCTTGTGCCTGTAGCGACTTGATCGGGGTTACGTTGCGAGTTACTTCTGTGTCTTTCCGCGGGACGAGGAAAACGTCGCAGGCAGCGTACCAGTCCAGAACATCTTCACGTGATACGGCCCCGACAAAAGTTACTCGGTTTTCTAGGTTTTGGGCTGCTACAAGCTTCTCTAGGCCGGGCACTGCGGTACCTTTGCCGACAACGTATAGGTGGTGGTCTACTGGCAGAAACGCCATTGCACGGATGGCGTCGTCAACACCTTCGTAATCTACAAGGGAAGAAATAATTCCGATAACTATACGGGATTCTGGTATGCCTAGGGTTTTTCTGACCACGGACTTTTCAAATTTTTGTGAGGCCAGCGACGATGCGATTGAGTTTGGAACCACGACGATTTTGTTGGAGTCAACCCCGCGATCGACAAATTTCCTTGCGGAAACCTCGCTAAGCGCAACAACCCGATCAGCTGAAGCGGCAAAGTAGGTTTCCTGGCTACGGCGGTAACGGTAATTCTCGCTTCTTATCGGATCAGATTTGTGAAGTTCCTTCAACTGACGAGACAGCCAGGTGTTTTCAGGTTCACCTCGAAGTTCATAAATCCACGGAATCCCGAGCGATTTTGCGACAGAGCGCGCGACGAGCCCGTTTTTGAAGTCTGTGGTCGTGTGGATTATGGAGATGTTATTTTCGATCGCGATCTGCTTAACCTGCTCCGCAGTCTTCTTCAGCCGTAAAAGTTTGTTGAAGGGCAACGTCAACGGAAGAAGTCGGTGAAACACAACCCCGTGGTTGGTCTCTTTCGTGCTAGACGCCAACTTACCAACGGAGATCGGGTAACCAAGTCGAGTTACAGCCTGTATGAAAATGTCTTGATTTTTGACCTCCGCCATTATAGCGTCAGAACGCTGCGTATATCCGGAGCTAGTATACGGAGTCGAGTTCGTGAGCAAATAGAGGACTCGAGGTTCTTCAGGGGGTGTGTAGTCGACTTTTTCCAGTCCTAAGTCGTGACACTTTAAAACTTCGAGCTCGGATTGGAGAATTTTTCTCTGTAAAGAAAACTTGCTCAGGCTAATCGCCGCAGAGATATTTCCCTTGCTAAATTCTCGCTCAGCGGAACTACGGTGCGCGAGAGCACATGTGCTGATGTTGTTGAGCAGTAGCTGTATTTTAGCTGAACGAAGGGCAGGACGAAGCCGATTTGTGACGTTGACTAAAAATTGCGCAGGCGCCTCTGCCACAAACGCAGTAGCTGCGCTAGCTAGAAGCGGCACTACTTTGAGTCGGGTGACTGTTTTTGAAATACGCATTATCGGAACTTTCTACGAAGAACGGTTTGCGAGTTCAATGGCGCTTAGCAGTTGTTCGACAGCAACGTTCGAACGCTGGTGCTGAATCCAAGAACGTGCCTTTGCCGGAGAGTGGTTGAGGCCGTGTGCGAGAATATGCATCCAGACGGCTGCTAGTTCCTCAGGCACACCAGGCGCCGCCGTAGCTCCAGCGTCCAATTCGGAGATGATAGCCTCGGCTTCGCCGTTTACGACGCCAGAGATATGGATGCCAATCTCCATTAGTTCATAAGTTTTTGAGGGGACTGCTTTCGCTAGAGCTGGCCAATTGGCGAGATGAACGAGCGCTGTATCGGCCCATTCATAATGTTTCTTCATTTCCTCCAACGGTGCGCGTTCATAGAATTTCACATTGAGCTGATGATGCTCACAGAATTGTTGCAACGATTTTTTTGCTACTCCTCCTCCTACAATGTGCATCTCTGAACGCGGAGCAACTGCTTGAAGCAGTTGAAAAGCAACAATTGCGTTGTCCAGATCTTGAGCGCGGCCTAGAGTACCACCGTAAAGTATTCGAAGGCTCCCTTCCTCGTGGAGCGTCTGTCGGTCTATTCGGAAGTCCTTTAACGCTGGGGACGGAAAGACGTTGCGAATGATGAAACGGTGCTCGTTTGGGACCTCAAGATCCGCCGCAGTAACTATTACACCGGATGACTTCTGGAGTGCAGACGTCATCGCTACGCTGGTCGCATGAATTACTGGTATCTTGATTACTTGTTTGATGAGGTCTTTCCATGACTTCTCCTTATGAAGAGAGGAGTTCCATTCGGAGGAATTGTGCAGCAACTCGGGCCAAGCATCTCGAAGATCGATTAAGAGGCCAGCGTTTGAGAAAGTCGCGATGATCCTGGCGACGATCGCTGACGGTATTGCTGGGACTGTACCGATAACAACGTCGGGCACGAAATCTCGTCGACGAATGATACCAACTGCTTTTCTTAGCGTACTGGCGGCGATATAAGCCTGCGAGATAACGCGGTCTGAGATGCCGCGTCCGTGCGGACGGAAGTTGCTGCGGAAAATCCGTTCACCGTGGGCACCGAGCTCCGAGGACACTGGAGTCCAATTTTTGTCCAATACGCCAGTGGGGTAATGGGGCGGGGGAGCTACAACGGCGACTTCATGACCGTTTGCTCGCAATACCTCCGCGAGCCATGCCCAGCGTCGTTGCGGGACGCCATTTTCGGGCTCCCAATATTGCGAGATTACAAGAATGCGCACTACTTGTCCTCTCTGAAATATTGTTGCAAAAGAATAGTCTTAACGTTACCAACAAAGTCTTCGAGGCAGGTACCCAGTCCGTTTTGTTGCAAAACAACGGGCGTCAACTATGTATTGAAAGCATTAGCGCTCGTCCGCATAGCTTTTACCGTGTAATGACTGTGGCGTAAACTGCTCAACGCGAGTGCCGACGCCGGTTAGCTCGGCAATAGCTGCGACGCTTCGGTATGCGGCTCGCCCATCACCGTAGGGATTAATAGCCTCAGACATGTGCTTATATTCGCTGTCGTCGTCAAGCAGGAGAGAGACTTCACCGACAATAACGTCTTCATCGGAGCCAACCAACCGAACGGTGCCGGCTTCGATGGCCTCAGGGCGCTCGCTGGTATTGCGCATGAGAATGACTGGAATCCCTAGAGCTGGTGCTTCCTCCTGGACTCCGCCGGAGTCCGTAATGATGAGCTTGGCTTTCGCAAGCAGGTGAGTGAACTGGTCATACGGTAGTGGAGCGCTAAGTAAAACATTATTGTTTTTCACTACTTGTGGAGCGATATTCTTCCGGATGACAGGGTTTAGGTGTACCGGCAGAATGAAAGTGTAATTAGGATACAGCTTTGCGAGGCGCGAAATTGCATGACCGATCTGCTCCATCGAATCCAGGTTTTCGCGACGGTGCGTCGTCACGACAATAAACTCTTGGCCAGACTCTAATACTTCAGCGATCCGGGGGTCTTCGAAGCCGACGTCCCAAGTCGCGGCTTCGTGCAGTGCATCGATGACGGTGTTGCCTGTGACGACGATATCTTTCCGGTTGACGCCGTCAGCAAGTAGGTTGCTCCGGGCCGAGTGAGTCGGTGCGAGATGCAAGGATGCCACGGTAGTGATTAGACGACGGTTGGCTTCTTCTGGGAAAGGGGAGCTCATATCGCCAGATCGAAGGCCTGCCTCGAGATGTACGACTTTGACGTGGCGATTGAAACCAGCGATTGCGGCGGCCATAGCAGTCGTAGTGTCGCCTTGAACCACAAGAATGTCCGGGGCAATGCGCTCAAGTAGCTTGTCTAGCCCCTTGAGCGCACGGGACATTATGCGGTTCAGTGGCTGCTTCTTATGCATTAGGCTAAGGTCAAAATCGGGCTCAATTCCAAACATGACGTTGACCTGATTAAGCATCTCTTGGTGTTGGCCCGTAGACACGATACACGTGACGAATCGTTTGTCGCTCTTGAGGGTTTTAATGAGGGGCGCCAATTTGATTGCTTCGGGTCGAGTACCATACGCAACCATGATTTTGGGCTTCTTCATACGTTTCCCTGTGTGAGTAGTTCTGAGATAAAGCTGTGTGAACAGTTGTCTCAATGATAGCGGAACTACTTGATAGGCCAAATAGGCTATGTGGTCGGTGAAGCCAACTAAAGTTTGAGATTTCCAGATTTTCTGGCTGGCGTAGTGGTCCCATTTAGTTTTCCTGCCTGCATCCCGTAGTTCATTCCCCGTTTACCTGGTTGGCTTGTGTGTAAGACTGAGTCGGTGAAAATAATCCGAAGTGTGACCAAAATAGCTAAGGGGGTGAGTCGATCGTGGGGGCTTGGTTTGAAAAATAGGTGTTGTCAATTCGTTGGAGTGCATCTGGGCAGCACCTGTTTGTCAGCCCATTCCACTGTTTATGGGAAATGCCGTCCCTAATTTCTAGAACGGGTGAGGAAAGGCTAAGAATCTCTGTAGTTTAGTGCCAGAGTCCCTTGGTGTCGATAATAGTCTTCTCGCCAACAGTAGATATTGGCAAATCTTTGAACTCCTTGTGGTCGACGAGCAGTACCAGTACATCGGCTTGGTCTATGACGGTCTGGTAATCGCTGAGTTGAACGTTGTCGAAACCCTTAAGACGTTTGGGTAGCTCGGTGATGTTTGGCTCGACGGCGAGGATGGCGGCATCGGGAAGCTCTTCAGCGAGGTCTACGGCGATGTTGAGCGCAGGCGACTGGCGCAGGTCGTCGATGTTTGCTTTGAACGCGAGGCCAAGCACCGCGATCTTAGTAGCTCGGGTAGTTGCGACGGCTTGCTTGACCTTGTCGATGACCCATGCCGGCTTGCCGTCATTCACGTTGCGTGCGGTGCGGATCAGCTTTGCATTGAGCGGGTCGGCTGCGACGATGAACCAAGGATCGACAGCGATGCAGTGGCCGCCAACGCCGGGGCCGGGCTGCAGGATATTGACGCGTGGGTGATGGTTTGCGAGGTTGATGAGTTCCCAAACGTCGATGCCGAGGTTGTCACAGATGAATGAGAGCTCATTTGCAAAGGCGATATTAACGTCGCGGAAGGAATTCTCCGTCAGCTTTGCCATCTCGGCTGTGACGTCATTGGTAGGCAGAAGCTCGCCGGTGCAGAAAGTCGAATAAATTTCCGTGGCACGGCGGGTGGCTTCGGGAGTCTGTCCACCGATGATGCGGTCGTTTGACTTGAGCTCCGCAATGGCGTTGCCTGGCAGGATGCGTTCGGGGCAATGTGCGAAATAGACGACGGGCTTGCCTTCGGAATTGTTAGTTCCATCGGCTGAGAGATCGGGGCGCAGCTCGAGGATGTGTTGGGCCATTTTGGCAGTAGTCTGCGGGGGCGAGGTGGACTCGAGAATGATGAGCTCATCGCCGAGCAATTGCGGGGCAATGTCTTCAGCCGCGGAGTAGATGTACTTCATGTCCACGTCGTGTGAATCTGTGAATGGCGTGGGCACCGCAATGATGTAGATATCCGCGTGAACTTGCTGGGTGGTGGCGTGAAAGCGGCCGGACTCCAGGGCCATAGTGAGCTCGTCCTGCAGACCAGGCTCGACAATGGTGACCTCACCGCGGTTAATGCGCTCAACATTGGCAGCGTTGACATCGATGCCGGTGACTTCGACGCCAGCATTCGCCATAACGACAGCCGTAGGTAGTCCGATGTAGCCGAGTCCGACGAAAGCGACGGAGCGAGAAGTCACGATAGTAGTCCTGTGGTTGAGGTGGTCAGCCCGTCGTGCAAATCCTGCACGAGGGCTGCAAGGCGTCTAGGGTCGATCCGCAGTCTACCCGTTCGCAGATCCGAGAGATTAGTCGTCCGATGCTTTGCCATTGAGTAGGGACTCAATGCGCTGAAGATTCGCCTCGACCATGCGTAGCGCTTTGGTTTGTCCGTGCTCAGACGCAGAGCCGATCTCCCGTGCGAAGTCGTGATCTGTTGCAAAGGAGCGAAGCGCCTGTGTAATCGATGCTTCGTCGTTACCTATAATCTGCTGAGGCTCGAGGAAAGAACTACCTGAAACCTTGGTGGACATAGTGGCGACGCCTAGTAGCAGGCTCTCGAGCATGACGGTACTGAAGCCCTCGGCATGCGAGGGGACCAAGAATAGGTCTGATGCAGCGATGAACGGGTAGGGATTGGACTGGTACCCATGGAAGTGGATGTTGTCCGCGTTGTTGGCTAGAGCTTGGAGGCCCTCTCGCTCCTGGCCGTCGCCCACGATGTGGAGGTCAAGACGTACTCCTTCAGCGCGCAACCTTTGGACGACGGTGATGAGGCGA
The DNA here is from genome assembly GCF_039822565.1 of Corynebacterium sp. SA-MJD20WY100. Taxonomy (NCBI): domain Bacteria; kingdom Bacillati; phylum Actinomycetota; class Actinomycetes; order Mycobacteriales; family Corynebacteriaceae; genus Corynebacterium; species Corynebacterium sp. SA-MJD20WY100. The sequence goes on along the minus strand of NZ_JBCJKS010000010.1, from coordinate 14,855 downwards.
TCAAGTGCCTTTACCGGGACGAGACGACCGACAACTGTGATATCACAGTGTTCCTTCGCGTATGTGCCTATGGCTTCTTCTAACAGCGGTTGTTGGCTCCACTCCTGTACTCGCTCAACGTTGATGGGGTTCGGGATAACCTCTGAGTCGACCGGGGCACCCAATTCCTGGGCAAAACCGGCTTGGGATTCGGGGGAAACGAACACGATCTTGTCGAAAGCACCATAACGGCGTAGTTCCGAGGCTCGGGACTTGAAGAACTGCTTGGATTTGTGGTTCTTTGCAAAGTCGGTATGGATCCAGGCCAACCTGCGCGATCGTTGGTTAGGCGAACTGCCGATGATCTTGGCAGGAATGCCCTCGAGGAATGCGACCTCAACATCATAGGAGGAGCGGATAGTTGCGCGGTGGAAGAGGCGCAGCGGAATGAACCACCAGGCCTTTGCGTACAGCTGTGCTGCAAGCTTCGTCTTGTCGCTCGCTTGGGCGTTCAGCGTGCCTGATGTGTCTGTCGAGCGCTTCTTTACGAAACTCGGCAGTTTGAAGATTGTCTTATAAGTGACGTGAGGGGCGAGCTGTTGCTTGTAAATACCGGTGTCAATAACCGTCATGACTGTGATGTCGAAGATCTCCGGATTAAGCGCCGCTGTGAGATCAACAAGGACCTTCTCAGCGCCGCCCCCACCGAGAGTATGGATGAGGAAGAGAACCTTGCGGCGGGCTGGCTTCCCCTTCTTCGCACCCTCTACGTACCCTTTGCGCAGTGCTACTGTGCTGACCGTGTTCATCAGGCAGCGCAGGTCCATACGTGGTGAAACGTTGTTGGCATAGAACGCGTCATACTCTGCCTTCTCTGCCGGATTGGCTGCGAGCTCGTCGCGCCCATTGACCTGTGCCCAGCCAGTGATGCCGGGGCGAATGTTGAAGACACCTAGCTCGCGCCGGGCTATACGGAGCTCTTCTTCATTGCGCGCAGCACCTGGGCGCGGTCCGATGAAGCTCATGTCGCCCTTGAGTACGTTCATGACCTGTGGGAGCTCGTCGATGGACGTCTTCCGCAGCCATTTTCCTAGCGGCGTGATGAATGCGTCTGGGTCCTGCAGCATGTACGGAGGAAGGCTTGGGGCTTCCGTGTACATGGACCGGAACTTGCAAATGTAGAATGGCCTTTCATCTTTGCCGAGACGTTGCTGCTTGAAGATGACGGGGCCTTTGGATGTGGCCTTGATGCCGATAGCAACGGCAGCCATTACGGGAGCGGTGACGGCCCCGAGTGCTAGGGCGCCGGCGATGTCCAGACTGCGCTTGAGATAGTTCGCGTAGAGAAGGTTTTTCATGGTGCTTTCACAAATGACTCAGGCAGGTTGATGATTGATCAACCTGCCGTGAGGGTGCTGAAGAGGAGAGGGGTTTAGGAAAACTGGTGCGACAGCTGTGCACGGTGGCGGGAACGGAAGTAACCCACCGTCAGTTCGATGCCTTCGCGCAGCGTGACCTGTGGTTCCCAATCGAGCACGTGCTTGGCACGTGCGTACGAGAGCGCGGAGCGCGGAAGATCGCCCAAGCGAGCTGGCAAGTCTTCCGGGGTGTCTGGAGCGCCAACGACTTCTGCGACCAGCGAGTGGAGGTTGCGGTCCGTGGTTTCGATTGAGGTACCGATGTTGAAACGCATGCCACTGCCGCGCTCGCCCGATGCTGCGTAGAAAGCACGAACCAGGTCACCAACGTAGACGTAGTCACGAGTGTTGGTGCCGCCGCCAAAGATCTTGGTTGGACGGCCGGATAGGAGCGCCTCGGAGAAGATCGCGACCACGCCAGCCTCGCCATGGGGGTTCTGGCGAGGACCGTACACGTTCGCGGGCGCGATGAAGCTGCAGTCGACTCCGTAGAGATGACGGAATGTGTTGAGGTAGTACTCACCCGAAACCTTGGATGCGGCGTAGGGGCAATGTGGATCAAGAGGGGTTTCCTCGGATACCGGCAGATCCTTTGGGAGGCCATAAATAGAACCGCCCGAAGAAGTATGGACGATCTTGCGGACACCAGCCTTACGCGCAGCTTCTGCAAGTCGAATCGTAGCGCTTATATTCAGCTGTGCGTCGCGGATAGGGTCCTCCACAGAACGGCGTACATCAATTTGAGCAGCAAGATGGAAGATGACTTCGGGTTGGTATTGGGCTACGACGTCGTCGATGTCCATGGTCAGCAGGTCATCCTCAATGAATGTCAGATTTGTTGCACCTCCGTGCTGTGCCAGGTTGTCCAAGGAACCGCTGCTGAGATTGTCGATCACGACGACATCGTGACCTTTCGCGATGAGTAGATCAACGAGGTGGGAACCAATAAAACCAGCGCCGCCAGTAACAAGGGTCTGCATGAGTGCTCCAAGGGATTTAAACGGGGCGAATCCTTACGTCACGAGTATGTGCAGTTTGAGGTCGCCATTGGGAATTGCTCACCCAGCTTATGGTGGCAAGTCGCAGAATTTAAGAGGATAGGTAATGAATTAATATTTAATTCACCGATAGTTCGCCGGGGGGTGGCTAATTCGATGCACTAGGTGAACAAGGGGCGAAAACTAGGTGGAAAAGCGGCCCTGTGACGCAGGTACTGCCATACTCATTATGGTTTGGACACATTCCCCGTACTGCCACGCACTGGGGACCTCCCGGCCGCTTTAGTGTACTTTCACTAAAGACTAACTACTCGATATACCGATATGCAGTCCATGTTGGTGGACTCCGGAGTTGACTTTCACTGTGAGGAGCGCGCCGTGCTGCAGCGTGTAGAAGCTTGGATATTTAACGGTTTTCTGTTTTCGTTTATATTCGCCACTTTTAACCGAGAACTGCTCGTGTTCGGCCAGGATGCCCGGCTCGTTCCCGCCGGCCTAGGGATCCTTACTTTCTTCATCGGGTTTATCCGGTGCGTGGGGGAGAAGCGGTGGCCGCGATTGCGGGTAGCTGGCTCCAATCACTATCTGTTGTGGTACTTCGTCTTCGCGATGGTCTGCAACGTGACGTGGATTTTCAGTGACCTTGAGCTGGTTCAGGACCAGTTCTTCACTGTGGCGCTAGCCAATGCGCTGAACCTGTTCTTCTGGTTTACGGTCATTGCCTTCCGGAGTCGGTTGACGTGGCGAGCAACGAGCGTGAGCACACACATTTCGGGCGCATTCCTCTTCCTCAGCATGTTCCTCGTGTACCGCGGTCTCGATTTGCGAAACTACTTCAGCGAGTATGAGGGGAAGGGTTCCGATGGCATTTCCTCGACGCCACTGGGCGATTTCCGATTCGCTGGGTATGCGCAAGACCCCAACTTTGCTTCGTTATTTATGGTTATTTGGGCGGGCGTCGCGATCTTCGAGATCAAACGAACCCGCAACTGGCTCAACCTCGTCGTTCTTCCCATTGCGGTATTTGGTTACGTCATGAGCCTGTCCAAGGCTGTCCTAGTGATGCTTGTACTCGCGCTTCTTCTCGTTCTGGTCAATCGCTTCATTGTCGGTGCTCTGGCCAAGGAGCTTATGCTTCTCGGATCCTTTGCTGGGACCATTGCTGCAGGATTTAACCTGATTCAGTTGCCCACTGAAACGCTCTACACGCGTTCTCTCTTGTGGCGTGGTGCGTTCCAATGGGTCGGTCAAAGCCCCATCATTGGCAGTGGTCTCACTGCAGCGCGATCAGCGAACATTCCGGTGGACTGGTACGTCCAAATCCATAGCTCGGTGATTCAGACTGCGGTCGAACTGGGCATTATTGGTCTCGTCCTGCTTTACCTTGCAGTGCGACGTCCATTAATGAATGGTCACGTGACCATCGTCTTTATCACGATTGCGTTCTTGGGCACCTTCCTTACCTATGAGGCGATGTCTCATGCGTTCTCTGTGCTGGTCATGGGCATTCTTCCGCTGGCAATCCGGCAGGCTCCGCACAAGAAGCAAAAGCCTGCGTCTATCTACGTCATCAATGGCATTGCACACGGTGGTGCGGAACGCGTTGTGCAAAATATGGCGAACAGCGCGCGAGAGGATGAGAAAGTTATTGTCTACCTCCTTGCCGAAAAGCCCAGCGACGCATACGCGCTTGCGGACAACGTGGAAGTACGGGGCATCGGCAAGCGTGGCGCCCGATCCTTGCTGCCGTTCTATGTGTGGGGTCTTAACCGTCGCCTCGAGAATGACTGGGCCTGCTACCGCATTGACCTGGCGACAGTACACCTGCCCTTCGCGCAATTGGTCACGCGACTGAGCCGATTCGCTGATGACTTCATCTACGTCAACCATGGCATGGCTGGAGTCTCTCGGACGGGCATGAGCGCACGCATGAGCCGGTTCATTTACAACCGCCGTCGTGTAGTCGCAGTCTCCCAGCAGCTTCTCGATGAGGAGATTCGGGAGAACTTCAAAATGAAGAGCCCGACGATGACTTACATCTATAACCTCCTGGACTTCGATGGGATGGCCGAGCAGCGCGGACCAGAGGTGGAGCGTGAGAAGCTCATTGTTTCCGTTGGCCGTTATGTGGAGGGCAAGAACCTCGCTGCAGGCATTGCTGCCTTTGACGAAAGTGGTCTCGCTGCTGAAGGCTACCGCTATGAATTGCTGGGAGAGGGACCAATGCGCGACGAGCTCCAGGCGGAGATCGACAAGCGCGGCCTCAATGACGCGGTGACTCTGGTGGGCTTTGTTGACAATCCTTTTGCGGTCATGCGCAAGGCGGCGTGCCTCATGCACCCCTCTGAGTACGAAGCATTTTCCATGGTGCTTATTGAGGCTCACTTCTGCGGCTGTCCAGTGGTGGCTTTTGATGTGCCGTTCGGCGCGCGTGAGGCTATGCCGGGCGAGCTGCGCGAATATCTGGTGGATTTCAACGACGTTCCGGCGCTCGCAGCGAAGCTACGCGACGCAGTGCTCGGGGAGTACCCTTCTGCCGAGACTGCGCAGATCCTGGATCAGCTCGAACCCGCGGCCGTGATGGACAAGTACTACGACACCTACGCACAGTGGGCCGGCCGGGAGGTGGCCACGCGATGAGCCTAGTGTCGATCATCGTGCCCGCATATAACGTTGCGGAGTACATCGAGTCATGCCTCAACAGTCTGCTGGTACAGACACATGAGGAAATTGAAATCGTCGTTGTTGATGATGGCTCGACGGATGAAACTGCTGCGGTGTGCGCTGCGGTGGCGCGCCGGGATGCACGTGTGCGTATTATTACGCAGCCAAACGCAGGTGTCTCGGCGGCGCGTAATAGAGGAGTTCAGGAGGCCCGCGGCACGTACGTATGCTTTGTCGACAGTGACGATGCTGCACATCCGGACATGGTGGCGCGCTTGCTGGCAGCTCTTTCGACTGCCGGAGCTGAGATCGCGTGCGCGGGGAGGTATGCGCAGTTTTCTGCTTCGTTTGAGCCGACTGAACTTGGTTCTTCCGACGCGCAAACGCTGTCGGGCGAGGAAGCATGTGCTGAATTGTTGTACCAGCGGATCCCGAATGGTCCGTGGGCAAAGATGTTTGTGCGTTCTGCCGTAGGCGAGGAGCCGTTTGATAACGATGTCTGCGTAGGCGAGGACTTGCTCATGAACCTTGACGTGATGTCGCAGGCTGCGCACATCGTTGTTGTGGATGATGCGTTGTATGGCTACCGCCAGCACGACGCCAGCACGATGCATTCTGTTCGCCGTGAAGACCGGATGCGCCTAGTCACAGAGATCGAAGCCCGGCGTGAGGAAGAGCTCTCCGCGGCCTTTGATAATCGCCTGTGTGCCGAAGCGTTGTACATGGTCTTCGAAGCCTCCACTGCTGCGGAGCGTCGGTCTGCTCTGGCGCTGATGAAGCGGTACCGACGCGTGGTGCTTTCTGATGCACAGTCTTTGCCGCAACTGCGTATCTATGCCGCGGCTAGTTATGCAGGGGCCTGGCTACCGGTCGCGATTCATGAGTGGAAAGCACGGGGCGCACATCGATGAGCAAGGGTGGCGAACTCTTTAAGAACACGCTGATCTTGGGGCTGGGCAGTCTTTCCGCCCAGATTGTCGGTTTCATCCTTCTGCCGTTCTATACGCACGCTCTGGCAACGGACGAGTTCGGCTTCGTTGACCTTATGACGGTGGCGTTCTCGCTTGTGATTCCGGTACTCACACTCCAGATTCACATGGCGAGTTTCCGCTTCCTTATCGATGCGCGTGACTCACGTGAGGAACAACAGCGGATCGTGACGAATACGCTTGCCCTTTTAGGGCTGTTCTTATTGTTCGTGGTGGTTGTCGCGGCAGGGGTGTGGCTCGCTTTCCGCCCGGCTCATTTCTTGCTCGTGGTGGGCGTGGGAATCTGCATGACACTTCTGCAGAACTTCGGCCAGATTTCGCGTGGTCTTGGCTTTAACCTCCACTACGCGATGTCCAATATCATCACCGCGGCGGTAACGCTTGTGGGGGCGCTGGTTTTTGTTGGCGTGTTCCATTGGGCGGTGGCAGGCGTGTTCAGCGCGCTTATTATTGCCAATGCCCTGGGTGCGTTCTACCTCTTTTTCGTACTGCGCATGTGGACACTCGTCGTTCCGTCCTTGCGGTCGAAGTCTCAATGCCGCGCGATGCTTGCCTATTCCGTTCCACTCATCCCGCATGGGCTTGCATGGTGGGTTAATAATGCGGCGGACCGTCTGCTTATTTCTTTCTTCCTTGGCACGGGTGCCAACGGCATTTACGCGGCTTCCGCGAAGTTTGTCACCGTACTCAACGCACCCAATAGCGTCTTCACGATGTCTTGGGCCGAGTCGGCATCGGTCAATATCAAGAGCCCTGACCGCGATGAATTCTTCTCCAGCGTCGCGAACTCGGCGCTCAAGCTCTTCGGTAGCGGCGGTCTCGTCCTCATTGCCGGCATGCCGCTCCTCTTCAAACTCATGATTTCGGACGAATACTCCGGCGGCCTGGTGGTGGTGCCGGTGCTCGTGGCTGGCGTAGTCATCAACGTTCTCGCCGGAATCTACGATGCCGTGTATGTAGCGAAGATGCAGAGCCGACGCGTGATGGTGACGACTGTCCTCGGCGCCGTGGTCAACCTGGTTCTCAATGTTGCGCTCATTCCGTTTATCGGTATTCTGGGCGCGGCGACAGCGACGACGGTGTCGTTTGCAGTCGTTGCCCTTGTCCGTGCGTGGGACACCCGGAAAGCAGTGCGGATTCGCTACAACCTCCGGGATGTGGTGGCCTTGGTGGTGGCCTCATTTTTTGTGATTGCGATTTTCTATTTAGGGAGCTTTCTCTGGAATAACATCGCTTTGGCCGTGATGATCGTCTTTGCATTGGTGCTTAACCGTAGCTATGTCGCTATGGCATGGAAGAAGGTGCGGGGTCGGTTGGGATAAGCGGCCCTAGGTCGCGTCTGGGACGCTGTGCGGTCTAATCTCGACAGTAAGCGTCTTGAGCGAGCGAAAAGTTTGCGGTTGTGCGCTGCAAAAATAGCCCCGAAGTGCCAATTTCTGGCAAATGGCTGACTAGAGTCATAATACCTTCTGTGAAGAAGAAATCTCTCGGCCTCCTGCTTGCAGCGGCCCTCTCTTTCGGCGCTGTCTCTCCGGCGTATGCGCAGAATCTTGATCCCTCGACCACCGACGATTCAACAAATTCGACCGTGGTGAACCCTGAAAATGGAAACGATGCGAACCAGGAATCCGACTCTGATGAGTCGAATGAAAATGACGAGCCGGACGTGGCCATCATCGTTGGCTCGATTGTTGGTGTCGTTGCTTTGCTCGGTCTGATTGGCGGCTGCGATGGGGGTGCCGCGACTGCATCGACGCTAGGCATGGACGCGCGCCGGGTTGATACGGGGTTGACCTTGGTCGTGCTCCGTGGCCTCGGTGTCTAGTGCGATGTAGGCTTGGCGCACCCGTATGGAGTGGGCGGGGCTCGGGGGAAGAAGCACTCAAAAATTTATGCAGTTGGAGCTATGTGGCAATGTGCAGGTTGTTCCAAGGCGGATACCTAAGTTGATATAAAGTGCTTATTCTTAAAACTTGTTATGGCTGGCGTGGATGTGCGTGGGAAGGCAAGCGTTCTACGCGCGACGATTCGTGTACATGTGTCTTATTCCTCTAGCGTTTTAAGTAAGGGGTCGGTGTAAACATGCCTGGGATGCGTTGCTGGGAATTATCCAGGTTCCAGGAGGACCCCGCAGTCATGACCATCGCGCGCGCAACGACCCCCGTCCATTTCCTGCCGGCCAATATGGTTGGCGAGGTCGGCATCCGTGATGCGGTGGGGAGGGTCGTCTAGGTGGACGCGCAGGAACTCGACGAGGGGCTGTTGGCGGTGCTGGGGACCCGGAGTTGCTCGCGCAGCCTAATGATCGTCGGTGGTTGCGGGCGGTCTCATCGGGGCGTTTCCGCGGGGACCGGCGTTAGCGGGACTCGGTGGCGCCGGTGATGAGCGTGAATGTCACGGTGCCGGTGCGGTCGAGTCCGGTGTCGCGGAACCACTCGCGCAGGCGTGCCAGTGTCGGGGTGCTGGAGGCACGGCGGGGCTTCGTGCGGCGGGTGGTGCGTGGGCTGGCGATAGTGCGGGGTGTCATGGTCGTATCCTTTCTGCGTGGAGGCGAGCTGAATGTGGTCGGGCTCCTGGGGGCTTGCGGGTGCCACGGGGTGTGACAGGGCTCAATCTAGGTGAGCGTTCGCTCGCCGAAAATGATCACTGTGAGCGGGTGGGGCTGGTCGTTGGTGGGGGTGCGCGACCTGGATTTATGGCGCGTGTGGTGGGCTAACTGCGGGTGTAGTGGCCTTGACAGGATCGGTGAAACGCTCAAGAATGGGCGCATGGAACGCGAACATCGACACAAAGTGATCATGCGCGCGATTGATCGGCCGGGGGAGACACGCATCCGGAACTTGGCGGAGCTCACTGGAGTGGCGGCCGTGACGATTCGCAGGGACCTCGCTGAGTTGGAAGAGTTGGGGTTGCTCGTGCGCACACATGGTGGGGCGCGCCGGGTCGAGCAGCGCGGAACGCTCATGCCGTTTCGCGTGCGGCAGGCAGAAGACCCGGAGGCGAAGGCAGCGATTGCGCGGGCGGCATCGGAGTTAATTGCCGATGATGACGCGGTGATTTTTGACAACGGCACGACAGCGCAGGCCATTGCGCAGCAGCTGGCTGGCCGGCCCATCACGGCGATGTGTCTGAGCCTGCATTCCGCGGTGGCGCTCGGGGCGAAGCCGGGAGCGAATATCTTTGTGCCGGGTGGGGAGGTTGAGTCGGACACGCTGGCGTTGTCCAGCGTCGCGGTGGCGAGCGCCTTGCGGGAATTTCGCGCGGACGTGGTGGTGCTGGGGTCGTGTTCCACGTCGCTGGAACACGGGCTGGCGACGACAACGTATGACGATGCGGAGAATAAACGTGCGGCGATGCGCGCGGCCACGCGACGCATCTTGGCTGTGGCACCGCGCAAGCTCAATCACGTCTCGACGTTTCGGTTTGGCGATATCGAGGATTTGCATCAGCTGGTCACGACCACGGACGCGCCAGCGGCCATTCTCGCGCAGATTCGCGAGCTGGGCGTCCAAGTGATTACGGTACCCGCAGGTAAATAAGGCCTAGTAGTAGGAGCCTTCCTGGTCCGCGTCCTCGCGGTCGGCGCCGATCTTTTGCAGGTACATGCGCCGGCGCAGGCGGATGGCGGGGCGGGCGGCCATGGCGAGGCTGCCCAGGAGGAAGAAGACGGTTCCTACCTTGGTGAGGCTGAACAGGAAGAGGATGGAACCTGTGATAAAGACCACGGCGATGGCGATATCGACGGCGATGGAGGCCGTCTCAAAGCGGTTGCGGATAACGAATTCTTTGTGGCGGCCAAGTGAGACCTTGAGGTCGGGGTCGCGATCCTGAGTAGTAGACATGTATCTCCCAGTGTGCCACGGGGTGGGAGGTGGGGGTCGTTCGCCGCGCGTGCCGGGGTAGAGATAGGTGATATGTGAAGGCAGTTGGCCCAGGCTGCAGAGCTGCGCCAGAACCCGGGAAGGGGAGCACCGCATGACATGTAAGTGTGTGACTCCGCCGAATATGGCGGGTGACGTAAAATTCCGCGACGTCGTAGGCCGGGTGGTCCACGTGGACGCGGAGGAGCTCGACGCGGAGCCGTTTTCTTTGGGGACGCGGCGCAGGCGGGTCTCTTCCTTGGTGCTGAAATGGCCGATGAACGCGTAGGCTGCCGCGGCCGCGATGGTGGCGACGGAGCCAACGGCTGTGTGGGCGACGCGCTCGGGGGCGAGGGCGAGGGGCAGGGTGATGATGGCGGCGGCATCGGCAAGCGCGATCTGCACGAGCACGCCGTTGCGCGCGCCGGTGGCCAGGCCGTGGCCGAGCTGCTTGTGGGTGGTGGGCGCGTTCGTACCGGCGATGAGCATAACGAGGCCAAAGCCGATCAGCGCCATGAAGTCGAAGGCGTCGTCCTGCGAGTCAAAGATGCCGAAGCCGGTGACGCCGAGGCCGACGCCCGCGGCGAGTCCGCCCACGACGACGCGGACAGGGAGGTTGCGCGGCCAGTTGACCAGGGTTTCGAGGAGGGCAACGAGGCCGAGGGGCGAGGAGAGAAAGCCCATCCGAGAATTCTACTGCGCGGGGTGGACTCCATCTTTCGACGGATGGGGGTACCCTCTTGCGTGCCTTACCTAAGTTTGGTTAGGGTACCTTTCGTAAACATACGCTCTCCTAATCTCGCCCTGGGCGGGAAATGAAAAGGATTAATCTCGCAATGACGATTCGTCGCACTCTTGTTGCCTCCGTTGCTACCGTGACCGCCGCCGCGCTGCTCGCGTCCTGCTCCTCCTCGGAGTCCTCTCAGTCCACGGAGACCTCGGCCGCTGCTGCCGATGCCACCACGCTCACCATCGAGGACAACACCGGCTCCCACGAGCTCACCCTCCCGTATGACCGCGTGGCCGTGACGGATAACCGTTCCTTCGAAATCCTCGCTGACTGGGGTGTCAACATCGTGGCGGCGCCGCTCAAGCTCGTGCCGAAGACACTTTCGGACAAGATCAACGCCGATACCGTCGAGGCCGACCTGGGCAGCCACAAGGAGCCGGACCTCGAGGCGCTCGTCGCCGCGGACCCGCAGATCGTTATCAACGGTCAGCGCTTCGAGCAGTACCAGGAGGACCTCCAGGAGCTCGTGGGCGATGAGGTGCCGGTGCTCGACTTCGAGCCGCGCGACGGCAAGGACCTGCCAGCCGAGCTCATCCGCCAGACCGAGGCTCTGGGCGAGATCTTCGGCCACGAGGAGGATGCCGCGAAGCTCGTCGACGACTTCAACCAGGCACTCGAGCGCGCGAAGAAGGCCTACGATCCGTCCAAGAAGATCATGGCCGTGAACACCTCCGGCGGCGAGATCGGCTACATCGCTCCGCACGAGGGACGTTTCTTCGGCCCGTACTTCGACATGCTCGGCCTCACGCCGTCCCTCGAGGTGGAGAACGGCTCGAACAACCACGAGGGCGACGACATCTCCGTCGAGGCCATCGCCGAGTCCAACCCGGACTGGATCTTCATCATGGACCGCGACGGTGCTATTGGCGCCAAGGACGGCCAGCTCCACGGCGAGGCGCTGATCAAGGACAACGCCGCGCTGCAGAACGTCACCGCCGTCAAGGACGGCCATATCATTACGGCCCCGGAGGATACCTACACCAACGAGAACATCATCACCTACACCGAGGTTCTCAACCAGATCGCTGACGCTTTTGAGTCGGCTAAGTAATCCCTGCTAGACCCCTTCACCGGAGCGGCCGCGTTGCCCCTCCGGTTTTAAGGATTTTTCATGACTGACACACTCGAGGCGCCGCGGACCCGCCGGCGCCTGTGGGACTGGAAGCTGGTGCTTGGGGGCATCGGCGTGCTCGCGCTCCTGCTCGCCTCGCTGGCGACGGGGGAGTACGACCTGTTCTCGCACGGCGACGGCTTTGACATGTTTATGACCACGCGCGTGCCGCGCACCATCGCGCTCGTGCTCGCTGGCGCTGCTATGGCCATGAGCGGCCTCGTGATGCAGCTGCTCACGCAGAACCGCTTCACCGAGCCGTCTACAACGGGCACCACCGAGTGGGCGGGCCTCGGCCTGCTCTTCACGATGGTCGTCTTTCCCGGATCGACCATCCTTGTGCGCATGGTCGGCTCTGTGGCCTTCGCCTTCATTGGCACGATGGTCTTCTTCCTCTTCATGCGCCGCGTGACCCTGCGCTCCTCGCTCATCGTGCCGATCATTGGCATCATGCTCGGCTCCGTCGTTTCCGCCGTCTCCACCTTCTTCGCGCTGGAAACGGACATGCTCCAGCAGCTCGGCATCTGGTTTATGGGCTCGTTTACCTCGGTCTACACCGGGCAATACGAGGTCCTGTGGATCGTGCTCATCGTGCTGATCGTCGTCTTCCTCTTTGCCGACCGTCTCACCGTCGTCGGCCTCGGCGAGGACGTCGCGACGAACGTCGGTCTCAACTACAACCGTCTGCTGCTTATCGGCACTGGGCTCATCGCCATCGCGACCGGCGTAGTCACCGTCGTGGTGGGCTCCCTGCCGTTCCTCGGGCTTATCGTGCCCAACGTCGTGTCTATGATCCGCGGCGACGATCTGCGCTCCAACCTGCCGTGGGTCTGCATCCTCGGTATCGGCATTGTCACGCTCTGCGACCTCGTGGGCCGTGTCATCATCTCGCCTTTCGAGATGCCCGTCTCCGTCATCCTCGGCATCATCGGCGCCGTCGTCTTCGTCGTCCTCATCGTGAGGAGCAACCGTGGTCACTAAGAAATACTGGATAACGCTGTCCGTCGTCTGGGGTCTGGCTTTAGTTTTTGCCTTCGGCCTGCTCGCCTGGGACAACCCCATGCCGTTCGGCACCCGCAAGTTCTGGCTCATCGCCGAGCGCCGCGCTGATGCCGTCACCGCCATGGCCATCGTCGCCGTGTGCCAAGCCATAGCCACCGTTGCCTTCCACACGGTGACGAATAACCGCATCCTCACCCCGTCCATCATGGGCTTCGAGGCGCTCTACCGCGTCATTAATACGGCGACGGTTTTCTTCCTGGGCGCCGCGGGGCTCACGGCCTCACACAACTTCGGGACGTTCCTCATGCAGATGGGCATCATGATTCTGCTGTCCCTCCTGCTCTACTCCTGGCTGCTCACCGGCGCGGAGAAGAACCTTCACGCCATGCTGCTCGTGGGCGTGGTCATCGGCGGGGGACTGGGGTCGCTGTCCACCTTCATGCAGCGCCTGCTCACGCCCTCCGAGTTCGACGTGCTCACCGCGCGCCTCTTCGGCTCCGTGAACAACGCGTCCACCGAGTACTACTCGGTGGCCATTCCCATCGTGATTGTCGCGACTGTCCTGTTGTTCCTCAACGCGCGGCGCCTCAACGTCATCGCCTTGGGTGCCGACGTCTCGCAGAACCTCGGAGTGAACCACAAGTACAACGCCATCTACACGCTCATCCTTGTCTCCATGCTCATGGCGACGACCACCGCGCTGGTCGGTCCGATGACCTTCCTGGGCTTCCTCGTGGCCACCCTGGCGTACCAGTTCGTGGACACCTACGATCACCGCTATATCTTCCCGATGGCCATCGGGCTTGGCTTCCTCGTGCTCACCGGCGCGTACTTCCTTATGCAGCACGTCTTCTACGCGCAAGGCGTAGTCTCCATCATCATCGAGCTCGTCGGCGGCTCGGTATTCCTGTTCGTCATCTTGCGAAAGGGCAGACTGTGATTTCTTTAAAGAACGTGACGAAGTCCTATTCTTCGTCGCTCACCATCGGACCCCTCGATCTGGAGATCCCCTCCGGCGGCATCACCGCCCTCGTGGGTCCTAACGGCGCCGGCAAGTCGACGATGCTCACCATGATTGGTCGCCTTCTTGACATGGACGCCGGTTCCATCTCCGTGGGCGGCCACGACGTCACCTCGACCAAGTCCAAGGAACTGGCCAAGGTGCTGTCCATCCTGCGTCAGGAAAACCACTTCGTCACCAAACTTACCGTGCGCCAGCTCGTGGGCTTTGGTCGCTTCCCGTATACGCAGGGGCGCATTACCGCCGGTGATGAGGAGATCATCTCCAAGTACATCCGCTTCCTCCACTTGGAAGAACTCCAGGACCGTTACCTCGACCAGCTCTCTGGTGGCCAGCGCCAGCGCGCCTACGTCGCCATGGTGCTCTGCCAGGAGACTGACTACGTCCTCCTCGACGAGCCGCTCAATAACTTGGATATCGCGCACTCCGTGGAGATGATGAAGCACCTTCAGGTCGCCGCCCGCGACCTCGGCCGCACCATCATCGTCGTCCTCCACGACATCAACTTCGCCGCGCGCTATGCCGACTATGTCTGTGCGTGTAAAGACGGGCAGATCGTGGAGTTCGGACCCACCGAGTCCATCATGAAAGACGACATCCTCACCGATATCTTCGAAACCCCCATCCAAGTCATCGAAGGACCCAACGGTTTGATGGCGTGCTACCACTAGATTTTTAAGGCCCTGACCTCGCGATTTGTTTGAATCTAGGTCCGGGCCTATATTTATCCAAGTCGCCAGCGAGGCGGCAACGCAAACTCCGTTGATTCGGATTTGACAGAGTCAAAGCCAATCACTAAGTTTGAACAAGTCGCTTGGGAGCAATTCTTTAAGGGTTGTGACTGGGTGTACGGATGATGTTTGAGAACTCAATAGTGTGCCAATGTACTTTTTATTTTTGTCTGTTTCAGATGGTGTGAGTGCTGTTTGTGCCGGCTTCTCTGGATGAGGGGTTGGTTGGTGTGTGCCGGGTGGCGTTGTTCGAAACACGCGTCACTGTAAACTTTTAAGTTTGTTTATCGGT